>DCXP01000070.1:1667-58316 GCA_002327725.1 Proteobacteria bacterium UBA2133
AATCGTTTTTCATACTCTACAGGCTAAACCTATGAAAACAAATTAGAAAATGGTCGGGGTGAGAGGATTTGAACCTCCGGCCCCTGCCTCCCGAAGACAGTGCTCTACCAGGCTGAGCTACACCCCGAATGAATCCTTGATGGGAATCGGCTCGCGCTAAAAGGTTCGGGAAACCGAAAAATCTGCGAGCTGGCCAAGAGCGGTGCGGTAGTTGGAAGCCGGCAGCGCCTCCAGCGACTGACGGGCCACCGCCGCGTGCTCCTCTGCCCGGGCGCAAGTGTACGCAAGGGCTCCGGTAGATTCAATGATCTCGCGAATTTTCGGTAAGGCATCACGGCTGCCTGATTCGATCGCACTTCTTATCATTTGGCGTTCTTCAGGTTCAGCCCTGGTCAAGGCGAAAATAACCGGGAGCGTGATCTTTCCCTCGGCGAGATCATCGCCGGCGTTCTTTCCCATCTGTTCGGCGTTGGCGGAATAGTCGAGCGCGTCGTCCACCATCTGAAAAGCGATCCCCAGATTCAAACCGAAATCTCCAAGGACCCGCTCACTTGCAGGGCTCGCATCGGCCAGTACGGCGCCCAGGCGGGCGGCAGACTCGAAAAGCCGGGCTGTTTTGCGCGTGATGGTTTCGAGGTAGGCGGCTTCGCTCGTCTCGGGGTCGTGGCTGTTGATTAACTGCATGACCTCGCCCTGGGCGATGGCGTTGGTGGTCTGCGCCATGATATCCATCACTTTAGGGTTGCCCACCGCGACCATCATCTGAAAGGCACGCGAATACAAGAAATCCCCAACCAGAACGGAAGCCGCATTGCCCCATAGATCATTTGCGGTTTCACGGCCCCGGCGCAATTCAGACTCGTCGACCACGTCGTCATGGAGCAGCGTCGCCGTGTGGATAAACTCGATGACAGCCGCAAGATCAACGTGTGCGGTTCCCTGGTAGCTAAGGGTGTGGGCACCAAGGATCAGGGTGACGGGGCGCAGCCTTTTGCCGCCTGCGCCCACGATATAGTGGCCAATCTGCTCAATGAGGACGACATCGGACTTGAGCTCGCTTTGAATATGGTGATCCACCGCGGCCATGTCCTCGCTGATCAGGGAATGGATCGCCTCAAGGAGTTCGGCTGGCGACTGACTGCCGGAGTGTGCGCTCGATATCGAAGATACGGTTCCCATGGGAGGATGATACCGCGTCCCTTTAAGAATTCAGCACGTTCCGTTGACCAAGGTCACGGTTTCGCCTAAAATTCGCGCCCTTCAAAGTCTTGATACAACCCATCATTCCAGGCCTAAAGGATTGATTCGGGACCAGAATTTCCGGAACAGAAAAATGTACGCAGTAGTTCAGACAGGTGGCAAACAGTATCGGCTCAGCGTTGGCGACAGCGTCAGGGTGGAAAAGCTCGCCGGCGAGCCGGGAGATGTTGTCGATCTGCCGCAGGTGCTGATGGTCGGGGACGGCGAGCAGGTATCCGTCGGAAGCCCGGTCATCGAAGGGGCCTGTGTCAAGGCAGAGATTCTCGCGCATGGGCGGGATAAGAAAATCCGTGTTTTCAAGATGAAGCGGCGTAAGAAATATCGGCGTACCCAGGGTCACCGTCAGTCTTTCACACAACTGCGGGTGACAGATATTACGCAATAAGCCCAGCAAGCGGCTGGAGGTTATCGGAAATGGCACATAAGAAAGCAGGCGGCAGTTCACGCAACGGCCGCGACTCAGAGTCCAAGCGCCTGGGCGTAAAGCGGTATGCCGGGGAAGCCGTCCGTGCGGGGAACATCCTGGTTCGTCAGCGCGGCACTGCCTTTCACCCGGGGGTTAATGTCGGTCTGGGTAAGGATCATACTTTGTTCGCCCTGGCGGAAGGCAAGGTGCAGTTCGATATAAAAGGGCCGAAGAGCCGGCGAACCGTAAGCGTGCTGACGGAGAGTTAGCAGCGCTCCCCGCGGTTCGCAAAGACCCCGCCAACTGAGCGGGGTTTTTTACGAGTAAAGGGTGTCAGATGAAATTCGTCGATGAGGTCGTCATTACCCTGCAGGCCGGCAAAGGCGGTCATGGGTGCTTAAGTTTTCGCCGGGAAAAGTTTGTCCCTCGAGGCGGGCCGGACGGCGGAGACGGCGGCCGAGGGGGTGACGTTATCCTGCGGGCGACTGCTGAACTCAACACGCTTGCCGATTTTCGCTTCACGCGCAAATTCTCGGCGGGAAACGGGACGGGAGGCGCGGGCCGCAACCGGACCGGGGCGGCCGGCAAGAATTGCATTATTCCGGTGCCTGCAGGAACGCTGGTGTTTGCGGAACACACGCACGAACTGCTTGTTGACCTCGACACCCATGGGCAGGAATTCAAGGTCGCGGCAGGAGGCCGGGGCGGCGTTGGCAACGCTCGGTTTAAGTCGTCGGTAAACCAGGCGCCCCGAAGAACCATCCCCGGCGCTGAGGGCGACCGCTTATCTGTCCGGCTTGAGCTGCAGGTGCTCGCCGATGTGGGTCTTTTGGGCTTGCCAAATGCCGGTAAATCGACGCTGCTCTCGAAGATCTCCGCGGCGCGACCCAAGATCGCGGATTATCCTTTCACGACGCTGTACCCGCACCTCGGCGTGGTGGACATCGGGGCCGGTGCAGGATTTGTGGTCGCCGATATTCCCGGACTGATCGAAGGTGCCGCAAAGGGAGCCGGCCTTGGGGTACAGTTCCTGAGGCACTTGCGCCGTACCCGGCTGCTTCTGCACATTGTCGATATCAGCGACCATGAGAGCGAACCGCCTCGCTCGGCGGTGGAGGTAGTGGTGAAAGAACTTGAAACATTCGATCCGCAGCTCGCAGGTCGTGACCGCTGGCTGGTCTTCAGCAAGTCGGATTGCCTGGAGCGCGCAGCAGCGGCGGCGATCTGTGAGGAAACCCTTTCCCGCCTTGATTGGGGCGGCCCCTGGTTCCTGATCTCCGGGGTGAGTGGCGCGGGGTGTGATGAGATGTGCCAGAAGATCTGGCAGAAACTGGATGACGAGCGTGGCAAAAGATAGCGAGACGCGGGCGGCGAAACAGCGTTGGGTGATTAAACTCGGCAGCGCCCTGCTTGCCCAACCGCAGGCTGGGCTTAACCTGCCTTTGATCGCTTCTCTCGCCGACGTCTGCGTGCGACTGCAAAAGCAGGGCATTGACCCGGTCCTGGTCTCCTCGGGTGCAATCTCCCAGGGTCTGGTTCGGCTCGGATGGGTCGGTCGACCCCATGAACTGCATCAACTGCAGGTTGCCGCGGCGGTCGGTCAGATGGGTCTGATCCGGGCGTATCAGGGCGCTTTCGAGGAACACGGTGTCCAGACAGCGCAGGTCCTGCTGACCAGCGCCGATCTTAACGACCGCACCCGTTACCTCAATGCGCGCAGCGCACTGCGGTCAATGCTTGAGCTCGGTATTATTCCCGTGGTCAACGAGAACGATACCGTGGTCACCGAAGAGATCCAGTTTGGGGATAACGACTCTTTGGGTGCGCTGGTAGGCAATCTGGTCGAAGCGGACTACCTGGTCATTTTGACCGATCAGGAAGGGCTCTATGAAGCGGACCCGAAACACGACCCCTCTGCGGAACTGATCCGGGAAGGGAGCGCCGGGGATCCCTTCCTTGAGCAGTTTGCAGGCCCGAGCGGTGTTCTCGGCCGGGGCGGCATGCTGACCAAGCTCCAGGCGGCAGCGAAAGCCGCAAGGTCGGGCGCATCGACGGTGATCTGCTCCGGGCGCAATCCCGAGCACTTGCTGGGAATCCCCGACGGGGTGATTCCCGGCACCTTCCTCAAGGCGGCTGCGGGGCGGATGGCGGCCAGAAAACTTTGGCTAGCGGGCAGGATGCAGTCGCGCGGGCGACTCTTTATCGACGCAGGCGCTGAAAAGGTCCTGGTGAATTCAGGCAGGAGTCTTCTGCCTGTGGGTGTGACCCGGGCGGAGGGCGACTTCCGGAGGGGCGATCTGGTCGACTGCCTTACGGAAGGCGGCCACAGGCTGATGGCGCGAGGGCTGGTGAACTATTCGGCAGCGGAGACCCGGAAGATCGCCGGCCACTCAAGTCTTGAAATAGAACAACGTCTGGGTTACATCGATGAGCCGGAACTCATCCACCGCGATAATATGGTGCTGCTTTAAAGCGCAGCGCCGGCCGCGGGTGAAACGCGAATCAGGCAGCAGCCGTGGCTTTCGCCTTGAGGCGTGCGTTAAGGCGGCTTTTGAGTCTTGCCGCCTGGTTGGGGTGCGCAAGGCCTTTGCGCGCAGCACGGTCGACGCTTGAGGTCAGTTCGCGGTAAGCCGTCTCGGCAGCCGAGGTATCTTCCTCCTGGAGGCTGCGGTTGAACCGTTTGACCGCGGTGCGCATATGTGAGCGCTGCGACATATTTCGGGCCCGGTGATTTGCTGCCTGCCGGGCGCGTTTTCGTGCCTGTGCTGAGTTGGCCAAGGGTTTCTTCCGGTAAAAAAAGACGCGGAAGTATCGGGAATTACAGCACTTTTGTCAATGGGGCTCTTTTGAGGAGGGCATTAAGGGCGTAGCATGCGCTTTCTGATGATTAAAAACGTCGGCACGGTCGGATCGATGACCTTCGTCTCCCGGATCACCGGACTGATTCGGGATATCGCGTTCGCCCAGTTTCTGGGAAGCGGCGCGCTTGCCGATGCATTCTTCGTCGCTTTCCGGATACCCAACTTCTTCCGCCGGATTTTCGGGGAAGGGGCGCTTTCCGTTGCATTTGTCCCTGTTTATTCAGAGTTTGAGACCCGCTACCCACCGGCACAGGCGCGCGCATTTCTCAACCTGATGGCGGGGAGGCTTGGACTCGTCCTGGTGCTTTTTGCCGTAGTCGGCGTGCTCGGGGCGCCGGCGCTGGTGAGCGTAATGGCACCCGGGTTCATCGATGATCCCCTGCGGTTCGAATCGACAGTCTCGACCCTTCGCCTGACCTTCCCGTATCTGTTCTTTATTTCGCTGGTGGCGATGGCGGGGGGCATTCTGAATACCCATGACCGTTTCGGCGTCCCCGCCGCCACCCCGATTCTCCTGAACCTGTGCCTGATTGGCACGGTCTTGCTCCTTGTGCCCGAATCACAAAATGCCGCGGTCGCGCTCGGAGGCGGGGTCCTGCTGGCCGGACTGGTGCAGTTGGGTTTTCAGTTTCCTTTCCTGAAGAAAATCGGCCGGCTGCCCGTTCCGCGGGTCCGGGCAAACACCGTCGATGAAAAAGCCGGTTCGGAAGGCGTCGGGCAGGTGATGCGCTTGATGGTGCCGGCGATATTCGGCGTATCGATTGCCCAGATCAACCTGCTGATCAATACCGTGCTCGCTTCTTTCCTGGTGACAGGCAGCGTATCCTGGCTGTATTACTCCGATCGTTTGATGGAGTTTCCGCTGGGGGTTTTTGGGGTCGCGCTGGCGACGGTCATCCTGCCGATGCTTTCACGTCAGGTGGCCGAGTCGGACGAGGAAAGTTACGGCAGAACACTCGACTGGGCGCTGCGCCTTGTTTTTCTGATTAGCCTGCCGGCCGCCGCTGCGCTGGCGGTGCTTGCGTTCCCGCTGATGGTGACGCTTTTCCAATACGGCGCATTTTCCGGCGGGGATGCCGTTATGGCGGCACGCGCGCTTACGGCATTTGCGCTGGGTCTGACAGGTTTTGTCCTGGTTAAAGTGCTGGCGCCGGGTTTTTATGCGAGAAAGGATACCCGCACACCCGTTGTAGTCGGGGCGATTGCGATGGTCATCAACGCACTCGTCGCTGTGACATTGGTGTGGCAACTTGCCCACGTCGGCCTGGCGCTCGCGACCAGTATTGCCGGGCTCGCCAACGCCGTGCTTTTGTATCGGAAACTGAAGCAGTTGGGCCATTTCACGGCGGGGCCGGGTTGGCCGCGCTTTTTGATCCGCGTGCTGCTGGCGACGGTAGTGATGTCACTGGCCCTGTATCTGGGTCAGGGTGACCAACGGGAGTGGCTCGAGGCGTCACTCGTACAGCGGGTAAGTCATCTTCTGCTATGGATTGCGATAGGTACGGCTTTGTATTTCAGTTCGCTGTACCTGATGGGTCTTCGCGTGCATCGGCTCCTGGAGCGGCCATGACCGCGTCTGAGACCTTATCAGCAGAAGTCATTGCCGCGATCAGCCGCCCTGGCGAGACAAGACAGTTCTCGCTCTCCGAGGCGAAACAGGTCTTGCCGGTGTTGAAGAAACTGACCCTGGCGGCATCCGACGAGCTTGGCCCCTTCCAGGAGCGAATGACATCGCTGCTGGACTGTGACCCGCGTCAGGGCCCACTGCAGGATCAGTTTGAGCGCATTGTCAGGAAATGGATTTCTCAGGTGCAAAGGCTTGGGCTTCGGGTTACGGGGCTTTGGGAGGTGGGGTTTGATACCGGTGATGGTTATCTGTGCTGGCGCCATCCTGAACTGCGTCTGGCATACTTTCGGCATTACGGAGAAGACTTTTCGCTTCGCCGGCCTCTCGCCCAGGTGATTGAAGAAGATCAACCCGAGTGGGCATTTCAGTAACACTCAGCTTGAGCACCGCATGATACTGATTCGCGATTTTTATAATGTTCAGGAACGACACCGGCCCTCGGTGGTGTCCATCGGCAATTTCGATGGCGTTCATGTGGGTCATGTGCGCTTGTTGGGTCTTCTCAAAGAGCAGGCCCAGGCGCTCGGCGTCAAAACTACGGCAATGACCTTCGAGCCGCATCCGCACGAATTCTTCAGTCCGCAAAACGCCCCGCCGCGTCTGCTGCGCTGGCGGGACAAGATCGAAAAGTTGACGGAAGCCGGCGTCGATCAGGTGTTTTCGCTTCGCTTCAACCAGACGCTGGCACAGACTTCGGCGGAAGATTTTGTGAAGAAATACCTCGTCGACGGGCTCGGGGTCCGGCACGTCGTCATTGGCGATGATTTCCGCTTTGGTCGAAAACGTATAGGAGATGTTCACCTGCTGCGCGAACTCGGTGAAAGATGGGGTTTCAGTATCAGTACCGTGGATACCTACATCATTGCGGGAGAGCGGGTCAGCAGCACCCGAATCCGGGAAGCCTTGAGGCAGGATGACTTTGATCTTGCCGAAGACCTGCTGGGCTATCGCTATGCCATTCAGGGCCGGGTCGCTCATGGCGACAGACGGGGCAGGACGATAGGTTTTCCGACCGCCAATATCGTGTTGCCACATGACAATATTCCGGTCTGGGGGGTCTACGCAGTCCGGGCACACTTCTCCGGCCGAAAGTCTCAGGCCGGAGTCGCCAATATCGGCATCAGACCGACAGTTGGCGGTGAGCGTGTCCTGCTGGAGGTACATCTTTTTGATTTTTCCGAGGAAATATACGCAGAGCGGGTCCGGGTGGAATTCCAGACCAAGATCCGCCCGGAGCGGCGCTTCGAATCGTTCGAGGCCTTGAAGGAGCAGATTGCACGCGACGCCAGTGCGGCACGGCAGTGGTTTGACGAGTAGCAAAGATCAGGTCACAGCAGCGACGATGTTGCAAACGAGGACAAACCGGCGGGCTCTTTTCGCACTGATCTCAGTGTTGCTGATCGTGCTGGATTGGGGCAGCAAGGTATGGCTTCAGGCACTGTTGGCGTCCACGGGGCCACTGGAGGCCTTTCCCGGCCTGCGCTTCATCATCGTCTACAACCAGGGCGCGGCCTTCGGATTGTTGGCTTCAGCAGGAGGGTGGCAGCGGGGTCTTTTGATCTCGTTGGCAGCTGGAGTCATGGTATATCTTGGCTGGCGCCTGTGGGCTGCACGGCCGGACGAATCAAGACTGAATCTGGGATTCGCAATGATTCTCGGCGGTGCAGCGGGGAACCTGATTGATCGCGCACACTATGGGCACGTGGTTGATTTTATTGATCTGTATGCCGGTAGCTGGCACTGGCCTGCGTTTAATGTCGCCGACATGGCGATCACGATAGGGGCCGGTCTTGTCATTCTGGACAGCATAGGCCTGCTGGGCAGAAAGAACGATTAATCGCGCAGGATTGGTCGGATGAAAACCGTCAAGACTGATGATGCGCTAAAGATCCGCTATCGGATCATCAATGTTGAAGGGGCGACTGTGGAAGATTCCGGTGACGAGTCGATCACCATTGTCGTGGGAGATGACAATCTGCCCTTGGCTGTTAACCGGCAACTCGCCGGGAGCCGGTTGGGGGATCACCTGAGGATCGATATCAGCGCGGCGCAGAACGCATTCGGAACTTACGATCATGAAAAAATTCAACCCATTGCGCGCAGCGAATTCGCCGCTGTGGGGAGCATCGAGATAGGGATGCTGGTTGAGTTTTCGATGCCAAACGACGAGGTTGTCGCCGGCCAGGTAATCGGCCTTGACGATGACCGGGTATCGGTCGATTTTAATCATCCTCTGATCGGCCGTGACTGCGTGTATGAGATCGATGTGGTTGGCTTTGCCGAAACCGTCACGACGGCCCCTGAGTCCGGAGCGGGATAAGTGACACCCTTTGAAATCGAGTTGGCGAATCCGCGCGGCTTTTGCGCCGGGGTTGACCGGGCCATAGAAATTGTAGAGCGTGCGCTTAAGCGGTACGGCGCACCTATCTTTGTCCGCCATGAGGTTGTCCACAACCGCTTCGTTGTCAGCGACTTGAAGCAGAAAGGAGCGGTGTTTGTCGACGAACTCGAAGAGGTGCCGGATAACAGTACCGTCATTTTCAGCGCGCACGGGGTCGCACGCACAGTTCAGGAAGAGGCACGAAGCCGGCGACTCAGGGTCCTGGATGCCGCCTGTCCGTTGGTGACCAAAGTTCATACTGAGGTCAGCCGATATGGGCGTGAAGGGAAAAGCGTCATTCTGGTCGGCCATGCAGGCCACCCGGAGGTCGTGGGCACCATGGGCCAGGCCTTGGGCCCGGTAATGCTGGTCGAAACGGTCGACGATGCTGATCAATTGGCTGTGGATCCTGGGACACAGCTTGCCTACGTTACGCAGACTACGTTATCGGTCGATGACACCGCCCGTATTCTTGACCGGATACGCGAACGTTTTCCCGAGATAGAGGGACCGCGACGCGATGACATCTGTTACGCGACGCAGAATCGTCAGGATGCAGTTCGTAAGATCGCGAGGCGCTGCGATGTGGTGCTGGTGGTTGGTTCTGTTACCAGTTCCAATTCCAACCGACTTCGGGAATTGGCCCAGCAGGAAGGCACGAGTGCATATCTGATTGATGGCGCGGAAGATGTGCGCGACGACATGCTCGACGGCGCAGCGCGCATTGGCGTAACAGCCGGCGCGTCAGCACCAGAAGTTCTGGTCGTTGGAGTCATCCGCAGACTTCAGTCGCTGGGCGGTGTTCTACCGAGTCCTGCCGGACCCGTTGCTGAGGGGGTTTCATTTTCGCTTCCGCTCGAGTTGCGCGAATCCCCATAGATCAATCGCAGCGGCAGTGACACCGTTCCGGGTGTCACTTGGAGCACCGTGTAAGCGGTCACCTGATCCCGGAATGGTCGTATAATCCACGCCCTTCAGTACGAACCCTGCCGGTGTAGCTCAGTTGGTAGAGCAGCGCATTCGTAATGCGAAGGTCGTAGGTTCGAATCCTATCTCCGGCACCAGTCACCCCTGTTGCGAGTTGTTGGCTCCGGACCTTGAAGATGATGAAAATCTCAGGTTGCAAGCGAATTCTGGTTACCGGCGGCGCCGGATTTGTCGGTTCCCATCTTTGTGACCGGCTTGTCGCGGCTGGCGACGACGTAGTCTGCGTCGACAACTTCTATACCGGTGACAAACGCAACATCTCGCACCTGCTTGAGCAGCGCAATTTCGAACTGATCCGGCATGATGTCACATTCCCGCTCTACCTTGAGGTGGATCAGATCTACAACCTGGCGTGCCCCGCGTCCCCGGTGCACTACCAGCACGATCCGGTGCAGACGACGAAGACGAGCGTTCATGGTGCGATCAATATGCTGGGGCTCGCCAAGCGCACCGGGGCGAGGATCCTTCAGGCTTCTACCAGTGAGGTGTACGGCGACCCCGAAGTGCATCCACAGGAAGAAAGTTACTGGGGCAGGGTGAACCCGGTGGGTATCCGGTCCTGCTACGACGAGGGTAAGCGCTGCGCGGAGACCCTGTTTTTCGACTACTGGCGCCAGCACCGTCTGGAAATCAAGGTGGCCCGCATTTTTAACACCTATGGGCCGCGCATGCATCCGGATGACGGCAGGGTGGTTTCCAATTTCATAGTGCAGGCACTGCGCAAGGAACCGCTGACGATCTACGGAGATGGGTCCCAGACCCGCTCTTTCTGTTTTGTGGATGACCTTGTGGAGGGTCTTATCCGCCTGATGGGCTCTGAGGCTGATTTCACCGGGCCGGTCAACCTTGGTAATCCTGGAGAGTTTTCGATGCTCGCCTTGGCAGATGCCGTGATCAGGGAAACCGGCTCCAGCTCAGCAACGGTATTCAAGCCGCTGCCGCAGGACGACCCCGTGCAGCGTCAGCCGGATATCGGGTTGGCGCAAAAGGCGCTGGATTGGAGACCCGAAATTGAACTCGAGGAAGGACTCAGAAAAACGGTCGACTATTTCAGGACCATTGTCTCGGAAGACCCTTAGGCCCCTCAGGATAATAACGCTATAAGTTACGGAAAAATAACGGAAATATGTGAACCCATTGCCAGGCTCAGCCTGTGAGCCTGAGCGGTTATCAGAATGGCCCCAGATTCACTTAAGAAGGGGCAGGACAATGCGGGATTTCATTGATTTTCTGATGTGGTCTGGATTCACCCTGATCTCAGCAGGCGGGTTCAGTCAGTGGAGTGGTGTATACGTTGAAGGCCTTGATGGGCCTGAACTGATGGCCCTTGGCTTATGCGCCAGTGTCGTCGGCGGCAGCGGCGCGTTGCTCATGCTACGGGGCCTTTTCAGGGTGGCAGTTGGACTGCCCCTCTTGTCGAAACTGTTGTCTGGTGGATGGCGCTGGACCGGCACCATGAAGCCCCTGGGGGGTTATCTCGCTCACGGCTGATGCGCCTATAACGGCGACGGCTGCAATCCGGATTTTCCCGGAGCAACGCCGTGCCCGGTTCAGGTTATCGAAAGCATCTCGGTGAGTGCCTGGGCTGGCGGCAACGGATATCCGCTGGGGCCTGATCAGTCGTAGACCCCTGGCATTCCAGGCGGGCGGGTCTTGAAGCGCTTGTGGACCCAGAAGTACTGGCTCGGGGCCCGTTCCACGCAGCGTTCAATGGCCGCGTTCATCTTGGCGGCATCGCCTTCTTGCGTGCCGGCTGGAAAGCCCTGCAACGGCTCTTCGATCACGATCTCAAACCCCGCGCCACGCGGCAGGAGATAGGTGGCGCAAGGCAGTACCGGTGCCCCACACATCTTTGAGATGCGCCCGAGCACGGGCCAGGTTGCCGTTGCAACATTAAAGAAAGGGGCGAAGACGGCTCTTCTCTTGCCGGGATCCTGATCGGGCAGGTAGTAACAGCCCTTGCCGCCCCGAATCGCCTTCAACATTTGCCGAAGGTCGTCCTTGCGCTCATACATCGTGCCGCCGAAGCGCTGACGGGCGCGCAACATACTCCGGTCGAGCACCGGATTTCGGGTCCGCTGGTATACGCTGACACCGGGGGATCGCAAGGAAAGAAAAATACCGCCGAGTTCGAGGGCAAGAAAATGGGGCGCCAGCAGAATGAATCCTGTTCCCTGTTGCTCGATCCGATCAAGGATCGCCTCATTTTTGACGGTCACTCGTGCGCGCAGTTTGGACTCCGGCGCCCACCAGACAAAGCCTGAATACAAGAGCATTCTTGCGGTATTCCGGATGTTTTCTTTGGCCAGGGCCCTGATTTCATCCGCGGGGCGGTCGGGAAAGCACAATGCGAGATTACGCTCTGCGATTCGTCGTCGGGATGGCAACATCGTGCGCAGCAGATCCCCCAGAACGGTTCCGGCATGGAATAGTGCCGGCATCGGAATCAGGCTCAAAAGGCGCAGCAGTCCAAGTGCAAGCCAACTGCCCGCATAGCGGATGTGGAAGGGACTTCTAACGGGTCTCGGCATCTTGATTGGGGAATGCGGACCGCTGCGCGATTTCACAGCGGATCAACCGCGTTGGAGAAAATATAAACTGCATCTGCGACCGATATAAATATTTTGGATGACTTGCGCTCGGGGGAGCGGATGCCCCTGTGTTATAGTGTTTTCACTGTATCGCCGGGTTTCTCCAAGCCACCGGCTCCAGAAAACCAGTTTCGGGAGGCTCTTTGACAGAGACTATTGTACTCACCGCCGAGATGGTTGCGGTGATGGCGATACTGGTTCTCACCATCTTCCTTTTCGCTTTTGAGATCGTCCGCGTTGATGTCGCCGCGGTCGCGATCATGGTACTGCTCGGACTGACCAGCATGCTGCCCGGCTATTCCGGACTGGTCCCTATCGGGAATCTGTTTGACGGCTTCTCGAGTAATGCCGTGATTTCGATTATCGCGGTCATGATTATCGGTGCCGGCCTCGATAAGACCGGGATCATGAGTCAGCTTGCGGGAAAGATTCTGAAATACGGCGGCCGGACCGAGAGCCGGATTATCGCGATTATCTCCGCTACCGTGGGCATCATTTCCAGTTTCATGCAGAACATCGGTGCTGCGGCCCTTTTTCTTCCGGTAGCCACCCGGGTTGCCCGCCGCGGTAACCTGCCGATCTCCCGCTTGCTGATGCCGATGGGCTTTTGCGCCATTTTGGGGGGCACCATGACCATGGTGGGATCCAGCCCTCTGATTCTGCTGAACGATCTCATCGAAACGTCAAACCGGAGTCTGCCAAGTTCGGTCGAACCCATGCAGACGTTCTCTTTATTCTCAGTGTCCCCCATCGGAATTGCCATGTTGCTCGGCGGCATTTTTTATTTCGTGCTATTGGGTCGTCTGGTGCTTCCTGTGGTGAAAGATAAACCCCAGGAATCGGGGAGTACCCTCCAGTATTTCTCTGAGGTCTACGGAATTTCAGGCGAGGTCTTTGAGGCCCGCGTAGGTGTGGACAGTCCGCTTGCCGGGGGAACGCTGTCGGATATCGACAGCGCCGGCCGCGGCGGGTGGATCGTCGCGGTCCGCACCGGCGACAAGTTTACGGTCGCGCCCTCCGGTGAAACCGAGCTTTGGCCCGGAAGCGATCTTGCCATCATGGGGCCGATGGATTCTGTTCAGCATTTCTGCGCTGAGAACGCGCTTGACCTCAAAAGAGAAATGGATGTCTTTTCGGAATTGCTGAGTCCTACGGCGGCTGGGATCGTTGAGGTCGTGGTGCCGCCTGACTCGAACCTGATCGGCAAGTCGATAAGGGAAGTGTCACTTCGACAGAGCTACGGAGCTACCGTGCTCACGATATTCAGAATCGATCAGGTGATTGATCGGGATCTGCCCGAGTTCGTTCTTCAGGCCGGTGATACCCTGGTACTGCACGCCCGCTGGCAGGATGTTGCGCCGATTGCGAGGAATAAGGATTTTGCCGTGGTGACGGACTTCCCGCGGGAAGATACGCGCCCCGAGAAGTTGCCCCATGCGCTGGTGTTTTTCCTCATTGCGCTTGGGCTGATCCTCTTTACAGAGCTGCGACTTTCCGTTGCGCTGATGACCGGGGCCCTTGGCATGATTATCAGCGGCGTCATTCGGGTTGACGAAGCGTACCAATCAATAGGATGGCAGAGTGTTTTCCTGCTGGCGAGCCTTATTCCGCTTGGGCTTGCGGTGGAATCAACCGGCACCGCAGCCTGGATTGCTCAGCAGACCCTGATCGTGCTTGGACAGGTCCCTGTTTGGGTGCTGCAGGCGAGCATTGCGGTGCTCGCCACGATTTTCACGCTGTTGATGTCGAATGTCGGGGCGACTGTCCTTCTCGTGCCGCTTGCGGTGAATATTGCGATCGGTGCGGGCGCCGACCCTGCGGTATTCGCCCTGACCGTCGCCATCGCAACCTCGAACTCCTTCCTGATTCCAACTCACCAGGTCAACGCGCTGATCATGGGGCCGGGCGGCTATCGGGTCGTGGACTTCATGCGCGCCGGCGGCATTATGACGGTTTTGTTCCTGGTCATTATGATGCTGATGCTGAACCTGATTTTTTAGCAGGCCGGCGACTGGCCCGAGCGACATCAATCCCGAAGCAGGTGGATCTGCTCCCACTCGAGCATAACCTTCTTGCGTGAACTCCCCCACCGGTATCCCCCGACTGCGCCGCCTGAGCGGATTATCCGGTGGCATGGAATCAGGAAGGACACGGCATTGCGTGCAACCGCTGTGCCGACAGCACGCACCGCCCGGGGCTTACGGATCCGCGTCGCGAGATCCCCGTAAGTGATTGCGGCACCGATAGGGATGCCGAGCAGGGCCCGCCAGACCTGAAGTTGAAACTCGGTCCCATGTACCAGCACCTCCAGGGGCTCTTTCGGAAGCGCCCCCGCGCCGGGGAAGATCTGCGTGATGATCTTGCCCGCTTGTTCGCTCGCCGGGTAGAAGCGCGCCCCGGGCCATGTGGCTTTTAAAGGCGCAAGGGCCGCCGCTTTGGTTCCTGAGACAAAGGATAGCCAACATATACCGCGTTTCGTAATACCGAGCAGGCAGTCGCCGAATGGACTGGGATGAATCCCATAGCCGATTTCGAGGCCCTCGCCGCGGTCGCGGTACTCCGCGGGCGTCATGCTCTGGAAAGTCACAAAAAGATCGTGAAGGCGGCCAGGCCCCGACAGCCCACTGTCGAGCGCAGAATTCAGAACATTGCCACCATCGCGCAACTGCTGTTGCGCGTGAGTCAACGTCAATGACTGCAGATATTTTTTGGGACTGATCCCGACCCATCGCTTGAAAAGCCGTTGAAAGTGGTGGGGGCTCAGTCCGACCGCATCGGCCGTCTGCGAAAGCGTTGGCTGTTCGCGAAAGTGTGCCCGGAGAAAAGCCAGGGCTTTTGCCGCCCGTTCGTAATCAGAGTCTGAATGGTGCTTTGCTGCGGTCATGGTCGCAGAGAATAGATTTGTCGCAGGTGCCACGCAACCCGATTCTTGCGGCCTTCTGAATGACCGAAGTCAGCCGGCCTTTGATACACTCAGCGGGGAAAATGGCCAGGAAGAACTAAAAGGCCATTGACATATGAAACAACCCTATTCCCATCAGGAGATCGGGATATTTCGGAGGCAGCATGGCAAGTGATTTTCCAGATCAGGCGCAGATTGTCATCATTGGCGGTGGTGTCGTGGGATGCAGTGTCGCCTATCACCTTGCCGAGTTAGGCGTGAGTGAGGTGGTATTGCTGGAACGCAAAGCGCTCACCAGTGGCACCACCTGGCACGCGGCAGGACTGGTCGGGCAGTTGCGGGCAACCCAGAATCTGACGCGGCTTGCGCAATACACGACGGAGCTTTATGCCCAACTTGAAAGCCTGACTGGACAGGCGACGGGATTTCGGCAGAACGGTTCGCTTAGCCTCGCGACGGATGGGGAACGGTTTGAAGAACTCAAGCGCGGGGCGTCCATGGCGAGTTGTTTTGGGCTCGAGGTCGAGGTAGTCAGTCCGAAAGAGGCCCTGGACCTGTACCCGATTATGGCAACAGAAGATCTCGTGGGAGCGGTGTTTCTACCCCGGGATGGACAGACCAACCCGACGGATACCACACAGGCATTGGCCCGGGGTGCACGAGACAAAGGTGTGCGGATTTTTGAAGGTACCCGCGTTGAATCCTTTGAAAAACGCGAAGGGCGGATCAGCGCGGTGGTTACCCATCGCGGGCGAATCGCCTGCGAGACTGTGGTCAACTGCGCCGGGATGTGGGGACGGGAACTCGGGCAAATGGCCGGCGTGTCGGTGCCGCTGCATGCGGCCGAGCATTTTTATGTGGTCACGGAACCCATTCCTGATCTACCCAGAGATCTGCCGGTTGCCCGCGAACCGTCAGCGTGTAATTACTACAAGGAAGACGCGGGCAAAATGATGGTCGGGATGTTTGAACCGGTGGCAAAGCCATGGGGAATGGACGGCATCCCGGAGGACTTCGAGTTTGGGACGCTGCCAGAGGATGTCGGGCATATCGAAGAGCCGCTCAGCAGGGCGATCGCCCGAATTCCGGTCCTTGGCCAAACCGGAATCAAGATTTTCTTCAACGGGCCGGAAAGTTTTACTCCGGACAACCGGTATTGGCTCGGACCATCCATTGAGATCCCGAACTTCTTCGTTGCTGCAGGCTTTAACTCCATCGGCATCCAATCTGCCGGTGGTGCCGGGAAAGTGCTGGCAGAGTGGATCGTCAACGGGCATCCGCCGATGGATCTTTGGGATGTCGATGTCCGCCGGATGATGCCGTTTCAGGTAAACCGCCAGTACCTGCACGATCGAACAGTAGAGGCGCTCGGCCTGCTCTACGCAATGCACTGGCCGTTTCGCCAGCCGGAAAGTGCACGCGGGGTGCGAACCTCTGTCCTGCATCAGCGGTTGACTGACCTTGGCGCATGCTTCGGCGAGACCGCTGGGTGGGAGCGTGCTAACTGGTTCGCTCCGGAAGGGGTCGAAGCCGTCTATGAATACAGCTATGGACGCCAGAACTGGTTCGATTATTCTGCGCAGGAGCACCGCGCGGTCCGCGAAAACGTAGGTGTCTTTGATATGAGTTCCTTCGGAAAGTACCTGGTTCAGGGCCGGGATGCCTGCCAGCTGCTGGAGCGGGTGAGTGCGAACCGCATGGATGCGGAACCCGGGCGGGTTGTCTACACCCAGTGGCTCAACGAGGAGGGCGGAATCGAAGCCGACCTTACGGTAACCCGGCTCAGTGAGCAGGAATATCTCGTGGTAACAGCCGCCGCATCACAGACTCGGGATTTTCACTGGCTGCGAAGCAGTATCCGTCCTGATGAGCATGTTTTCGCAACCGATGTGACCGGTGCCTACTGCGTTGTGAGTGTCATGGGCCCGGGATCCAGGGAACTCCTGCAGAAAATAACGCCGGCCCAACTATCGAACCAAGCGTTTCCTTTTGGCACCTCTCAGGAGGTCGAAATGGGCTACGCACTCGTCAGGGCCACCCGGATCTCTTATGTCGGGGAGTTGGGCTGGGAAATTTACGCCCCGAGCGAGTTCGCCCTTGGGGTATTCGATCGCCTTGTCGATGCCGGTCAGGAATTTCAGCTTCAGCCCGCGGGCCTGCATGCCCTTAACAGTTTGAGAATCGAAAAGGCGTACCGCCACTGGGGCCATGATATCGGGCCGGATGACAATCCTTTTCAGGCAGGTCTCGGATTTGCGGTCGACCTCGATAAGCCCGGCGGCTTCAGAGGCCGTGACGCCTTGCTTCGGCTGGCCGAAGCGCCGCTGAAACGCCGGTTGGTTCAGTTTCTCCTGGAGGACCCGATGTCGATGCTCTATCACGAAGAACCCATATGGCGCGACGGCGTGCGGGTCGGCAGAACCACGTCCGGTATGTACGGACATTCACTTGGCGGTTGCGTGGGTCTGGGTTATGTTGAAAGTGGTGAGGCGATCGATCGTGCTTTTGTCTCAGAAGGGAAGTGGGAGATTGAGGTTGCGGGCGAGCGCCTTGGCGCAACTGCGAGTCTTTCGCCGCTGTACGATCCCCGCTCCGAGCGAGTGAAGTCCTGACATGTCCGGCACTGAAAAGCTGTATCAAGACGATGCGTATCTCCGGGAATGTACGGCAAAGGTGCTCGCCGTAACGGGGCAAGCCGTAATCCTCGATCGGAGTGTCTTTTACTGTCAGGGGGGCGGTCAGCCGGGGGATACCGGAGAGTTCATCCTGTCGGATGGGCGTATGGTAAAAGTTACTGATACCGTCGCACAGGCGGAAACGGGGGAGCAGCTGCATCTGATCGCGGAGGGAGAAACACTGCCTGAAGTCGGGGAAGAAGTGCTTGCCCGTATCAACTGGGAAAGGCGCTACCGATTTATGCGGATGCACAGCTGCATGCACATGCTCTGCGCCGTCATTGACGCGCCCGTTACCGGGGGTTCCGTGAGCGATGGTCGCGCCCGGCTGGATTTCGATCTCCCGGACCCGGTCGACAAGACTCAGGTGACCGAGGCTCTGAACGGGATGATTCGACGGGACCGGCCGAGGCACCTGCGCTGGATAACCGATGCCGAACTGGAATCCCAGCCCGAACTGGTTCGGACCATGTCGGTCAGCCCGCCAAGCGGTCAGGGAAGGGTGCGGCTGGTCGAATTTGAGGGGATCGACCTGCAGCCGTGCGGCGGAACCCATGTTGCGCGATCGGGGGAGATCGGCGACGTTCGGGTTGCAAAGATCGAAAAGAAAGGCAAACAGAACCGCAGAGTGATCGTGGAGTTTGCCTGACAACAGGAACTGATCTCGGTGGCAGAGCGTGCCCGCCGCCTTGTTCAGACGTTGGAATCGGGAACCGCGTTTTTCTTCTCGGTGATGAAATCGCGCAGACCGTCGTCGACACCTTGGTCGATCGGCGGCGGTTCGTAGTCTGCCAGCATACGTTTCCAGGTCACGTTGGCACGTTGCGCAGCGTCGAGCGCACCCTCGGCCTGCCACTGCTCAAAGCTGTTGCTGTCGGCGGTCGTGGAGCGATAGAACGCTGTCTCAAAATTCGCCTGGGTATGCGCGCACCCGAGAAAGTGGTTGCCGGGCCCGACTTCGGCGAGTGCATCCATTGCCTGTCCATTCAGGGAATCATCAATCCCTGAGAGAAAGACCTCTATCATCCCGGCCTGGTCGGCATCGAGAATGAACTTCTCGTAACCCATGGTGAGCCCGCCCTCGAGCCAGCCGGCGGTGTGCAGCATGAAATTGACCCCTGCGAGCATGGCACTTTGCAGGGTGTTGGCAGATTCATAGGCGGCCTGGGCATCCGGGAGTTTGGAAGCGCATAACCCGCCGCCGCTGCGAAACGGAACCCCGAGTCGCCGTGCCAGGGCCGCGCAGGTAAAAATGACCATGCTCGGCTCTGGCGTGCCGAATGTGGGCGCTCCTGAGTGCATCGAGACAGCGCTCGAGAAGGTGCCGAAGATAACGGGCGCACCCGGCCTTACCAGTTGGGTAAAACAGATACCAGCCATCGCTTCGGCGAGAATCTGGGTACAGGTCCCAACGACAGTTACCGGAGACATTGCGCCGGCGAGTATGAAGGGCGAGATGACGGTCGCCTGATTGTTTTGCGCATACACCCGGGCGGCCCCAAGCATGGTTGCGTCGAAGGTCATCGGGGAGTTGGCATTGATCAGGCTCGTGACGACGCAGTTCTGATCGACAAAGTCCGCGCCAAAGACGATCTTGGCCATATCCACCGTATCCTGGGCCCGGGAAGGTTCGGTGACGGATCCCATGAAAGGCTTATCAGAGAGCCTGAGATGGCTATAGACCATGTCGAGATGCCGCTTGTTCACCGGGATATCAACCGGTTCGCAGACGGTTCCCCCGGAATGATGCAGTGACGGGCTGAGGTAGGCCAGCCGGACAAAGTTTTCGAAGTCTGCGAGCGTGGCGTAACGCCGGCCCTGGTCAAGGTCGTGAACAAAAGGCGGACCGTAGGCAGGTACAAGCACACAGTGGTTGCCGCCGATGCGGACATTTCGGTCCGGATTACGGGCAAACTGGGTGTATTCAGCGGGGGCGCTCTGTCCGATGATTGACCGGCACAGGCCGCGGGGAAATCTGACCCGCTCACCATCGACGTTCGCCCCTGCCTGTCGAAACAGCGCCAAAGACCCGGGATCGTCCCGGAAATCGATACCGGTCTCCTCAAGCAGGGTCTCTGCATTTTTTTCGATCAGGGTCAGCAGTTCTTCGCTGGCCATTTCGAATGGCGGAATCCGCCGGGTAATATAAGGAATACCGGAGCGGACCGAGTTGGCCCGCTTTGCCCATTTCTCGGATCGGGTACTGCCTCTGGAACGACGCCTTTCCTGACTCATGGATTTCTACCGAGGTTCATCAAGGCAATTATCAAGTCCGCCGGTAAAGGCAGGTGCCAGGAGAGCGACACGCAAATAGCCGCAATCGTCAGAGGGCCCGGTCAGCGTGAACCTGGAGTCAGCGAGGGCGGTCTAGCGCACAAATCCGGCGCATTCAGAGTGGTTATCTGTCGAGGGACCATAGACTCCGTGACACACCGAAAATACAATACGCGGTCTCGCACTCATTGCCGATAAGGCCAAGCGACGGCGGCACCCACATCGGCAGGTGTATTTGCAACGATAACCACGAGATGTCAAAGCATGAAAGTACTCGTCCCAATTAAGCGCGTGATCGATGCCAATATCAAGGTGCGCGTCAAAGCCGACCACAGTGGGGTCGAGCTGAGCAATGTCAAAATGGCAATGAATCCTTTCTGTGAGATCGCGGTGGAAGAGGCGATCCGGCTGCGCGAGGCGGGCACCGCAGAGGAGGTGGTCGTCGTCGCAGTAGGGCCCAGCCAAAGCCAGGAAACCTTGCGTACCGGGCTGGCGATGGGTGCGGACCGTGCGATTCTGGTGGAAACAGACCCCATTCCGGAGCCGCTCGCTATCGCGAAACTGCTGAAAGCGGTCGCCGAAAAAGAAAACCCGGGCATGATCATCCTTGGGAAGCAGGCCATTGACGGCGACAACAACCAGACCGGTCAAATGCTCGCGGGCCTGCTCAACTGGTCGATCGGTTCATTTGTTTCGAACCTGGAGGTTGCGGGCTCGTCGGTCAAGGTCACCCGGGAAGTCGATGGCGGTCTTGAGAATATCGAACTTGTCGCCCCGGCTGTAATCACCGTCGATCTGCGTCTGAACGAACCCCGTTACGCTTCGCTGCCGAACATTATGAAAGCCAAGAAGAAGCCGCTCGAGACACACACGCCTGAAGATCTCGGCGTCGATGTCAGCCCTCGGCTTGAAGTGTTGCAGGTGGTCGAACCAGCGGCGCGCGCCGCTGGTGTTCTGGTCACGAGTGCTGACGAACTTGTGGATAAACTGAGAAACGAGGCAAAGGTCATCTGATGAGTATTCTGGTTATTGGAGAACACGATAACTCCAGTCTTCGCCCTTCAACGCTGAATGTTGTCAGCGCGGCCAAAGAATTGGGTGACTCAATTGATGTGCTGGTCGCTGGCAGCGACTGCCAGGGTGCCGCGCAGGAGGCAGCGACGATTACCGGCATTGCCCGGGTTCTTGCTGCCGATGAGCTAGCCCTCGCCGATGGCCTTGCGGAAAATCTGGCACCGCTGATCCAGTCTTTGGCTGAGAACTATACCCATGTGCTGGCGCCAGCCACGACTTACGGGAAGAACCTTCTGCCGCGCGCAGCGGCGTTGCTTGATGTTCAGCAGATCTCGGACATCAGCGGCATCGAGAGCCCGGATACCTTCGTTCGCCCCATTTACGCGGGTAACGCAATGGCCACCGTCCGCTCCGGTGACGCTTTGAAACTCATTACGGTGCGTACAACCTCTTTCGAGGCGGCGGAGCAGACAGGGTCAGCGCCGGTAGAGCCGGTTTCCGGGAGTGTTGACGCCCAACTGTCGACGTTTGCCGGCGAGGAACTTACGCGCTCGGAACGTCCGGAACTGACCACGGCGGATATCATTGTATCCGGTGGCCGAGGTATGCAGAGTTCAGAGAACTTCGCGATGCTGGAAGCCCTCGCGGACAAGCTGGGAGCGGCCGTGGGCGCCTCGCGTGCGGCGGTCGATGCAGGCTACGTGCCGAATGATTATCAGGTGGGGCAGACGGGCAAGGTCGTGGCCCCGAGTCTCTACATCGCGGTGGGCATTTCCGGGGCGATTCAGCACCTGGCAGGGATGAAGGACTCCAAGATTATTGTGGCGATTAACAAGGATGAGGAAGCGCCCATTTTCCAGGTCGCGGATTACGGCTGGGTGGTTGACCTGTTTGAGGCGATACCGCAGTTAGATGCGGCACTGGAGGCAACCGCCAGGTAGGGTGAGTGCGCCCCGGCCGAGCCGGGGCGCGTACCATCGAACCGGCTCTACTGTCGAGCCTTGCGTTGATGCGCAATACGTCCTTGTATTGTCCGCACGCCTCTCAATGGCACAGTGAGTATCCCGGGAACAGTCCGGTCGTTCCGTGAACGAGATCACAAGGCCGCGAAACGTAAACGTTATTGGGCGTTGAGATCCTCCAGTCCAAGGATCGGCAGGATTCCCCAGGCGCTCGAGACAACGTGGTCAGCTCCCCATGTCTTGGCATCCTGTGGGACACCATAGCCCCAGGTAACCGCGACGGTTGCTATCTTAGCCGCCTTCCCGGCAACGACATCGCGCAGGTCATCGCCGATGAATATTGTGCGTGACGGAGCCACCCCGATTTCTTTGCAGGCGTGAAGCAGGGGCAGGGGATCCGGCTTGGTGCGGCTGAGGCTGTCGCCACTCAGAACCGATCTGGCGCGCAGATCAAGCTTGAGCTTGCTGAGCAATGGGGCGGTGAAGCGTGCCGGCTTGTTGGTGACGATTCCCCAGGGAATATTCCTGTGATCAAGCGTGCCGAGGAGCTCACTGACTCCGGGAAACAGGCGAGTCTTGACACACAGATTGGCGTAGTACTCCTCGAGGAGCTGTTGCCGCAGGGGGCTGTGCCTGGCTTCTTCACGAGTGATAGCGAATCCGTTTTGAATCAGGCCGACACTGCCTTCGGCAACCCACCAGCGCGCCGTCTTGAGCGGCACTGCAGTTCGGCCCGCAGAGACTAAGACCACATTCAATGCTGAAACAAGATCCGGTGCCGTGTCAGCGAGGGTTCCGTCGAGGTCAAACAGCGCGCAATGCGCCGTGGAAACTGTCCGGGGAAGGGGCACTGCAAAGATCAGGCAGGCGAGGCCTGCCGATAATGCGAAATATAATTTACCGCCACGCCCTCACCCAGCGTGTAACGTTTGGCAAGCGGGTTGTAGTGCATTCCGGTGATATCCTCAATCGCAAGCGAGGCGCGCCGCGCCCAGGAATCAAGTTCTGAGGGACGGATAAATTTTTTGTAGTCGTGGGTGCCGCGGGGAAGCAGCGAGAGGACGTACTCCGCCCCAACAATGGCAAACAGAAACGCCTTGAGGTTGCGGTTGATAGTTGAGAAGAAGATGCTGCCGCCGGGTCGGAGGAGTTTGGCGCAGGCGGCGACGGTTGCCGAGGGATCGGGGACATGCTCAAGCATCTCAAGGCAGCAGATGAGGTCAAAGCGATCCTCGTTCTCATCGATCAATGACTCGACGGTAGTGTGTCTGTAGTCAATCGAGATGCCGCTGGCCAGCGCATGTAATCGGGCAACATTGATAGGAGCAAGACCGGCGTCGATGCCGACAACGCGGGCCCCTTTTGCGGCGAGACTCTCGGCCAGGATCCCACCGCCACAGCCTACGTCAAGCATCCGAGCCCCATCGAGCGACACACGCTCATCAATATAGCCAAGCCGCAGCGGGTTGATTGCATGTAAAGGCGCAAACTCGCTTTGCGGATCCCACCACCGCGAGGCCAGGGATTCGAACTTGTAGAGTTCCTGAGGATCCGTGTTTTGCATAGAGGCACCGGTCACAGTCGTGAATTGTAGCCGCGGACGTGTAACGGAGCGTTAAGTTCCGGGTGAATCAGGGGATTGTCAGAATCGCGCGGCGGCTTCTGCCGGCATCCTATTTTCTTGTTTCTCTGTGGAAATCTCGCTAAAATATCAGGTTGCGGTGCGGGGTGGAGCAGTCTGGCAGCTCGTCGGGCTCATAACCCGAAGGTCGTAGGTTCGAATCCTACCCCCGCTACCAAATGGTGTGATCAGGGACCCCGCAGCAGCGGGGTTTGTTTTTGGGATCACAGAAGCAGGCAACGCGGGTTGGATAGGGACGGAGTTTTGCTCGTGGATAACAGTGCGATCCGGACGCTGCTGGAGCCCGCCGTTGAAGATATGGGGTATGAGTTGGTCATGGTCGAACTCGCGGGGTCGCCCGCGGGCGGCCAGGTCTTACGGGCCTATATCGATGCGCCAGGCGGGATATTGCTGGAGGATTGCGAGCAGGTGAGTCGACAGATCAGTGCCATTCTGGATGTGGAGGACCCGATCAAGGGGGAATACACCCTGGAGGTGTCATCACCCGGTATTGACCGCCCGTTGGTCAGTCCTGAGCACTTCCTTCGGTTTGAGGGCAAACAGGTAAAGGTGCTGATGCGGGAGGCGCACCTGGGGCGGCGGCGCTTTACCGGCCTCTTGGCCGAGGCGGGCCCTGAATGTGCAGTGATCGAACTGGATGGTGAAGCCTACGAGCTTCCGTACAAAGGAATGGAGAAAGCGAATCTGGTCGGATTGGATTGAGCCAATGGGGCAGGGCCGGCGGGTAGCGGTCGATGAGTAACAGAATCGCAGTGCTTCGGAGTATTGAGAGATGACAAAAGATGACGTTTTAATGATGGCGGATGTACTGTCCCGCGAGAAAGATATCGATCGGGAAATCGTGTTCGAGGCTATTGAGGCTGCACTTGCCACGGCAACCCGCAAACGGAACCGCGAGGACATCGAGGTGCGCGTGGAGATTGACCGAAGCACCGGCGACTACGAGGCTTTTCGTCAGTGGGAGATCGTCGAGGACGATGCGGCGGTCGAGAATCCAGCACGTCAGATGACCTTAGCAGGAGCAGAGATCAGTTACCCGGATGATAGTCATGAGATCGGCGGGGTAGTTGAGGAGCCTCTGGAAACGGTCGCGACCTTTGGCCGGATTGAAGCCCAGGCTGCCAAGCAGGTCATCAGCCAGAAGGTGCGGGAAGCGGAGCGCGCCCGGGTCTATGAGGAGTTCAAGGACCGTGTGGGTCAGATGGTACAGGGAGTGGTCAAGCGGGTAGGTAACCGGGAAGCTATTATTGATCTCGAGGGCGTCGAATCCTCCCTGCCGCGCTCGAACTGGATTGACCGCGAGATTCTGCGCAGCGGAGACCGCATCAAGTCGATACTGATAGAGGTCCGTTCGGAGCCGCGCGGGCCTCAGCTCGTTTTGGACCGTCGCTGCCCGGAACTCGTGATCAAGCTTTTCCAGCTGGAGGTTCCGGAGGTGAGCCAGGGTGTCATTGAGATTCTGGGTGCCGCGCGGGATCCGGGGTCAAGGGCCAAAATCTCGGTACGTTCACAGGACAAACGAATCGACCCGGTGGGGGCGTGTGTCGGAATCCGGGGAGCCCGGGTCCAAAGCGTCTCCAATGAGATCAACCTCGAGCGTATCGACATCATCACCTGGGTCGACAACCCTGCAGAATTTGTCATTAAGGCGCTTCAGCCTGCAGAGGTGGACTCTATCCTGGTCGATGAAGAGTCACGCTCGATGGATGTGGTAGTGGAGGAAAGTCAGTTGTCGCTCGCCATTGGCCGCGGCGGCCAGAATGTCCGGTTGGCGTCCGATTTGAGCGGGTGGGAACTCAATATCATGACGGACGAGGCCGCTGCGGAAAAAGCAGAGCAGGAGGCGCAACAGGCCTGCGAGCGGCTGATGACTCAGCTCAATATCGATTCCGAAGTCGCCGGGGCTCTGGTTGAGGAAGGCTTTGTGACGCCAGAGGAGGTCGCCTACGTACCGGTCCAGGAACTGCTGGATGTCGAGGGCTTTGATGAAGATCTGGTCGAGCAACTTCGGGTTCGTGCCCGGGATTTTCTCGACATCCGGGAAATCGCGGAACTCGAAAAGACGCGTCCTGAAGCAGACCTTCAATCGATGGAGGGAATGGATGATGAGACCGCGACCTTGTTTGCGAGCAATGGAATCCGTTCAATGGAGGACCTGGCGGAGTGCGCAACTGATGAACTGGTCGAAATGACGGGAATCGATCCGGAACGGGCGGGCGAGTTGATCATGACCGCGCGAAAACCCTGGTTTGAAGCGGATCCGGAAACTTTGGATAGTGCGGCCTCTACCTAATCTTCAACGGTAAATATTTATGCCTGTCGTACCCATAAAAAAACTGGCTGAACAGATCGGCATTCCACCGGAAAAACTCCTTCAGCAGTTATCTGTTGCCGGAGTATCCGGGAAGGACGCCGACGGCATTCTCGATGATGACGAGAGGAGCACCCTGCTGGCGTATCTTCGGGGTGGAAAGGCGGCAACTTCAGCACCGAAGCCTCAGGAAAAAGTAACGTTGAACCGCCGCACCACTACCGCGGTGAAACAGAGTTCACGTACCGGAGGATCCAGAACCGTCCACGTCGAAGTCAAGAAGCGCCGCACCTATGTCCGCCGGGGCGAACTGCAGCGTCAGCAGGAAGAAGCCGAACAGGCAGCCCGGGAGGCAGAAGAGGCCCGGGAACGTGAAGCGCAGGCGCAGGTAGAGGCAGAAGAGAAAGCAAAGCAGGAGGCCGCGGTAGCGGCTGAAGCCGAGGCACAGGCGCAGCGTGAGGCTGAAGCGGCGGCAAAAGCGGCCGAGCAGACCACGCAGATAGAAACCCCGGTGCCCACGACGCCGGTACCGCCGGAAGACGGGAAAGGCGCCGGGCGGCGCGAGGATAAGCCCAAGAAACGCAAAGGAAAAGGCCGTTCCGACAGCGGTGGAGAACTGCACCTTGCGGAGGGTAAGCGCGGGCGGCGCAGGCCGAGGCAGCCCATCAAGCCTCGCAGGCTGACCTCTACCACGGCAGGTCAGCACGCCTTCGAAAAGCCCACGGAGCCTGTCAGCCGTGAGATTTCGGTGCCGGAAACGATCAGCGTTGCTGACCTCGCGCAGTCGATGTCGGTGAAGGCGGCCGAGGTGATCCGGGTGCTGATGGAGATGGGAAGTATGGTGACCATTAATCAGGTGCTGGATCAGGACACAGCAATACTGGTCGTCGAAGAGATGGGTCATAAAGCGTTGGCTGCGGATCTCGATGACCCGGAGGCAATGCTGAGTGCCGATGAAGGCGCCGATGATCGGCCGGCCGTTGCCCGCGCACCGGTCGTTACGGTGATGGGCCATGTTGACCACGGCAAGACCTCGCTTCTTGACTATCTCAGAAAAACCAAGGTCACTGCGGGGGAGGCCGGGGGCATCACACAGCACATCGGCGCTTATCGCGTGGCTACGGAAAAAGGAACGATTACATTCCTTGATACTCCCGGCCATGAGGCCTTCAGCGCGATGCGTTCGCGCGGCGCCCAGGTGACGGACCTGGTGGTTCTTGTGGTGGCCGCGGACGATGGCGTGAAACCGCAGACCATCGAGGCCATCAGTCATGCGCGACAGGCTTCGGTGCCGCTGATCGTTGCGATCAATAAGATGGACAAGGAGGATGCGGATCCCGATCGGGTCAAGCAGGAGCTTGCAACGCAGGAAGTTATCCCGGAGGATTGGGGCGGTGACACACTCATGAATGAGGTGTCGGCGATGACGGGAGAGGGTATCGACACCTTGCTCGACTCTGTACTGCTGCAGTCGGAGATGCTGGACCTCACCGCACCGGATCAGGGCCTGGCGTCGGGAACGGTGGTCGAGGCACGCCTTGATCGGGGCAAGGGTGTGGTCGCCACGCTGCTGGTTCAGAAGGGCTCACTCGGAAAAGGCGATATCGTGATCGCTGGGCGCGAATTTGGCCGGGCCCGTGCAATGACCAGCGATTCCGGCGAGGTTGCGAAGGTGGCTGGACCTTCGACGCCAGTCGAGATTCAGGGATTAGGCGGGGTACCGGATTCAGGCGACGAATTCTCGGTTGTCACGGATGAACGCCGGGCAAGAGAGGTTACCAGCTACCGTCAGGCGAAGTTCAAAGAGGTCAAGCTCGCGAGACAGCAGAAAGCCAAACTCGAGAGCATGTTCAGCGAGATGGGAGAAGGCCAGGCAAAGACCCTGAACGTCATTATCAAAGGCGATGTTCAGGGCTCGGTTGAGGCCCTCACGGAATCTCTGGAAAAGCTGAGTACCGATAAAGTCAGAGTGCTGGTTGTGCACGGCATGGTCGGCGGCATTAACGAGTCCGACGTCAACCTTGCTGGAGCGTCTGAAGCGATTGTCAT
This sequence comes from Proteobacteria bacterium UBA2133, assembly GCA_002327725.1. GTDB lineage: Bacteria > Pseudomonadota > Gammaproteobacteria > Arenicellales > UBA868 > UBA868. Next base: position 29,609 of record DCXP01000070.1, read on the forward strand.
TGCCTTCAATGTCCGGGCTGATGCAACCGCGCGCAAGTTAATTGAAACGGAAGGCATTGACGTGCGTTACCACAGCGTCATCTACGATGTGGTCGATGAGGTCACCACCGCGCTCACGGGGATGCTGGCGCCGGTCATTCGTGAACAGGCGGTGGGGCTCGCCGAGGTACGGGATGTCTTCCGGGTTGCGAAGATGGGGGCGGTAGCAGGATGCCGCGTTATTGAGGGCGAGGTCCGCCGACACCTTCCGGTCCGGGTACTTCGCGACAATGTTGTTATCTTTGACGGCCACATTGATTCACTGAAGCGGTTTAAAGACGATGTCAGTGAGGTCAAATCGGGCTTTGAATGCGGTATCGGGGTGAAAAACTATAACGACATCAAGCCCGGTGACCAGATCGAGATTTACGAAACCATTGAACAGGCAGCGACTCTGTAGCCGGAGTCAAGAGCGCACATGCAAGGCGTAGACCGGACGCGCCGGGTGGGGCAGCTTTTACGTCGCGAACTCGCGGCGATCATCCCTCGTGAAGTTCAGGATTCCGCCCTGGGGCTGATCTCAATTACAGCGGTTTCAGTGAGTAAGGATTTGCGGCACGCCCGTGTCTACATCACCAGTCTCGCCCCGAAGGTGAGCCAGTCCGAGATTGCGGCCCACCTCAACGCGCGCTCGCCAACATTGCGTTGGGCGCTCGGTCAACAGGCGCAGCTGCGCCGAACCCCCGAACTCGTCTTCGAATACGATTCCAGTATCGAGCGCGGGGCCGAAATGTCGAAACTCCTGGAAGACATCGACATACCCCGCGATGAATCGGGCGAGGCGTAGCAATGGGCCGCAGAAGAAGAAAGCCGGCCGGCGACCCCGTTGATGGCATCCTGCTCCTGGATAAACCTGAGGGCATTACCTCCAACGATGCACTGCAGCAGGCACGAAAACTCCTCGGCGCCCAAAAAGCGGGCCATACCGGAAGCCTCGACCCGATCGCAACCGGGCTTTTACCACTGTGCTTTGGGACGGCAACCCGCTGGTCGGGGTATTTTCTGGGTTCCGACAAGTACTATCGAGCCACTGTCCGCCTGGGTGAGAGCACCGAGACGGGCGACAGCGAAGGCACCATCATCGAGACAAGAAATGTTTTGGTGAGCGACGAGCAGCTGCAAAACGCATTGAGCCAGTTCCGCGGAACGTACTTACAGGTTCCACCGATGTACTCAGCGATCAAGGTGGATGGCCAGCCGCTGTATAAGCTGGCCCGCCAGGGTAAGGAGATTGAGCGTCAAGCCCGCGAAGTAACCGTAGATACCCTGGATCTTGGCGGTTTCAACGGTCGTGATGTCGAGCTTACCATCCACTGCTCCTCAGGGTTCTACGTTAGAGCGCTGGCGACGGACCTCGGTGAGTTGCTGCAAACGGGCGGGCACGTGACAGCACTGCGGCGTCTGGGTGTTGCGGACCTCAGTGTCGAGGATTCAGTGACACTCGATGACCTTGCGAAAATGGCAGATTATCCAGACCGGCGCGCTTGCCTCGGGGCGGTTGACGATGCACTCGAACATCTGCCTGCCGTCGAGCTCTCGGTAGACGCGGCGTTTTATCTGTGCAGGGGGCAAAGCGTTCGGGCGAACAATCTTCCAGCCGAGGGGAGCGTCCGATTGTATTCTTCGTCGACGGGCTTTCTCGGGGTGGGGGTCGTCGCTGCTCATGGAACGGTAGCGCCTGAGCGCCTGGTTTCCTCGGGAATCCAAACTGCCTGAATTTGTTGAGGAAACACCGGCATGCCTGTAGAATACCGCGGCTTTCAATTTGCGCCGGCGCGAGCGGGGAGATCATCCCGGGCCTGGCGTTCAGAACAGAGGTGAAGGTGGTCGGTTGTGCTTGCTTTCGCGAGGGCTGATGGCCCGCGAGCGAAGCCAGAGAAAGCCAGAAAAACCCGGAAAGAGCCGGGGCGCATTGGCAGTGATTTGTGTTCGCGCTGCAATCGACGCCGATCACGTTTCACTTTTTTGGATTTTTTGCAAGAGGGGTCTAGTTATGTCGTTAGTGGCCGAAGATAAAGCCAAGGTTGTCAGTGACTACGCCACCGGGCCCGGGGATACCGGCTCGCCCGAGGTACAGGTTGCATTGCTGACTGCAAGAATCAGCGACCTCACAGATCACTTCAAGACGCATGTACACGATCATCACTCCCGGCAGGGACTGCTGCGCATGGTGAATCGTCGACGCAAACTTCTGGACTACCTGAAAGACCGTGATGCCGAGCGTTATCGATCGCTCATCGGGCGTCTGGGTCTAAGGCGTTGAGTCCGATTTTCCTACTCAGATCTACGGAGTATCCGATTGAATAAAATTGTTGAGACTTTCCAGTACGGCAACGAAGAGCTTCGCCTGGAGACCGGGCAGATCGCCCGTCAGGCAACCGGCGCGGTACTGGCCAGTATGGGAGAGACCGTCGTCCTGGTGACGGTGGTGGCCGCGAGAGAGCCCAGCGACCGGGATTTTTTCCCGCTCACTGTTGACTACGAAGAACGAACCTACTCCGCCGGCCGAATCCCCGGCGGTTTTTTTAAGCGCGAGGGCCGACCGTCTGAAAAAGCGATCCTGACCTGCCGGCTCATCGATCGCCCCATTCGTCCGTTATTCCCCGACGGCTTCATGAACGAAGTCCAAGTGATTGTGACGGTGATGTCGGTTGATCCCGAGATCGACCCGGATGTCGTTGCCATGGTAGGTGCTTCGGCCGCACTGGCAATCTCAGGCGTTCCCTTTAACGGCCCTGTTGGCGCGGCCCGCGTCGGCTTTGTCGATGGCGAATATGTTTTGAACCCGACGGCCTCACAGCTTGAAACTTCCGCGCTCAATCTGGTGGTTGCCGGCACGAAGAGCGCAGTTTTGATGGTGGAGTCCGAGGCCAAGCAGTTGACAGAAGAGCAGATGCTGAACGCGGTCATGTTCGGGCACGAGGCTTCGCAGACCGCAATCAATGCGATCGAATCCCTGGCCGCGAAAGTGGGAGCTGAGCGCTGGGAGTGGCAGGCGCAGGCAGAAGATCAGAATCTTCTGGATAAAGTCTCTGGCCTGGTGACCACTGATATCGAAAGTGCCTACCAGGTTGCCGATAAGACCGCACGCCAGGATGCGATGGCGGCTGTACGGGAAAAAGCCGCGGCCGAAGTGCTTTCCGACGATTCGGATGACGAAGATGCCGAGCGCCTGAAGGGGGTCATTAAGGGCATCGAGAAGGCGACCGTTCGCGGGCGGATTCTGGCGGACGCGCCGAGAATCGACGGCCGAGACCGGGAAACCGTTCGACCGATCAGTATCGAGACCAGCATACTGCCACGCACACACGGTTCAGCACTGTTTACCCGAGGCGAGACGCAGGCGATCGTGACCTGCACGCTAGGCACAGAAAGAGACTCGCAGATTATCGACGCACTGGAAGGGGAGTGGCGCGACCCGTTCATGCTTCATTACAACTTTCCGCCTTTCTGCGTTGGAGAAACCGGCCGTGTAGGCTCTCCGAAACGAAGGGAAATCGGCCACGGCCGTCTTGCGAAGCGGGCCATCCTTGGGGTGCTGCCTTCTCCCGAAGAGTTCCCTTATGTCATCCGCGTCGTATCGGAGATTACAGAATCCAATGGATCGAGTTCTATGGCAACGGTCTGTGGTACGAGCCTCGCGCTGATGGACGCGGGGGTCGCTCTGAAAGCTCCGGTAGCGGGCGTTGCGATGGGTTTGATCAAGGAAGACGACCGGTTTGCAGTCCTGACTGACATTCTGGGGGATGAGGATCACCTGGGCGACATGGATTTCAAGGTGGCGGGAACCTCCGAGGGTGTCACTGCGCTGCAGATGGATATCAAGATCGACGGCATTACCCGCGAGATTATGGAACAGGCACTGGCCCAGGCGAAGCGGAGCCGGATGCATATCCTGGCCGAAATGGATAAAGCGATCAGCGCTCCGCGGGAGGAGATGTCCCGTTATGCACCCAGAATCACGACCATGTCCATCCCGACAGACAAGATTCGCGACGTCATCGGCAAGGGCGGTGTCACGATCCGCGCAATCTCGGAAGCAACAGGAGCGGCGATAGACATCGAGGACGACGGCACTATCAAGATTGCTACCGCGGATTTATCAGCCGCCGAGGAAGCGCGTCGCCGGATTGAGCAGATCACCGCAGACGTCGAAGCGGGGACCATCTACGAGGGCAAGGTCGTCCGCCTGATGGACTTTGGCGCCTTTGTAAATATTCTGCCGGGTAAAGATGGACTGGTCCACATTTCACAGATATCCGACGAGCGGGTGGCTAACGTAAGCGACAAACTTGCCGAAGGTGATATCGTTAAAGTAAAGGTGCTCGAAGTGGACAAGCAGGGCCGCATCCGGCTGAGCATGAAAGCCGTGGAGAGCGCTGCCTGAACGAGTTCGTCAGACTCCCAGGTACGCCGGTGACTGTCTGCCGCACCGGGAAACCACGATGACCATAAGCGAGTCGAACCTCGTCTGGATGGACCTCGAGATGACCGGCCTTAATCCACAGGCCGATCATATTATTGAAATCGCCACCGTGGTAACGGACGCCGATCTCAATCTCCTTGGCCAGGGCCCGGTCCTGGCGCTGCAGCAGCCGGAAGCGGTGCTCTCCGAGATGGACGATTGGAACCAGAGCACCCATTCGGAAACCGGACTGTTGGCCCGGGTGCGCTCCTCCACGGTGACTGAATCCGAAGCCGAATCCGCCACCCTGGATTTCCTCCGTGGGTACGTAAAACCAGACACATCCCCCTTATGCGGGAACAGTATCTGCCAGGACCGGCGATTCCTCGCCCGCTACATGCCGCGTCTGGAAGCGTTTCTGCACTATCGAAACCTCGATGTCAGCAGCATTAAGGAACTGGCGGTTCGTTGGCGCCCCGGGCTCGCTGGCGGATTCGTCAAGAAGGGGGGCCACCGCGCCCTGGATGACATCCTCGAGTCGATAAAGGAACTCAAGTTCTATCGCGAGCACTTCTTCAGACTCGACTCTGGGAGTTAGGCCTTACTGACCGCTGTTCGAGTTGGCGGATGGCCCACTCGATGTGCTCATCTACCAGTTTCGAGATCGTGCCAAGCTGGGACTTCAGCGCCGTCATCGTCGATTCATCTGCAGGGCCGTTGCCCAGCGCTACGGCCAGGTTCCGCATCCAGCGTTCATAGCCCAGCCGGCGGATTGCGCTGCCGCGGGTATAGTGATCGAAACGCTCCGGGTTCCAGGAGAACAGTTCCAGCAGTGCAGGATTGTCCAGCCCGTGCCGGGCAGAGAATATTTCGTCTCCCTGGGGAGGCTGGCGATTATGAGGGCAGACCAGCTGACAGTCGTCGCAGCCGAATATCCGGTTTCCCATCATCGGACGCAGATCCTCAGGGATCGAGGATTTATGTTCGATCGTAAGGTAAGCAATACAGCGTCGCGCGTCGAGCTGGTAGGGAGTGTCCAGGGCGTTCGTGGGACACTCCTCGGCACAGCGCGAACAGGACCCGCAGTGGTCTTCCTGGGGCTCGTCGATCGGAAGCGGAAGGTCGGTATACATCTCGCCAAGGAAGAACCAGGAGCCTGTTGCCGGGTCGATCAGGTTGGTGTTTTTCCCGATCCACCCGAGACCTCCGTTTTGCCCGAGCGGCTTTTCCATGACCGGAGCGCTGTCGACAAAGGCGCGGTACGCAAACGGCCCAATTGCGGATGTCATCAGATCAGCGAGTTTCTGGAGTCTTCGGCGCATCGACCGGTGGTAATCCCGGCCGATCGCGTAACGTGCTATGTATGCCCTGCACGAATCCCGAAGCACCCCTTCGGCGGCCGGTTCGGTCTCGGACCAGTACCCCAGCCGCACACTGATCACTCTATAAACATCCGGAAACAGCGCCTTAGGATCCATCCGCTTAGCGGCATGGCGCGCCATAAATGCCATCTCCCCATGCCATCCGCGGGCGAGCCAGTTCTGCAATGCAGGTCCTGCAGCGTCAAGCTCGGCCGCTGAGATACCGACCGAGTCGAATCCGAGATCTCCGGACCAGCGTTGGATATCACGCTTCAGATCTGCGAGTGCGTCCGCCGACAAGTCGCCCATCACGTTATGATAGCCCGATGAACCACCTCGAGAATGTGCTTTGTTCGGTTTCCGAGGTTCGAGAGCTGGAGGCCGCCCAGATTGCAAACGGGGTCCCGGGGGAGGTGCTCATGGAAAGCGCCGGATCCAGCGCCTTCCGGCTCCTCCGTCAATGCTGGCCTCACGCCGAACAAATTGCCGTGTATTGCGGCGGCGGAAATAACGGCGGCGATGGGTATATTGTCGCAGGACTTGCCGCCGGCGCAGGACTTCATGTGAATCTTGTGGCTTTGGCACCGCCCGCAACGGCCGAAGCCCAGGGCGCGAAAGAAAAGGCGCAAGCGGCAGGAGTCCAGCCGACCGGACATTCATCGCAGGTGCTCAGTGAGGCCGATGTGGTGGTTGATGCGTTGCTCGGGATTGGTGTAACGGGAGCGTTGCGGGAGCCGTATGTCTCTGTGATTCGCGAGATCAATCAAAGCCCCGGCGTACGTCTCGCAATCGACGTGCCATCGGGCCTGAATGCGGATTCAGGCGCTGCTTTGCCCTGTGCAGTGAGCGCTGATGCGACGATCACATTTATCCGGAACAAACGGGGCATGTTCACAGGTTCAGGTCCCGACTACTCTGGGACGATTGTTCTGGAACACCTTGGCGTAGCGGTGGGAGTATCCAGAGAGCGACAGGAGCCGGGTCGCTGGGGTCTCCGCCTCTCGGAGGAATGGGTGAGGCAGGTCCTGCCACCCCGTCATGCGACTTTCCACAAGGGAAACGCAGGCCATCTCCTGGTCATCGGGGGCGGTCCAGGCATGCCTGGTGCGGCTGTGCTGGCGGGGCGGGCGGCTCTGCGCTCGGGTGCGGGACGGGTCACGATTGCCTGCCATCCGGACAACCGTCTCGCCGTCCCCTCGCATACCCCTGAACTGATGGTGGCGGCCCCGCAGGAGCCGCGTGATCTTGCCGCGCTGCTGGATCAATCTGATGCTGCCGTCATTGGCCCGGGCCTGGGACAGAGTGACTGGGCAAAATCACTGTATGCGGCCTGTCGAGACCGCCCGCTACCCAAGGTCCTTGATGCTGATGCGTTGAATCTGCTCTCGTGTGAGCCTGTTCCCCTGCCGGGATCTGTAGTGACACCGCATCCTGGAGAGGCGGCTCGGCTGAGTCAATTGAGTGTGGTGGAGGTTCAGAGCGACCGCCCGGCCGTGGCGGACACGCTCGCATCTAAATTCGATTCGGTCTGTGTGCTTAAAGGTGCAGGTACCCTGGTTGCCGAGACGGGCAAGCGGGTGCTTGTCTGTGACCGTGGCCACCCGGGAATGGCGACGGCCGGTATGGGCGATGTTTTGAGCGGGGTGATCGGGGCCCTGCTCAGCCAAGGGGTTAGCCCCTATGAGGCCGCCGGCGCGGGGGTCTGGATGCATGCTGCCGCGGGTGACCTTGTCGGGGCGCACGCTGGCGGCATCGGATTGATGGCGACCGATCTGGAGCCTTATCTCGGCCAATGGAGGGCGGTACCGCCTTCAGGAGTAGTGACGGATGGAAGGTGACTATGACGTCACCAATGCGGACCAGATGCGGGCTCTGGGCGAATCTTTTGCAGGGGAGTTACGCCTATCGGAGGTGGTGTTCCTTGAGGGCGATCTCGGCAGCGGAAAGACGACTTTTGCACAGGGTGTCGTCGGCGGCCTCGGTAGTGATGCCGCTGTAGTGAGCCCTACCTATACATTGGTTGAGGAGTATTTAACCTCCCTTGGAAAAGTCCATCATCTCGATCTTTATCGGATCGAAAGCCCCGATGAGGTCGAGGGCCTTGCCATACGGGATCGCTACGACGCCGGAACCGTACTCCTTGTTGAATGGCCGGACCGGGGTACCGGCTTTTTACCTTCACCCGACTGGCGGATTCATCTGCGCTATAGCGATCTGGGCAGATCGGTTTGTATATTGCGAAATTGAAGGCAAAGTCGAGTGCCCAGTGGGTTTGGTACTTGATGCCTGCGCTGGGATTTATCTGGCTGATGCTATGTGCGGCTGCAACCTGTGCAGATGATATTGCAGTGATCGGCAGCCGCCTTTGGCATGGCCCCGATAGAACCCGCCTGGTCCTCGAATTGTCCGGCCCGGTCGACTACAAGGTTTTCAGCCTCGAAGATCCCAATAGAGTCGTCATTGACCTTAAACACGCCCACCTTGGGGGCGCGGCTTCGCTACCGATAGAAGGGGGTGGCCCGATCAAAAGAGTCCGCACCGGCAACCCATCGGTGGGCGTGCTGCGCCTGGTACTGGATCTGCTTCGGCCGCGGAACTATCGGGCCTTTTTGCTCAGCCCGAGCGCTTCCTATCCGCACCGCCTGGTCATCGACCTCACCGGAACCGCTCCGGCCGCCACGACATCTGTCGACGCGTCTGACATCCGGGAGCAGGATTATCTGGTGGTGATTGATCCCGGACACGGCGGCGAAGACCCGGGCGCAGTGGGCGGCAAAGGGTCGCACGAGAAACAAGTTGTCCTGGAGATTGCCAGCCGCTTGAAGCGAATCATCAACTGGGACAGCCGGATGCGTGCTGTGTTGACCCGTACCGGTGACTACTATGTGAGCCTTCGCCGACGGGTGGCGTTCGCGATGGGCCGAGGGGCGGATATCTTCATCTCGATTCATGCGGACGCCGCGAAACGCCGCAGCGCCCACGGCAGCTCTGTTTACATTCTTTCTACCGACGGCGCGAGCAGCGAGTTGGGCAAATGGCTTGCACTTCGGGAAAATGCCGCGGATCTTGCAGGCGGAGTCGATATCGGGGAACAGGAGCCGATACTCCAGAAGACGCTTTTGGACATGGGGCTCGACTGGAAAATAAGGGAAAGCCGTGCGCTTGGCGCGCACCTCCTCAAGGCGCTGGGCAAAGTCGGCCCTTTGCACAGTCCGAATGTTGAGCGGGCAGGTTTTGCCGTTCTGAAGTCCGTGGATATTCCGGCAGTACTCGTCGAGACAGGATTCATGACCAACCGGGCCGAGGAGCAGGCGCTTGGCCAGGCGCTGGTGCAGGAGCGGATTGCCGGGGCGATTTTCCGTGGCTTGTCGACCTACTGTGACCTCGACCCACGTTGTCCCGAAACAGTCCGCGAGGCGGATGTTTACGTTGTGGCGCCGGGAGATTCTCTTGCATTGATTGCGGCGCGTCTGGGATTTACCGTAGCCGATCTCAAACGCATAAACCGTCTGACGACACAAACCCTGGAAATTGGGCAAAAGCTCACGGTACCCGTCCGATGAGTCTCGAGCATAGCGCCCCGGTGGTGATTCCGGCGACTCGGGCAACCGCTCCGACGCTGCCCGTGATCTGCCTTACTGGGTCGACGGCAACCGGGAAAACCGACCTTGCGATAACCCTGGCAAGACAGTTACCCATCGATTTGATCAGCGTCGACTCCGGACAGGTTTATTGCGAGATGAACATTGGAACGGCAAAACCGGAGTCTTCAATGCTGCAAAAGTTTCCGCACGGACTTGTTGATGTCCGGGAGGTTGACAATCCCTATTCGGCTGCGGATTTTCGGCGCGACGCTGAAGAACTGATCCAGCGGAGCCTCAGTAACCGACGCATTCCATTGCTGGTAGGCGGCACGCTTTTTTATTTTTCTGCCTTGCTGGACGGGCTGCCTGATCTTCCTGAGGCCGATCCGCGATTGCGGGCCACCCTGGAAGAGGAGGCGAACACAAAGGGGTGGGCAACGATGTACCGCAAGCTGCAGAAACTCGACCCGTCCGCTTCCCGACGAATTGATCCCAACGACCGGCAGCGGGTCCTGAGAGCGCTGGAGATCAATCTTCTCTCAGGGAAAATGATCGAAGCCACTGAATCTGCCAACGGCCTTATGGCGAGAGGCATTCCGGTGTTGAAGTTGGCCCTTTTTGTTTCAGACAGAGCGGCGCTGCATCGGAGAATTTCTGAGCGGCTCGATCAAATGTTACAGAGCGGCTTTGTTGCGGAAGTGAACGGTCTCAAGGAACAGTTCCCCGGCGCCCGGCAAACCCCGGCGATGCGCAGCGTGGGTTACCAGCAAATCTGGTCTTACCTCGACCAGGAAGTGAGTTACCGGGAAATGGTTGAAGATATCTGTACCGCGACGAGACGTCTTGCCAAACGGCAACTCACCTGGCTGCGAAACGAACCGGGGTGCGTATGGTTTGATACCCTGAACCCACGACTGACGGAAGGAGTTCTGGGGTTTTTGGCGAGTTCGGGGGTAGCTGCAGCCGGCAGGGTTGAAATATCAACCCGCGAGCCTTACATTCCAAGAGCGATAGAAATAAATCGTTAACAATCAATTCACGAAGAAAATAATTTATTTTCATATTGTGCACTGGCGTCGCGTTAACCCCGAAGACGGCACCGCAGATCTGCTTGCCGGTGGATACCGCCGCGGCCGTGTTCTGGCTGAAACAGGGGCCACGCCTGCCACCTGCACCATTTTTCAGACAGGAGCTTGTTCATGAACCAGCAAAGAGGCGCTGCACTTCAGGATCCATTCCTCAATATTCTCCGCAAAGAGCGAATCCCCGTATCCATCTACCTCATCAACGGCATCAAGTTGCAGGGCCAGGTAGAATCATTCGATCCCTTCGTCGTCCTCCTCAGAAACAGCGTAAGCCAGCTGATTTACAAGCATGCCATCTCGACGATTGTGCCGTCCCGGGCAGTTCGAATCCCCTACGGGAACGACGATGTCGATCACCGCGAAGAACTGCCTGCCCCTTCGGAAGAGGAATCCTTGCGCCCGCACTCAGAGACATTCACGGATTGATGCTGACCTCGTTCATCGGCGGGGTGCAGGCCCTGGTTGCGGCCAAGCTGGCGGCGCGGGCCTAGTACCGATTTGACGATCTCCAGCGATTCCCAACCGCGGCTGGACCAGCCCGAGCGCGCCGTGCTCGTACATCAGAGTTCGGTTAGCCGGGTGTTGGAGACGGACTTTGATGAGCTGGTTGGTCTTGCGGAGTCTGCCGGCGCAACCGTTGTCGGTCGGATAGGGGCAACCCGGCGTGTGCCGGAGGCCGGCACGTTTGTCGGCCGCGGTAAAGCGCAAGAGATCGCTGCATCGATAGAACAGGAAGGTGCGGATCTGGTGATCATTGATCAGCCGATCTCACCGGTTCAGGAGCGCAATCTCGAGCGCCTGACACAATGTCGAGTGATTGACCGGACACGACTGATTCTGGACATCTTCGCCCTGCGGGCGCGCACTCATGAAGGCAAACTACAGGTGGAACTGGCCCAGCTTCGACATCTGTCCACACGCCTCATTAGAGGATGGACGCACCTTGAGCGCCAGCGTGGCGGCATCGGCTTACGGGGCCCAGGTGAGACGCAGTTGGAGACCGATCGACGTCTACTGGGGATGCGAATCAGGCACCTGCAGAGCCGGCTTGCGAAAGTGGGTCTTCAGCGAGGCCTGCGGCGGCGACGCCGAAACCGGGAACGCCTTCCCACAGTCGCTATCGTAGGTTATACCAATTCGGGGAAATCTTCTTTGTTCAATAGACTGGTCGGTGCTCAGAGTTATTGTGCCGACCAGTTATTTGCCACGCTGGATCCCACCATGCGTCGACTGGACCTGCCGGGGTTTGGTCCGCTGATCCTCTCAGATACCGTGGGATTTATTCAGGGGCTGCCACACGCTCTCATACAGGCGTTTCTCTCGACGCTGGAGGAGGTAAGCTCGGCAGATTTTCTGCTTCGGGTAGCAGATGACTCATACCCGGATGTCCGCGAGCAGGAGGCCCAGGTCGAACAGGTACTCGAGGAGATCGGGGCGACCCACATTCCTTCTTTAACGGTGCGCAACAAGAGCGATGCGAGCGGCAGGACTTCGGAATTCATCAATGGGCAGGCGCACACCCGGCCGGTGATTCGGGTTTCCGCCAGAACCGGAGAGGGAATAGAAGCGCTTCAGGCACAGTTGGCAGAAAGTTTGTCGAGCGCAAGGCGTCCCTGCGTGCTGCGTTTGCCGGCAAGTCAGGGTCGGCTCCGCGCCCGGATATATGCACTGGCGACGGTTAATGAAGAAACCGTCACGGACGAAGGGGAAATCCTTATTACGATCAACGTCGACGCTCCGACGATAGGACGCATCGAAAATGAACCGGATTTTGATTCGGATTACTGGGTTGACCTCGTTCCCGGGGGCTCAGGAATAGGTGCGGCCGTGAAGAACGCTGCAACAGGAGCGAAGGTCTGAACGTGATAAAATTTGCGGTATCGCGAGTTCGTGGCCGCTTGTATCCCTGCGGTGACGACGATTTTTCACTCAAGAGGTAAATAGCACATGCCATGGAATCAACCGGGGTCCAACAACCGTGACCCCTGGGGTCAGGGTAATGGCCAGAATGGACCACCCGACCTGGATGAGGTCATCCGGGACCTGCAGAAAAAATTAGGCGGTCTCTTCGGGGGCGGAGGTTCTGGCCGCAAAGGCGGCGGAAAGTTGCCGTCGTTCGGTTCGAAAGCGATCGCTCCCATCGCCGTCATCCTGGTGGGGCTCTGGATGGCAACAGGATTTTACGTGGTTGAGCAGGGTCAGCAGGGCGTCGAACTGCGGTTCGGTGCCTACAAAACCATCAAAGATGCGGGCCTCAGGTGGCATATCCCTTACCCGGTGGAAGCCGTCGAGATCGTGAACGTTCAACAGATCCGGACGGTGGAGGTGGGCTATCGGACAAATACCCGCTCGAGCCAGCTCGCCGGGGTGCCCCGTGAAGCACTCATGCTGACAGCAGACGAGAACATCATTGATATCCACTTCGCGGTTCAGTACGACATTAAAGACCCCAGGGAATTGCTGTTCAACGTCGCAGAACCGCAGGATCTGGTTGTGCGCGGGGCCACAGAAAGTGCCGTCAGGGAGATCGTCGGCCGGAATACCATGGATTTCGCCATCACCGGCGGGCGCGCCGAGATCGCGCAGGAGACCAAGACCCTGCTACAGGAGATTCTTGACCGCTACGACACCGGAATCAATATCAAGGCAGTAGAGATGCAGAACGCGCAACCGCCTGCGGAGGTCAAAGCGGCCTTCGACGATGCGGTAAAAGCCAGAGAAGACGAGGAACGACTGAAGAACGAGGCTCAAGCGTATCAGAACGATGTCATCCCAAGGGCGCGGGGAGCCGCTGCCCGACTGGAGCAGGAGGCGATCGCCTATCAGGCCAGTGTCGTGGCTGCTGCACGTGGTGAAGCGTCGCGGTTTATCCAGGTACTCGATGAGTATGCCAAGGCGCCAAATGTCACGCGGGACCGGCTTTATATCGATGCGCTCGAAGAGGTCTATGGAAACTCAACCAAACTCGTTATCGACCAGAACAGTGGATCGAATAACGTGATGTATTTGCCGCTTGACCAGTTGATTCGACAACGCGGCGGTGCATCGGTTACCGGCGCAACCGGATCGGAATCTGCGGATGCGGGCTTCAGTGGTGGATCATTCAGCGGGGCTAACACTAACTCGCGGCAGGAGCGTTCCAGCCGTCTACGGAGCTTGACACAATGAGCGGCAAAAACATGATGTGGATCATCCTGGCGGTGATCGCAGTCGCGGTCGGCTCCTCGGCGATCTACTATGTAGATGAGCGTGAAAAAGCCATTGTTTTCCAGTTTGGCGAAATCGTGCGGTCGAATGACCAACCCGGGCTGCACTTCAAGGCGCCGCTTATCAATAACGTAAAGTATTTTGATGCGCGCGTGCAGACGATGGATTCGGATCCGGAGCTGTACCTCACCCAGGCAAAGAAGAACCTGGTGGTGGATTCCTTCGTCAAGTGGCGGATCACCAACGCGACCAACTACTATACCCGGCTTGGGGGGCTTGCCAGCAATGCGCGCAACCGACTTGCGCAACGGGTTAACGACGCCCTGCGCAGTGAGTTCGGCAACCGGTCGGTGCAGCAGGTGATTTCGGGAGATCGTGTTGAAATCATGGACGTGGTCCGTGAACTCACCAACGAAGAGACCGCCTCTTTAGGCGTCGAGGTGCTCGATGTCCGTCTCAAGCGGGTCGACCTTGATCCCGATATCAGTGAACGGGTGTACCAGAGGATGGAGGCGGAGCGCTCGCGTGTGGCGAAGGATTTAAGAGCGCGAGGCGCAGAGGCTGCGGAAAGAATTCGGGCCGACGCGGACCGCGAAAGAGCAATCATCCTGGCCGAGGCCAAGCAGAAGGCGCAGGAGGTCAAGGGGCAGGGAGATGCCCAGGCAACGGCTATCTATGCGGACGCGTTTAATCGGGATCGTGAGTTCTACCGCATGTACAGAAGTTTGAACGCTTACCGGAATACATTTGCGAGCCCAAATAACCTGCTCGTTATTGAGCCGGATTCCGAGTTCTTCCGCTACTTTAAGCAAGCGTCGCCGCCGTCGATGGAGCCCACGGAGTAGCGGCGCCCAGTGGAGTGGCGGGACCTCTTGGTCGCACTGGCTTTGGTGCTGGTCATCGAAGGGCTTATCCCTTTTGCCGCCCCGGGCAGATACCGGCGTCTGGTGGAAACACTGGGTAGCATCGGTGAGCGGCAGCTCAGGATCGGAGGCCTTGCCTTGATGAGCGTGGGACTGGGGCTTCTGTACATGGTCCGGGGTTAAGCCACCCGTTCGGGGCGTACCTCGCGGGGCGCCGCATGCCGCATATTGTGGCAGGTCCCACCGAAGCACGAATCAGGAAGCAGGACGAAGGTATGTCGAAAAGGGTTGTCGTCCTCGGAATCCAATGGGGTGATGAGGGCAAAGGCAAGATCGTTGACCTTCTGACCGAGCGCTGCGAAGCGGTTGTCAGGTTCCAGGGCGGCCATAACGCGGGCCATACTCTGGTTATCAAGGGAGAGAAGACGGTCCTGCACCTTGTACCTTCCGGCATCCTTCGCCACGGCGTACACTGCCTGATCGGCAACGGGGTGGTGGTTGCACCCGACGCGCTGCTCCAGGAACTGGAGACCCTGGAAAGGGCCGGGATTAACGCGCGTGAACGACTTACTGTGAGTCCCGCGTGCCCGGTCATTCTTCCGAGTCACGTCGCGCTCGATCAGGCCCGTGAGCGCGCGAGAGGCAGCAAGGCGATTGGCACCACGGGACGCGGAATCGGCCCCGCCTACGAGGACAAGGCAGCGCGCAGAGGTATCCGTTTTGGTGAATTGGCGGACCCGGCAAAGTGCATCGCGCGGGTCGGACATCTTCTGGATTACCACAACTTTCTGCTCAAGGAGCGGTTTGGAGAAAGTCCGGTCGACCTTAACCGCGTCGCAAAGGAGATCGAAAGATGGTCGTCAGAACTCGCGCCGCTGACCGGGGATGTTTCTCGGGCGGTTTACACGGTTACGCAAAACTCCGGCAACGTCCTGTTTGAGGGCGCGCAGGGTACTTTGCTTGACATTGATCAGGGAACTTACCCCTATGTGACCTCGTCGAATACGACGGCCGGCGCCGCCGCCTGCGGCAGCGGAGTGGGACCGCTGATACTGGATGTGGTCATCGGGGTGGTAAAAGCATATACAACGCGGGTCGGCGCCGGGCCCTTCCCCACAGAACTTGGAGATGAGACGGGGCGTTTTCTGGCGGACCGTGGGCACGAATTTGGTGCGACTACCGGGCGTCCGCGCCGCTGCGGGTGGTTCGATGCCGTTCTCGCCCGCCGCGCCTGCAACTTGAACAGCGTTAACTCGTTGTGCGTCACCAAGTTGGATGTCCTTGACGGGCTCTCCGAGATTGCGATCTGCACGGGTTACCAGCTCGGGGGCGAGTTAATGGATCATCCGCCGTGGGATGCTATCGTCCTGGAGGAGGTTGAACCGGTATATGAGAAGGTTCCCGGATGGCAGGAATCGACAGCCGCCGTCAGGACGCTTGAGGGACTGCCCACTGCAGCGCGGCGTTATCTTGATCGCCTCGGGGAATTGCTGGGTGTAGCGGTCGACATCATTTCGACCGGGCCGGACCGCGAGGATACTATGGTCCTGCGGGATCCTTTTTCCCTGGCCAGTACCGATTCTCCATAGAAGGCAAAAGTTTTTTCGCATGCAAAGCCGCGAGGTGGCGAGCGGAGGGCAATGCAAATGCGTTTACCGTGGCAACGGAAAGATATATTGGTACCGAGGAGAGGACTTGAACCTCCACGGGGTTACCCCCACTAGCACCTGAAGCTAGCGCGTCTACCAATTCCGCCACCTCGGCAAAAAAGAACTACGGCAGGAGTTCCGGAAAAACCGGAAGAAAAAGGTAGCCAGATCAAGGGCGCGAACCTTACCCATTGAAAGGAAACTTGTCAATTGTGATAGCCGGTGTGCACCCGGCATGACCGGGACCCACTGAAGATGCCGAACGAGCGTCGCGTGCAAAAACCAAAGTCTTCTCTCGACCCTGATCCATTGCCGGTCAGAGAGAACATCATTGCCCAAAACCAGATCCCGACCGTCTGGCCTGAAGGAATTACGGAAGCGCTCGGTGGAGTTTCGCGCAAAGCCCGCAACGAGCATCCGGAAACTGTCGTCGATCTGACCGCACTTCCTTTTGTAACGATCGATGGCAAAGATGCCCGGGATTTTGATGACGCGGTCTTTTGCTGCCGGGCAGATAATGGATTCTGTCTCGACGTGGCTATTGCCGATGTGTCCCGCTGGGTGACCCGTGATGGGCTGCTCGATGGCGCAGCGAGAGAACGCGGTAATTCGGTGTATTTTCCAGGTCATGTTGTGCCGATGCTCCCGGAGTTGCTGTCCAACGATTTATGTTCGTTGAATCCCGGGAAGGTCCGTTTTGCGCTGGTGTGCCGGATGAATATCAGCGCCAGGGGCAAAATGCAGGGATACGAGTTTTTCGAGGCCAGGATTCGGTCTGCGGCCAGGCTCGACTACGAGGGCGTATCGCGTTTTTTGCGGGCTGCAGATGACCAAGCCTATGACAAGCTTCCCGCCGTCCGGGACAGTCTCGTCACGCTCGATGCAGTCACGCTTCGACTGCTCGATCAACGCCGCTCCGCCGGGGGTGTCACCATGGAGTTCCCTGAGGCAAAGATCTGTTATGACCCGAAGGGGCGGATCCGGTCCATAGCATCGACCCCCCGCCTGGAGGCCGCGAGACTCATCGAGGAGTGCATGCTGGCTGCCAATGTCTGTGCAGCCGAGACTCTGGACAAGCATCTGCCCCAGGCAATTTACCGGTGCCACGAAGCTCCGGACCCGGCCTCCGTGCGCACCCTTGGTGAGGTTTACGGGATGTTCGGTGTGAAGATCGAAGGCAGGGGGCATCCGACCGGGCTCTCGTTTTCGCGGGCACTGGAGTCAGCGAAAAAACGTGATGCCCCTTTGGCGTCGTTACAGATGCTTATGCTGCGCTGCATGAAGCAGGCGCATTATTCGCCGACCCGGATACCGCACTTTGCACTGGGCTTCAAGACCTACACGCATTTCACATCCCCGATCCGGCGTTATCCCGACCTGATCGTCCATCGACTTCTGAAAGCCGTGTTGTCTGGCGCTGAGTTGTCCTCAACCGTTTACGAGGCGAGCGAACTTGGGGCGATCGCAGAGCACTGTTCCCATACGGAACGAAGAGCCGAGACGGCGGCGCGGGAGCTGGCGACGTGGCTGAAGGCCGAATTTATGCGTCGCCATGTTGGGAAAACCTTTACCGGATCAGTGAGCGGTGTTACAGGGTTTGGCGTCTTCGTCACACTCGACGACTTTCCTGTCGAGGGTATGGTGCATGTCTCCGAACTTGGAGAACACTATTACGCATTTGACGAGCGGCACCTCATGTTGGTGGCGCGACACAGTGGTGAGAGAATCACCCTGGGGGACAGCATGACCATCAGGGTCGCAGGTGTGCAGCTCGAGGAGGGGAAAATCGACCTCACAAGAGTACTGAACGGCGGCAAAGCAAGAAATTCGGCAACAGGGCGAAAGCGCAAGTCGGGCTATCGGACCGGAGCCAACGGCCGGCGCCGGTCGAACAGCAGGCGTCAGGCCTGATGGGCACGGAAAATATGACCCTGTGTGGATTTCATGCGGTCGAGGCAGCGATTCGTGCCGATCCGGTCCAAATCAGTGAACTTGTCCATGACGGAAACCGCAAGGATCAACGGATCAACCAGCTCCTGTCCCGGGCGAGATCCCGGGGGGTGCGGGTGCGCCGTAGCGACCGCGCCGCGCTCGATCGGCTCGCGGGTACTGTACGCCATCAGGGTGTGGTCGGATTGCTCCCGCACGCACCCGCAAAAGGACTTTCAGAATTCAAAGAATGGCGGGCCCAGGTTAACCAGGAGACACTGATCCTGTTGCTCGATGGTATAGAGGATCCCAGAAACGTCGGTGCCTGTCTGAGAACGGCAGCGGCTGCCGGGGTGGACGGGGTGATCATGCCCGCCAAGACCGGCGCAGGATTGACACCCGCGGCACTGCGGGTGGCCGAGGGCGGGATTCACCAGCTCAACGTATTTGAGTTGGAGAGCTGGACCCACGTGCTGAAAAAACTTAAGGAGGCGGGCATCTGGATCATCGGCACATCCGGGGACGCCGATACCTCACTCTATGACTTTGACCTTAGCGGCCCTCTAGGATTCGTGGTCGGATCCGAGTCCTCCGGTGTCCGCCAGATCACCCGAAAGCAGTGCGATGCTTTGGTACGGATCCCGGCGGCAGGGAGTCTGTCGAGTCTGAATGTCTCGGTAGCCACAGGAGTTGCCCTGTTTGAAGCGATTCGCCAACGTCGCGTGAAAACCAACAGCCTGGAAGCCCCGACCTCCCCGTGATCCCTTGGGGGCACGTTACTCAGGTCGTTTTCCCGGGAAATTCGCAAAGATCCGCGATGGGACATTCAGCGCAGAGCGGATTACGGGCACGGCAGGTATACCTGCCGTGCAGAATCAGAAGATGATGCGCGCTCTTCAGATAAGGTTTCGGTGTTGCCCGCAGCAGGCCTTGCTCTACCTGTAGCACGGTTCGCCCTTTGGCGAGACCCGTTCGATTGGCGACCCTGAAAATATGCGTATCAACGGCTATGGTGGGCTCGCCAAAAGCGGTGTTCAGTACAACATTGGCGGTCTTGCGCCCTACACCGGGCAGCGCCTCAAGTGCGCTGCGCTCGCGCGGGACGCGACCACTGTGATCCTTAAGCAGTATCGCGCAGGTCTTGATGATATTCTCAGCTTTGGTGTTGTAAAGGCCAATGGCGCGGATGTACTTCTTAAGACCAGTCACGCCGAGATCGTGGATGGCCTTGGGCGTCCCGGCGGCCCGAAACAGAGGCCGCGTTGCCCGGTTGACCGATAGATCCGTTGCCTGGGCTGAAAGAATAACGGCAATCAGCAGTTGAAAGCGGCTCCGGTACCTGAGCTCAGTCCCGGGATCCGGAATGGACTGTTGAAGTCGAGCGAAGAGTTCACCAGGTCGGGTCGCATTCATCCCTTTGCTGCCCCTTTTGCAGTTGGACCCGTCTTAGCCGGACTCGTGCAACGCTTTTGTCAATTTCAGCGAGGCGGGAAGCGTTGGTCGCTTTGGTGCGCCTCAGCGGGGACGACTCCAGCCGACGCTCCCGTCTTTCAAAGTTCGATCTATGACGCGATGACTTGCTGGCCAGTAGCTGTTGATATTCCGATGCGTCTTTTGAAGCGATCCCGACGGCGGCGATACAGTCAACGGGACAGGCTGGAAGACAGAGTTCGCAACCGGTGCAATCATCGAGGATAACGGTGTGCATGAGTTTGCCGGCGCCGACGATTGCCGTCACGGGGCAGACCTTGATACAAAGCGTGCAGCCGATGCATTCGGACTCGCGGATCATTACCGCGGTCGGCAGGTCCTGGGTATCGAAAGCGGGCTCCAGTCCAGCGTGGTCCTGACCGGTAATCCCGTTCAGTAATCCGAGAACCCGAATTCCCCCCGGATCGCAACGGTTGGCAGGGGCGTCGCCCTCGGAAACCGCCTCAGCGTAGTGCCGGCAGGACGGGTAGCCGCATCGCTCGCACTGGAGTTGAGGCAGGGCGGCATTCACGGTTTCGACGGTGTCGAGAGCGGACACTGACGCTTTCATCCTCATACAAAAGCCCGCAAAGCGAGAACAAATTTTTCGAGGTCATCATCAGTGTTATAAAGGTAAGGGGTGACTCGAAGAGAGTCGCCCCGGATGCTGACAAACACCTGTTGCTGGCGAAGGTGCTCTGCCAGCCCCGCAGGAAGGCCTCCGGGGAATCGAATTCCCAGGAAATGCGGGGCACGGTAAGCCGGGTCAACGACATGAAGCCCGAGTGCGCCGGCCGCAGCCGCAATCGCCCGTGTTCGTTCGGCAAGGCTCGCTTGTATTCTAGGAACCTGCCATTTTAGAAGCTGCTGCAGAGCATCATATAGAGCTGGCAGCAGGGCGAAGTTGCCGACCTCACCAACGTCGAAACGGCAGGCACCGGGTTCGAACTCGTCCCGGTAACTGATGTCACTGAATTCCACGGCATTTTTCCGGGAGAAGATGGGCAGTTCCAGCGGTTGTCCCTGATGGTGCCGGGGATCAACATATAGCAGGCCCGTAGCGTAGGGGCCCAACAGCCACTTATAGGCGGCGGCAACAGCAAAATCCGGACGAATGGTACCCAGGTCGAACTCCATCGCGCCGAGACTCTGGGTAAGGTCAACCACCAGAGCACCCCCCGTCTCATCGAGGCGGTCCCGTATCCTGGCCAGATCAACCAGTGTACCGTCGGACCAGTGGCAATGGGGAAGAGCGGCAATTGCCGCACTGCCATCCAGGGCCTGCAGAATGCCGGAACTCCAGTCTCCGTCGCCTGGCCGTGGCACAGAATGAATCACCGCTCCGCTTCGTTGCGCCAACGCCTGCCATATATAGTAATTGGAGGGGTACTGCTCAGCGAGGACGACGATCTTCTGGCCTTTACCAACAGACAGATTGTTCGCCGCGGCAGCGAGACCATAACTTGCCGAAGGAATGATGGCAATTTCGTCCGCTGTGCTCCCAAACAGTGTCGCAGCCGTCGATCTGATTTGCCGTGCAGTAGAGAAAAAATCCGGTGGCCGGATGTTCCACGGCTGTGACTTTCGTTCCAGGCCTTGCCTGCCGGCGCTTACGGTCGACCGCAACAGCGGCGACATATAAGCGCAGTTGAGATAGCAGATCTCCTCGGGGATATCGAACAGCTCCCGTTGCTCGGGCAGGACCGTCTGAGGAGTCATTGGTAAAGTGATGCCGGGTACTAGCGGACCCGCATGCCGGGTTCGGCGCCTTCATCCGGTGCGAGCAGAAAGATGCCTCCGGCATCGTCTGTGCCGGAAGCGGCAAGAATCATGCCGTTAGAGACGCCAAAGCGCATCTTTCTCGGGGCAAGGTTTGCGACCATGACAACGTGGCGGCCGACCAGAGCCGCAGGGTCGTATGCGCTCTTGATGCCGGCAAAGACTTCACGCACTTCCCCACCCAGATCGAGCGTGAGCTTGAGGAGACGGTCGGCACCCGCTACGGCTTCCGCCGCCTTGACGCAAACTACCCGCAGATCAACCTTGGCGAATTCGTCGATAGTGATCTGGGGGGAAATCGGCTCGCCATCAAGGTGTCTGCCCGAGGGATCAGCGCTATCGTTCTGGTTCATCAGTTGAGTGTCCTCCATCATGGCGTTGGCAGCTTCCGCCGCAATGCGGTCCAGCAGTCGGGAAAAGGGGCCGATCTGGTGATCGATCAGAGGCTTGGTGAGTTGGTTAAGGGCGGAGCCGGTTGCCAGCGGGTGGCGCAGGAACTCGGCGCTGCGGTCGGCCAGTTGCGGAACCACTGGCGCAAGCCAGGTGACCAGCATACGAAACAGGTTGAGCCCCTGGGTGCATACCGCCTGAAGCTCATCTGCACGGCTCTGGTCTTTGGCAATGACCCAGGGCTTTACATCGTTGATGTACTGATTGGCGATATCAGCCAGCGCCATAATGTCGCGGATTGCCCGGCTGAACTCCCGGTTTTCAAAGTATCCGCAGATGACACCGTGCTGATCAGAAAACTTCTGGGCTAACGCAGGATCGGGCAGTTCAGCGGACAGCCATCCATCGAAACCTTT
The DNA here is from genome assembly GCA_002327725.1 of Proteobacteria bacterium UBA2133. Lineage (GTDB taxonomy): Bacteria > Pseudomonadota > Gammaproteobacteria > Arenicellales > UBA868 > UBA868. Next base: position 51,786 of record DCXP01000070.1, read on the forward strand.
TTCGATAAAGCCGGCACAGCGGCTTGCGATATTGACCACCTTTCCGACGAGGTCCGCATTGACGCGTGTGACGAAGTCTTCGACATTAAAGTCGATGTCTTCGACGCGGTTGTTCAGTTTTGCGGCGAAATAATAGCGCAGGTAATCGGGATCAAGATGTTCAAGATAAGTTCTCGCAGTAATGAAGGTACCGCGGGACTTGGACATTTTCTGACCGTTGATGGTCAGAAAACCGTGCGTGAACACGGCAGTTGGGGTGCGAAAACCGGCGCCATGAAGCATGGCAGGCCAGAACAATGTATGGAAGTACAGAATGTCTTTGCCGACAAAATGGTAGAGCTCGGCCGCTGCATCAGCGGCCCAGAAGGCATCGAAGTCAACACCGCTGCTGTTGCAGAAGTGGCGAAAACTTGCTATGTAGCCAATAGGCGCATCCAGCCATACATAGAAGTACTTTCCGGTAGTTCCGGGAATTTCAAACCCGAAGTAGGGCGCATCCCGGGAGATATCCCAATCCTGAAGACCGATCTCAAACCATTCATTGAGCTTGTTGACCACCTCGGGCTGTAATCGTCCGGATCCGGTCCAGTCACGCAGCATCGCTTCGAAGTCAGCCAGGCGCACAAAGTAATGTTCTGATTCGCGCGGGACCGGAGCGGCGCCCGAAATCACGGAAACGGCATCGCTGAGATCGGTCGGGGCATAGGTCGCGCCGCAGACTTCACAGTTATCCCCGTTCTGATCCTCGGCGGCGCAGCGTGGGCAGGTTCCCCGGATAAAACGGTCCGGCAGGAACATCTCTTCAACCGGGTCATAGGCCTGGGTGATGGTGCGCTCTTCGATGTGACCCTTGGACTGGAGCTGCTGAAAAATGAACTCCGAAAAATAGCGGTTTTCGTCCGAGTGGGTGGTGTAGTAGTTATCGAAGGTGATATTGAAGTCCGCAAAATCCCGGTCATGCTCGGCGCCGATCCTTTCGATCAGGGCCTCGGGTGTAATGCCTTCTTCGCGCGCCTTAAGCATGATCGGCGTACCATGCGTATCTTCGGCGCAGACATAGTAAGCCGCGTGGCCCTTAAGTCGCTGAAAGCGGACCCAGATGTCAGTTTGAATGTATTCGACCAGATGTCCCAGATGAATCGGGCCATTGGCATAGGGCAGGGCGCTGGTTACCAGGATTTTGCGAGGTGCACACGTCATCAAGGGTTCTTCCCGGCGGGCAGGCTTTGCGAATCAAAAACCGCCGCGGCCTGTAGCGAAAACCACTGGTACGGCTTTTGTTGCGGACGAAGTATAGCCTAAGGAAAGGTGGGGAAAGGCGCGGTATGGTAGCATCACGGCCCTTTGAATGAGGGCCTGTGACAATCCGTCGCGAGCCGATCATTTTGGATTATGGAAGACTGATGACAGAAATTTCCGGCGAAGCGCTAAGACACGCAATCGAATCGATTGAAGATCCGCACACCGGTGCGACCTTGGGTCAGGGGAAAAGTATCAGCAAGCTGGCAGTCGAGGGCGCCCGGGTAACTGTCGAGATCTCTCTTGGCTACCCGGCCGGGGGCTGGCATGGCCAACTTGAGATGCTAATCCGCGATGCCGTCGGGATCGCTGGCAATGCGGGCGAGGTCGATGTTGCGATCGGGACCAAAGTGGTTGCGCATGAAGTCCAGAAGGGTGTTACGCCGATCAAGGGCGTGAAGAACATCATCGCGGTGGCCTCGGGGAAGGGCGGTGTGGGCAAGTCCACGGTTTCCTCGAATCTGGCGCTGGCACTGGCGGCTGAGGGTGCCGCGGCCGGTATCCTGGATGCCGACATCTACGGGCCCAGCCAGCCGAGGATGTTAGGCATCAGCGGCCGGCCGCAGTCGGCCGATGGCAAAAGTCTCGAGCCGATGATCAGTTACGGGCTCCAGGCGATGTCGATCGGGTTTCTGATCGACGAAGACACCCCGATGATCTGGCGAGGACCGATGGTGACCCAGGCCCTTGAGCAACTGCTGAATGATACCCGCTGGCGTGATCTTGATTACCTCGTGATTGACCTTCCCCCGGGTACCGGCGACACACAGTTGACCCTCGCGCAGAAAGTGCCCGTGTCGGGCGCGGCAATCGTTACGACGCCTCAGGATATCGCGTTATTGGACGCCCGAAAGGCGCTGAAGATGTTCGAGAAAGTGGAAATCCCCGTACTGGGTGTCATCGAAAACATGAACACCCACATCTGCAGTCAATGCGGCCACGAAGAGGCTATCTTCGGCGCGGGGGGCGGAGAGCGTATGGCGGCGGAATACGGTGTCGATATTCTCGGCGGAATTCCGCTGGATATCCGCATCCGGGAAGATGCTGATGGCGGGCGGCCAACCGTGGTTGCCGACCCGGATGGGCCGGTTGCTGCAAACTACCGCAAGATCGCCCGTCAGGCCGCGGGTCGACTGGCAGCACGGAAAAGAAGTTATAGCGAAGTGTTTCCATCGATCGTGGTACAGAACACCTGAATCGAAACTGCATGACCATAAAATCCGATCGCTGGATACGCCAGATGGCCGAGCAGGGAATGATTGAGCCCTTCGAGCCAGGCCAGGTTTCAACCATCGGGGGCGAGCGCGTTGTTTCGTATGGAACTTCCAGTTATGGCTATGACATCCGCTGCTCCAGCGAATTTAAGATCTTTACCAATATCAATTCGGCGATCGTTGATCCGAAAGCGTTCGACGAGAGCAGTTTTGTCGATTTCGAGGGATCCTGTTGCATTATCCCGCCGAATTCATTTGCCCTTGCCAGGACGGTGGAGTATTTCCGGATCCCCCGAAATGTCCTCACCATATGCCTCGGAAAATCCACATATGCGCGGTGCGGTATTATTGTTAATGTGACGCCGTTTGAGCCCGAGTGGGAAGGGCATGTGACCCTGGAATTCTCCAATACGACCCCGCTTCCTGCGAGAGTGTATGCCAATGAGGGCGTTGCACAGGTGATCTTCTTTGAAGCCGATGAGAGTTGCGAGATTTCCTACAAAGACCGGAAAGGCAAGTACCAGGGACAAAGTGGCGTCACATTGCCCCGGACTTAAGGCGGTATTGGTTTCGGCGGAGGCGGACGATGGGCGGTAGCGTACTGGGCACGGCATTTCGCGTCAGCACCTTTGGCGAAAGTCATGGTCCGGCACTCGGCTGCGTGGTGGACGGCTGTCCGCCGGGGCTGGCGCTTTGCGCAGCGGACATTCAGTCTGAGCTCGATCGTCGCCGGCCTGGACAGTCCCGTTACACGTCGCAGCGCCGCGAGTCCGACTCGGTCGAAGTGCTTTCCGGCGTCTTCGAAGGAGAGACGACCGGCGCTCCGATTGCCCTGCTGATCCGAAACGAGGATCAGCGACCCCGTGATTACGAAAAAATCCGGAACCAGTTCCGCCCGGGACACGCGGACTACACCTATCTCAAGAAGTACGGCCTGCGCGACTACCGCGGCAGCGGACGGGCTTCGGCCCGCGAGACCGCAGCGCGTGTCGCGGCAGGGGCGATTGCCCGCAAGTACCTCTCCGAGAGTGCAGGTGTCACGATCCTGGGGTGTATGAGCCAGATCGGCGAGATCGAGGCACAGACGTTCGATTGGACAGCAGTGTCTCAGAACCCGTTTTTCTTTCCCGATCCGGATCGGGTAGAGGACATCGCCTCATTGATCGATAGCCTGCGCAAGCAGGGAGACTCTATTGGCGCGAGGTTGCTGGTCACGGCGGACGGTGTTCCGCCGGGACTTGGGGAGCCTGTTTTTGATCGGCTGGATGCGGATATCGCGCGTGCGATGGTGTCCATCAATGCCGTTAAGGGTGTTGAAATCGGCGCCGGGTTCGCCAGCGTTCGCCAGCGCGGCAGTGAACACCGGGACGAGATGACGCCCGAAGGATTTCTGAGCAACAATGCGGGCGGCGTGCTGGGCGGGATCTCAAGCGGGCAGCAGATTAGCGTGGCGCTCGCACTCAAACCGACGTCCAGCATCCCGACGCCGGGGAAGACGGTGACCCTCGAAGGCGAAGCGGAAGACGTGGTCACGACCGGTCGTCATGACCCTTGTGTCGGCATACGCGCGGTTCCCATCGCCGAGGCTATGTTGGGACTGGTACTGGTCGACCACCTCCTGCGGCAAAGAGCGCTTGGCGTTGAAAACCCTCCCGGCCCGTTAATCCCGCCAGCGATCTGACTTAGGCCTGGTTCACTTTTCGCTGCCGAGCCGAAAGCGTTGTGGCGGGGGTGGTCAGCGGCGTCTTTGGGCGCCGGTCCTCGGCTTTAGGTATGAGCCGGATCACCGTCGCGCCAAGGCGCTCGAGGAAATCTGCGGCAACGACGTCCAAGGCATCGGAACTTCTGCGCTCGCGTTTAATTTGTCCGAGGGCGTCGAGGGTAGGAAAGAGATCAACTGGGTCGTGTATGGAGCGGCAGCGATTCCGTTGATAAACATTTTCCGCGACCGAACGCGTCAACTCGACAAAGGCGGCATTTGAAGAGATGAGCCGCGTCGGATCCGTTGCATCACGGTCGATCGGCAGGAGCACTCTCCCGAGTACGCGCTCGAGCTCAATAAAAAGCGAACGATAGCTAAGCAATGCTGTGTGTCCGTAATACTCTTGGTTGCTGCGGCACAAGGATAACACTCACGCTTCGATCACGGTATCTTGAAGTGACCTGCCCGCGGCCGCGTTGCCCGATCCGATACGTCATTGTGTTAGAATCGCCCGCCCCCGGGAGAAGAGCGTGACTGAAAAAACCCTTTACGACAAGTTGTGGGACCAGCACCTGGTGCGTGAATCCGACGATGGCACTGCACTTATCTACATTGACTTGCAGCTTGTGCACGAGGTGACATCGGCGCAGGCCTTTGCAGGTCTTCGCGATGCCGCCCGTGGCCCAAGAAGAAAGGCGGCTAATCTCGCGGTCGCTGATCATAACGTTCCCACGACCGATCGCCGCGCCGGCATTGGCGACCCCATCGCCCGGCTCCAGGTCGAAACCCTGGACCGTAACTGCAAGGAATTCGGGATCACGGAATTTTCGATGTCAGACCCTCGACAGGGAATTGTCCATGTGGTTGGACCCGAACAAGGAGCCAGCCAGCCCGGAATGACCATTGTCTGCGGGGATTCTCATACTGCAACGCATGGCGCGCTCGGCGCGTTGGCCTTTGGCATCGGGACCTCCGAGGTTGAGCATGCTCTTGCAACCCAATGTCTTGTTGCGAGGAAAATGAAGAACATGCGGATCAATCTCAATGGGACGCTGCCGGACGGCATTGTTGCCAAGGATATGATCCTGGCGGTGATTGGTCTCATCGGAACATCCGGTGGGACAGGATACGCTATTGAGTTTGCAGGGACGGCTGTCAGCAGCGCTTCGATGGAGGCGCGGATGACCCTTTGTAATATGGCCATCGAAGCCGGTGCCCGGTCAGGGCTCGTCGGCGTGGACGAGGCGACAGTAAACTACCTTGAGAACCGTCCCTACACGCCGCAAGGAGAGCTGTTTGATCGAGCCAAAGCCTTCTGGCTGCAGATGGTCAGCGACTCAGGTGCCGTATTCGACAAGGAATATGACCTTGATGTCTCTGCACTTCGGCCACAGGTTACCTGGGGTACGTCGCCGGAAATGGTGGTCAGCGTCGATGACGTGGTGCCGGATCCGGCCGATGCACCGGACCAGACCCGCCAGGGCGACTGGGCCCGGGCGCTGGGCTATATGGATTTGACCCCGGGGACTCGCATTGATGCCATCGGACTGGACAAGGTCTTCATCGGTGCGTGCACTAACGGCCGTATTGAAGATTTGAGGGCCGCTGCCGAGGTCGCTTCCGGACGTAAGGTAGCCGGAAATATCAGGCAGGCGCTGGTGGTGCCTGGCTCTGGCCTGGTGAAGCAACAGGCGGAAGAAGAGGGTCTGGACAGGATTTTCTCAGAAGCCGGGTTCGAGTGGCGGGAACCGGGCTGCTCGATGTGTCTGGCGATGAATGCTGACCGCCTGGAACCCGGAGAGCGTTGTGCTGCAACCTCCAACCGCAATTTCGAAGGCCGGCAGGGCTATGGTAGCCGGACGCATCTGGTTTCTCCCGCGATGGCCGCCGCCGCTGCGATCGCCGGCCGCTTTGCTGATCCGAAACGGCTCTAGGATCGGACAACATGGAAAAGTTCACCAAGTACACGAGTGTTGTGATCCCGATCGATCGGAGCAACGTCGACACGGACGCGATTATTCCCAAGCAGTTTCTTAAATCGGTTGAAAAATCGGGCTTTGGCGACAATCTGTTTGACGCCTGGCGGTACCTTGACCAGGGTGAGCCGGGCCAGGATTGCCGTGACCGGCCGTTGAATTCGGACTTTATCCTTAACCAAAAGGCTTACCGGGAAGGCAAAGTGCTGCTGGCGCGTGAGAACTTCGGCTGCGGATCGTCGCGCGAGCATGCCGTCTGGGCATTGCGGGATTTCGGCATCAGGACCGTGATTGCCGGAAGTTATGCAGACATCTTCTTCAACAACTGCTTCAAGAATGG
>DCXP01000070.1:58535-141903 GCA_002327725.1 Proteobacteria bacterium UBA2133
GAGCATGCCGTCTGGGCATTGCGGGATTTCGGCATCAGGACCGTGATTGCCGGAAGTTATGCAGACATCTTCTTCAACAACTGCTTCAAGAATGGCGTCCTTCCGGTGGTACTTCCGTCGGCGGATATTGACTCGCTGTTTGGATGCGATGCTGAAGCGGGCCCGTTTTCAATGGAAATCGACTTGGAGCGCCAGACCGCGGCGACCGATTCGGGCCAGGTCTATCGCTTCGAGATAGACAGTTTCAAGAAGAAATGCCTGCTCGAGGGCTTGGATGACATTGCCCTGACCCTGCAGCATGAAAGTGATATCGCGGCATATGAAGAGCGTCGTATGAACGAGGTTCCCTGGCTTTTTTCGGATCTGTCGCGCTAGGTACCGGCCGCCAAGAGAGGGTAGGGCGTGTGCCTTTTTGCCGTTGAAATATCAATTTGAATTGAGTTTCAGATGAATTCAAACACCCGGTTCAATGTTGCAGTCGTCGGTGCGACGGGTGCTGTCGGCGAAACGATGCTGCGGATTCTTGAGGAGCGGGATTTCCCCATTGAAAAACTCTTCGCGCTGGCCAGCGAGCGATCGGCTGGCAGCACGATTATGTTCCGTGGCAAAGCGGTCCGGGTGCAAGATCTCGCCACATTTGATTTTTCGCAGGTTCAAATTGCGCTTTTCTCCGCGGGCGGAAGTGTTTCGGCCGAGTTTGCGCCCAAAGCCGTCTCCGCTGGATGCGTGGTGATTGACAACACCTCGTATTTTCGGAGGAATCCTGAGGTACCACTGGTGGTTCCAGAAGTGAATCCACAGGCGCTGGACGGGCATCAGGGGCTCATTGCCAATCCGAACTGCTCGACCATTCAGATGGTGGTTGCCCTGAAGCCAATTTACGACGCGGTGGGGATCAAGCGCATTAATGTGGCGACCTATCAGGCCGTTTCCGGCGCCGGGCGTCGCGCAATTGAGGAACTTGCAGGCCAGACCGCCTCGCTGCTGAACGGCAAAGGCGCTGACTGCGAGGTAATGCCCAAACAGATAGCGTTCAATGCGATTCCGCACATTGATACCTTCCAGGATAATGGCTACACCCGGGAAGAAATGAAGATGGTCTGGGAAACCCGGAAAATTTTTGCTGATGAATCGATCGCGGTCAACCCGACGACAGTGCGTATTCCCGTCTTCTATGGTCATTCGGAAGCGATTCATATTGAGACCAAAGACAAGATCACGGCAAGCCAGGCGCGCGAACTGTTGCGCACGGCCCCGGGCGTGCGGGTGATCGATGAAAGGAAGGCAGGCGGCTACCCTACGGCGGTGTCAGACGCCGCCGATGCAGATCCTGTTTTTGTTGGACGGATACGGGAAGATATCTCCTGTGAAAACGGGCTTTGCCTTTGGGTTGTGGCTGACAATATCCGCAAGGGTGCGGCCTTAAATAGTATTCAGATAGCGGAAATGCTTTTCCCGCAGGGATAGTTTCGATCCGGGATCAGGGGATTCGATACGGATTGGTTCCCAATGACGGTCTGCCTATAATCATGGGATGACCCCCCTGACCGTCCTGCTCTCGCTGGCCACTTGGACCGTACACCCGTTACGGCGATTGAAGGCAGCTATTGCCGTGTCCTTTCTCCTTCTGCAGGCAGGGGCGGCGGTTTCAGCGGGGGCGATCGAACTGGCTGGAATTACGGTTAGTTCTAGACTTAACGAGTCGCTGGAGGCCGCAATCCCGCTCAAGGGCCTTGCCGCTGATATCCCTCCGACTTCGCTGACCGCTTCCCTCGCTTCAGCCGAGGCGCACGGCGAGGCCGGCATTCCCTTCGATAAGGAAATAGCGGATCTTTTGTTCACGGTCGATCTCTCATCTGATCCTCCGGCGGTTCTGGTCAGGTCGAACAACGCGGTGGGCGCACCTTTTCTCCGGTTTCTTCTGGCGGTTGAGTTAGGAGAACAGCGGCTGCTGCGTGACTACACCGTTATGTTGGATCCGCCAAGCAGTGTCGAATCTGTCCAGGTCGCAGTGACGCAAGCGGCAACACCCGAAATACCCGGGTCCTCTCTCTTTTACCCCGGGGAATATATCGGGCCTGTTGAGCGGGGTGAGACGCTTATGCAGCTCGCTCGAAGGGTGCTAGTGGCCGACCCGATCACGCTGGAACAGACGATGGTTGCGCTGGCTAGTGATAACCCCGAGGGGTTTATTGACGGGAACATGAACCTTCTGCGCGAAGGAGCAACCCTGCATGTCCCCTCGGAGCGGCAGATGGCGGCTACAGACGCCGAGGCTGCAAGAGAGATCTATGAAAACCATCTGCTGAACTGGTTGCAGCGGCAATCGCAGGCGAATGCCGGCGAGGCGCCTACCGCCAACTGGATGACGATCCACTCTCCAGGCGCTGACGGGACCGACGCGGCAACAGAAAAACAAGGTGACGCCCCGACGGACTATATTCTCCGAATTGTCCAGCCTGTCGAGGAGGCCTTTTCCGGACAGCCCTTGCGGACGGCGCAGGCCTCCGCCGCTGACGATCAGACGGGCTCGAGTGAAGCGCCCGCAGCCCCTGCTACCCCCGATGCAGATGCAACGGTCATCGCGCTGACCGATCGACTCACCGCGGTTGAGGAGTCTTTGGGCTCCAAGGAACTTGAGAACCAGCAACTCAATCAGCAGGTGGAACTGCTTCAACAGCAGCTCGAGAAGACTATACAACTGATCGAACTGCAGGAGACGCAACTCGCGATCGCCCAACAGCAGCTCAAAACGATACTGGCGCAGGAGGTTGAGAAAAGCGCGGCGGCTGCAGAGTCTGGATCTGAATCGTCGGCCACTGCGAGTGCACGCTCGGACGAGCCGGACGCCTCCTCAACCCGTGAGCAGCAGACCGTAGCGACATCATCACAGACAGCCCCGGATCAGGCAGGCGAGGCGGAAGACGGCTCGGCAATGCCCGAGGAGGTGCTCGCTGAGGCTGATGGCGCAACGGCGCCTATGCCAGCCGCTTCTGGGGCATTGACAGGAGACGCTAGCGCCACCACGGAAACGCCTTCTCCTGCTCCTCCCTGGGTGGAACCCGCACAAACGATTGACTGGCTGATGGATCAGATCCAGAACCTGGCCCACATCACTGTTGGGTTGAGCCGGGTTCTTACAGAAGAGTTGAGTGACGGTGAGTCGGTCGTGCCGGGGATGTCGCAGCAGACCCTGATGCTGCTTGCGGCCGCCGTGCTGTTGCTGTTGCTTCTGATCCTGTTCCGCAGGCGCCGCGCATCCTCTGGCGCTGTGGCCGGAAGTGCTTCGGATATCGACGCGCCGACGCGGCGCCCGCTGTTTGAGTCGGCGGCCCGGGCTTCGCCAGCCGAACCGGATGCGGCGGGGTCAACCCCTCCCGATGAGAGTATCGGTGCCGGCTTTGTGACCGATATTGAGACCCAAAGAGGGGTTGCCGTACAGAGCGATGAAGTTGATCCGCTGACAGAGTCCGAGATCTACCTTGCCTACGGGCGGACAGTGCAGGCGGAGCAAACCCTTCGGGATGCCATCTTACGCACGCCGGATCGAATAGAGCTCAAACTCAAACTGCTTGAGGTACTGAAGGTGCTGGCGAGATCCGAGGCGTTTCTCGAACTGGCCGCTGAGATCCGGGCCGTAGTCGCTGCAGGGTCTCCGGAAGAGGCGCACCTTGAGAAACTGATCAGGGAATCTCCATCTTCTGACAATTCCACGACAGCCGAAGCTGCGGTCGTTGCGGTGCCGACAGGGGCCGAGCCGCCAAGGTCGACGGTAACCCCCGGGCAGGTATCGGCACAGGGCGGCGGCGCGGCTCGGTCTGTAGAGGACGACGGCATTGCATTTGAATTTGACCTCGACGCGGATCCGGATCCAGTGGCGGAGGCCGGGCGGGCAGAAGTTGGCGCGCCAGCGCCAACTTCAAGTGCGCAGGACTCTTTTGGTGACCTCGAGCTGGAGTTGGAGTCGCCCTTCGCAGAGACGGAAAGCGTGCCAACGGGCTCCGGGAGCGGACTGATAACACCCCCGGAAATGGCGGACTCCCCGAACGACCCGAGTATGACGTCTGAGTCGGCACCGGCGCCGAGTCCCGAGGGTGAGGAGAGGACCCAGTTGGAACTCGCCAACGCCTATCTTGAGATGGGTGATCCCGCAGCAGCCCGGGAAATTCTTACTGCCCTTTCTGCATCAGAGAATCCTGCGATCGCAACACGTGCCAAGGAACTGCTCAGTAATATCGATCGCTGACCCGATCGAGGTCAGCGCATAATCCCAAAGCAGGCCTAGTTCCGGGCCCCTTCGGCCAGTGTTCTCACCAGGGATGACACGTTTTCGAGTAACTCGGGTCTGGCAGCGCCAGTCTCATCCAGATTCTTTTCGATTTCGCGAATAATCGCAGACCCAACCACCGCGCCATCGGCAACTTCGACGGTATCATGAACCTGCTCAGGTGTATTGATTCCAAAGCCTACTGCAATGGGAAGCCCCGTATGCGAACGCAGTCTGGCTACCGCATCGCCAACGGCAGAAACGGATGCTGAGCGCGTTCCGGTTATCCCGGCAATGGAAACGTAGTAGACAAAGCCGCTGGCATTTTTGAGCACACTCTTGAGGCGCTTTTCATCGGAAGTGGGTGTCACGAGGCGGACCCAATGCAGACCTGCCGTACGGGCGGGGTCGCACAACTCGTCGTCTTCTTCCGGCGGGAGGTCCACCAGGATCAGGCCGTCCACGCCGGATTCGACCGCATCAGTGACGAAACGGGTGGGTCCGTACTGATAGATGGGATTGAAATAGCCCATCAGGATTACCGGTGTCTGATCGTTGGACCGGCGAAAGCGCGCAACCATGTCCAGTGTCCTGCGCAGCGATGCCCCATTTGCCAGGGCGCGAAGATTTGCGGCCTGAATCGCTGGCCCATCCGCCATCGGATCAGAAAACGGCATCCCCAGTTCGATAATGTCGGCGCCTGAATCAGCAAGGCCTTCCATGAGATTCTGGCTGGTCTCAAGATCAGGGTCGCCTGCGGTAATGAAGGTGACGAGACCCGCGCGACCCTCGTCGGAGAGGCGCTTGAAGGCGAGATCCACACGATCGCCGCGGCTCATATTTCGACCCCCAGAACGTCCGCTACCGTGAAAATATCTTTGTCCCCCCGGCCGCACAGATTCATCACAATGATCTGGTCCTTGTCCATCTCGGGAGCAATCTTGGCCACGTGGGCCAGGGCGTGTGCAGGTTCAAGGGCGGGGATGATACCTTCGGTCCGGCAGCATAATTGAAATGCCTCAAGCGCTTCCGAATCCGTCACCGACACATAATCTACCCGGCCATGATCATGGAGCCAGGCGTGCTCCGGACCAATCCCCGGGTAATCGAGTCCGGCAGATATGGAATGGGCGTCGATGATCTGGCCATCTTCATTTTGAAGGAGATAGGTGCGGTTCCCGTGAAGGACGCCCGGACGCCCTCCGGTCAGAGAGGCAGCGTGCTGTTCGGTTTGCAGCCCCAGACCGCCTGCTTCGACACCGATGATGCCGACCGGATCATCCAGAAACGGATGAAACAATCCCATCGCGTTTGACCCGCCCCCAATGCAGGCGACGAGTGTGTCGGGAAGCCGCCCCTCAGCCTGTTCGATTTGCTGCTTTGCTTCGCGCCCGATCACGCTCTGAAAATCCCGCACCATCGCGGGATAGGGATGCGGACCGGCAACGGTGCCGATAATGTAGAAGGTGTCTTCAACGTTGGCGACCCAATCACGCAGGGCCTCGTTCATGGCGTCTTTGAGCGTGCCGGTACCGCTGGTAACCGGGACGACCTCAGCACCTAGCAGTTTCATACGGAAGACATTGGGCGCTTGGCGCTCGATATCGGTTGCACCCATATAGACCACGCAGGGCAGGTCAAACAAGGCGCAGACCGTTGCAGTAGCAACGCCATGCTGACCTGCGCCCGTTTCGGCAATGATGCGTGACTTTCCCATGCGTTTGGCAAGCAGGATCTGGCCCAGCGTGTTGTTGATCTTGTGGGAGCCGGTATGGTTCAGTTCATCGCGCTTAAAGTAAATTTTGGCTCCGCCGAGGGATTCGGTGAGACTGCTGGCGAAATAAAGAGGGCTGGGCCGGCCGGTGTAGTGAGTCGCGAAGTAGTCAAAATCACGCTGAAAATCCGGAGACTGGCGAGCTGCGTCATAAGCACGCTCCAGGTCGAGAATGAGAGGCATCAGCGTTTCGGCAACAAAACGACCGCCGAATATGCCGAAGTGGCCCCGTTCGTCCGGGCCGCTTCGATAAGACTCAAGGGGCTCGGTACTGGCGGTGGGAGGTGTCATGGATTGTGCCTTTATCTCCTTGCTGGGTGTGTCTGCGGTCAAACCACGAGGAGTCCGCCAACCGCCAGAGCACTTGGAATCCGGCAAATGTAAAATCTGGGGCTTCCTTTCGGAGATTCTACAACACGGTATCAAGTGGCTTTCGCGCATACATTTGAGGAATCAGCCGGGCCGGTGCAGCAGAGACGTTATGCGATCGGGGTTGAATATGACGGGAGCCGCTTCCATGGCTGGCAGGTTCAGTCAGGCGTCAAAACCGTGCAGCAGCTGCTCGAGGAAGCGTTGAGTTCGGTGGCGGCCCAGCCGGTGCGGGTGGTAACAGCCGGGCGTACAGATACCGGGGTGCACGCAAGCGGACAGGTTGCCCATTTCGATAGCACAGCAGTCCGGCAGCCCCTGAACTGGGTGAGAGGTGCCAATACCTTGTTACCGGACGGATTGGCGCTAACCTGGGCCAAACCTGTTGATCGGGAATTTCATGCCCGGTTCAGCGCACTCTCAAGAAGGTATCGGTATGTCTTGTTCTGCCGGGATGTCCGGCCGACATACCTGGCGCAGCGGGTCACCTGGACCTATGAGGATCTTGCTGTGGAGCGCATGCGAGCCGGTGCGGCACATCTGACGGGCCGGCACGATTTTTCAGCCTATCGGTCAAGCGGCTGCCAGTCTAAGCAACCGGTTCGGGAAATCCACGAGATCACAATCGAAAAGAAAGATGCGTGGATCTGGATTGATGTTGAAGCAGATGGTTTTTTGCAGCACATGGTACGCAACATCACGGGTGTGCTCACAGCCATCGGCACGGGTGCCAGGCCTGCTATTTGGGCAAAACAGATCTTAGAAAGCCGGGATCGTTCAATGGGGGGCGTCACAGCGCTGCCGGATGGCCTGTACCTGAGTGCCGTCAGATATCCCGAGCATTTTCAAATCCCGCCACCACCACCGGCATGCAGATACTGGTGATAATCCTGCCGATCGGGCAAACGGTAAAATACGCCGGTGCGAACCCGAATCAAAATATGCGGAATCACCCGGACAGAGGATGCGGCTGTTGCGGTTGCAGCTGGCGCTGATGCGATCGGATTGATCTTTTTTCCCGGAAGCCGACGCGCGGTCGACCTGGCCCAGGCTGCTTCGGTGGCCCGGGAGATCCCGCCCCTGGTAGACCTCGTCGGCGTATTTGTTGACCCCGGGGAACCGGATATCGCCAGCGTCCTGGACAAAGTGCCGTTGACGGCTCTGCAGTTTCATGGATCTGAGCCGGCAGCCGAATGCGAACGTTATGGTCTCCCTTATATAAAAGGGATCAGAATGATGGACCAGGTCGACCCCGCGCAATTGCCGGGAAAGTATCCGAGCGCAGGTGCATTCCTGCTGGACACCTATCACGCGGATACGCTCGGAGGCACTGGTGTTTCGTTTGATTGGGACCGGGCGAGGATTAAGCTTCCAGTGCCAGTCATTCTCGCTGGAGGATTGAATTCAGGGAACGTCGGTGAGGCGTTGGGGCAAAGCGGGGCTTGGGCAGTTGATGTCAGTACGGGTGTCGAGTTCGGGCCAGGCCGCAAAAGTCCCGACAAGATCCGGTCATTCTGCCAGGCCGTTGCGGCCTGGGACCTGCAGGCGGCCCGAACAACGCAGGGAGCGCAAGCCAAATGAGTTGGTTTGACAGGCTAATTCCACCCAAGATCAAGGGGGCGGCCTCCGCGGCAACCCGTCGTGGTGTACCGCAGGGTTTGTGGCGCAAATGTGATGACTGCAACGCGGTACTGTACGGTGCCGATCTTGACCGCGGGATGCAGGTGTGCCCCAAGTGCGGCCACCATATGCGTCTCGGCGCGCGGGCGCGGCTCAGCGGGTTCTTCGATGAGGGCAGGTTCGATGAGATCGGAGCAGGCCTTCGGGCAGTAGACGTGCTGAACTTTCGCGATGCAAAACGTTATCGCGATCGGCTGTCTGAGGCAGGAAAGAGCAGCCTCGAGCCTGAGGCATTGATTGCCGGGCGCGGCACAGTTCAGGAGATTCCGGTTACCGCGGTGGCCTTTGAGTTCGGTTTCATGGGGGGCTCGATGGGGTCTGTCGTCGGTGAGAAGTTCACCCGCGGGGTAGACGACGCGGTGCAGCAGCACAATCCATTTGTCTGCTTTAGCGCGAGCGGCGGCGCGCGGATGCAGGAAGGGCTGTTTTCTTTAATGCAGATGGCCAAGACCACCGCGGCGCTGAAGAATCTCAGCAATGCCGGGCTGCCTTTCATTTCCATTCTGACCGATCCGACGATGGGAGGAGTATCGGCGAGTCTCGCCATGCTGGGTGACCTCATTATCGCGGAGCCACGCGCACTGATCGGCTTTGCGGGCCCGCGGGTCATTGAGCAGACCGTGCGCGAAACCCTGCCAGAAGGCTTTCAGCAGTCCGAGTTTCTCCTCAAGCATGGAGCGATCGATATGGTAGTGCCGCGCAACCTGCTGCGGCAGGTGATCGCGGATGCGCTAGAGACCTTGGGCTTTGGCCCGGTGCAGACCGTAGCGGCAGAACTGCTCTTTCCCGGGGAAGAACCTCTGTCGGAAAAAGACGTCGACCCACTCTGAAGTTATGCAGGCACAGGCCGATCGGACGCTGAGCGATTGGCTCGCCTATATTGAATCCGTACACCCACGGACGATTGATCTCAGCCTCGACCGGCCCCGACGGGTGATGCACCAGTTAAGGCCGATACGTCCGGCAGTCGTGATCACGGTTGCAGGGACCAACGGAAAAGGCTCGACGGCTGCAATGCTCGATGCCGTCTATCGCGCGGCTGGCTACCAGGTCGGCGCCTACACATCGCCGCACCTGGTTCATTACCGCGAACGGGTGCGGGTCAACGGTAAAGACGCTCGTGATGACAAGCTGTGCCAGGCGTTGTGCAGGGTCGACCAGGCACGCGGGGGGATTCCGCTGACCTACTTCGAATTCGGAACCCTTGCGGCATTGGATATTTTCTCGGGGTCAGGCCTCGATATCTGGATTCTCGAGGTGGGCATGGGCGGGCGTCTGGATGCCGTCAATATTCTGGATCCGGATCTTGCAGTGATTACGTCGGTGGGTATGGACCATGAGGCGTGGCTGGGCGATTCCCGCGACGCGATCGGGAAGGAAAAAGCCGGAATACTGCGTTTCAGAGGACGGTCTGTGGTTTCCGACCCTTCTCCGCCAACAACGCTGCTGTTCCGCCTTGAAACGCTTGAGTGTCAAGCCAGGTTGATGAATCGTGATTATCGAATACGAAAAGTCGGCAAGGACCGCTGGTCATTTACAGCCGACGGGCATCTATGGCCGGACCGCTCGCTCATGAATAGCTGCGAGATTGACGCTACCAGCCCGGTCTGGGCACAGAATTTTGCCGGGGTACTCGCGTCCTTGCGCAGCCTCAACGATCTTGTCCCGGTGAATGCCAGCCACTTGGAGGTGCTGCAGAGGTTTTCGGTCCCGGCGCGACAGCAGCGTGATCCCGGCCCCGTCACAACCTGGTTTGATGTTGCGCACAATTTGCAGGCGGTATCCGCATTGGCGGAACAACTTCAGGCGGAATGCGTACAAGGCGCAACCCGCGCAGTATTCTCAATGCTTCAGGACAAGGACATCGTGGGAACGGTCGAAGTGATGAAGGACTGTGTTGACAGCTGGTATCTGGCGCAACTGGAGGATCCGCGTGCGCTGAGTATTCGTGAATTACGCACTTCGCTGGCGGGTGTCCAGATTGCCGATCTGACCACGTCGACGTCTCCCCGGGCCGTCTATCGCGCCGCGCTCAAGGACAGTCAACCCGGGGATCGTGTTGTCGTCTTCGGCTCGTTCTGCCTGGTGGGTGATATACTTGATTGGGAATCTAAAAGGACGCCTGGATAAATGGATGCACCTGCGGAGCCTCCGTTTAATCTGAAACACCGGGCCACCGGTGCGCTGATCCTGCTTGCGATCCCGATAATTCTGCTGCCATGGTTCCTGGGTGACCAGCCGGTTTCAACAGGGTCTTCGCCCGAGCCTGCCTTCCCGGAACCGACCGGCGAATTCAACTCCTCCATAGGGTCAAGCACGGGTGCCGCGAACACTAACAGCGTCGCCGAGACCGCCGAAACAACAACCGCGCCGGAACCGGCGCAGGATGCATCCGGCGAGACCACGCCGGGCGAGGAGCACATGCCTTCGTCTGCACAAGAGGGTTGGGTCGTTCGCGTCGGGGTATTTTCAGAGCCAACCAATCTGAAGAAGCGCTCAGCGTTACTCGTTGCCAACGGCATGACTCCGCAACAGGAAAACATCGAGATCAATGGCAGAACCGCGGTTCGCATATACCTTGGTCCATTTGGGGATCTGGCCGCCGCAGAGCGCGAGAGCGGCAAAGCCATGCTCGTCACAGGAGAGCCGGCGTTTGTGGTGAAGTTGCGATGAACCCTGCCAGAGACGAAGACCCCGGAAACCTGCGAAATGGATGAGCTTTCCCGCGTCCCCTGGCCCGGGGCATTGGACCTCATTATCGGGGCGATGATGGTGCTCTCACTCGGGTTTGGCTTGGTTCGAGGACTCCTCCGTGAGGTGCTTTCGCTGATTTCGTGGGTAGCCGCATTGTGGCTTGCCTATCTTTATGGGTCCGCCGTGGCACACCGAATTGACCCAGTGCTGCAGAGTCCGCCGTTGTCTGAGGCAGCGGGCGCTGTACTGGTCTTCATCGTGGTACTTGTCGGTCTTTTGCTGCTGGCGAGCCTGATCAGGCGGATCTTCCATGCAACCGGCCTCACCGGGATGGATCGGGCGTTCGGCGCACTGTTTGGTACCGTGCGCGCTTTGGTCATCATCACTGCGCTTCTGGTTCTCGCGCGATCGACCGCTGCCCTGGAACAGGATTGGTACAATGCGTCGTTACTGGTTCCGTACTTCGACCCCGTGGTGGATCTGGCTTCGCGCAAGCTTACCCAACCGCTGATGGCGACCATCGGTGCTCAGGCACTTGATTCGGGTGTACTGGGCATTGGGGGCGCCACGGACTGATGCTTTGAGGAGAACGTAGAAACATGTGTGGTGTCGTAGGCATTGTTGGATGTGGGCCGGTCAATCAGCAGATCTATGATGCGCTGACAGTGGTTCAACACCGCGGGCAGGACGCCGCCGGCATCATGACCTGCGACGGAAGAAGGGTGTTCCTCAGAAAGGACGGCGGACTGGTCCGGGATGTTTTTGACGCCCGGCACATGTTCCAGCTGGAAGGAAATATGGGATTGGGGCACGTCCGGTACCCCACCGCCGGTGGAGATAATCGCTCCGAGGCTCAGCCGTTCTACGTTAACTCTCCCTTCGGTCTCGCGCTCGGCCATAACGGCAACCTGGTCAATGCCCATGAACTCAGCCTGGAGCTTTTCCAGGACGACCTTCGCCAGATCAACACCGGCTCGGATTCAGAGGTTCTGCTTAACGTGTTTGCGCATGAACTCATGGAATCTGTCCGCAATAAAAAAGGCGTGCTGCAGACTCAAGATATTTTCGAGGCGGTGGGGCGCCTGCATCGCCGCTGTCGAGGTGCTTATGCAGTTGTCGCGATGATTGTGGGCTATGGGCTGGTGGCGTTTCGTGATCCTTATGGTATCCGCCCGCTGGTTGTGGGCGAACGTACTGGATCCTCAGGGCATTCCGTTATGATCGCCTCGGAGAGTGTGGCGCTTGACGTTCTCGGGTATCGCCGTTCGGGCGATGTAGCGCCCGGGGAGGCCGTATTCGTAAAGACCGACGGGACTATAGAGCGACAGGTCTGTGCAAGCAATACTGAACTCGCGCCATGCCTTTTTGAATTCGTCTATCTGGCACGACCGGACTCGATCATGGACGATGTTGCTGTCTATAAGAGCCGACTGCGGATGGGAGAAAAGCTGGCCGAACAGATGCTTAAGGTGTGGCCCGATCATGATATTGATGTCGTCATCCCGATTCCCGACACGAGCCGCACTTCAGCGCTGCAGTTGGCGAATGTTGCCGGCCTGAAATACCGTGAAGGCTTTATCAAGAACCGTTATATCGGACGCACCTTCATTATGCCGGGTCAGGCAGAGCGGCAGAAGTCCGTGCGGCAAAAACTGAACGCGATCGATCTCGAGTTCAGGGGTAAAAACGTGCTGCTGGTCGATGACTCCATTGTCAGAGGAACAACGTCGAAACAGATCATTCAAATGGCCCGGGATGCCGGCGCGAAGAAAGCGTATTTTGCATCAGCAGCGCCACCGGTACGTTACCCCAATGTTTACGGAATCGACATGCCCTCACGCTCGGAACTGGTAGCCAACGGGCGGTCGGAAGAGGAGGTAGGAGAATTTATCGGTGCTGACCGGCTGCTGTACCAGCGTCTGGAGGATCTGATTGACGCTGTTCGGGAAGGCAGCCCACGGATCAGCCAGGTTGACGCCTCGTGTTTCGACGGCAATTACATTACCGGTAATGTGAGCGAGGACTTTCTGCAAAGCCTCGCTGGTGAGCGAAGCGATCAGGCAAAGCAGAAAAGTGCCGAGGCGCTGGATGTAGCGGAAATCAGCGCCTACCATTAGCGCCGCCCCGAAAGGCGAGCCGTTTACAGGTGCCGGCAAATTGCAGTTCGAGGCCGGTCTCGGTTAATCGAATCCAACTGGGTCCGGGAGCCCAGTCTCCGAGGACGATCCGGTAGGCGCCATCCGCTGACCCGATTTCGTGGACCGCCGGACGGTGCGTATGTCCGTGTATCAGTATACGGACGCGATGAGCGCGCATGACCTCATCGACCGCCGTCGAATTGACATCCATGATCTGGGGCGTCTTGGCAGCCTTGCCGTCTTCGCTGCGGTATCGCGCGAGTTTTGCCATGGCATCTCGTTCTACCAGGGGTTTTGCCAGAAACCCCTCTTGCCATGACGGCGTGCGTACCATCGTTCTGAATTGCTGGTGGGCAATGTCGTCGGTGCAAAGACGATCGCCATGCATCAGCAGAATCCTCTCCGCGCCGACGTTCAGGATGTGTTCGTCCGCAATGAGGTTCATACCGCAGCGGTCGGCAAAAGACCTCCCAAGGAGAAAATCGCGATTTCCGGTTAGAAAATTCAGTTGTACGCCCCGGTCCGAAATCGAGGAAAGCAAGCGTTCTGCCTGCAGGTGACCCAGAAACTCAACGGCATCGTCTCCAAGCCAATACTCGAACAGGTCACCGAGGATATACAGTTCATCACCGGACTCAAGTTGAGCGACATACTGGCGAAACTGGTCGAGCAGGGCCGGATCATCAGCGCTCAGGTGAAGGTCTGATATCAGTTGAATCACAGTTGTGCTACAGCCGAGCCGGTCGTGAAAGGTACGCCGACTCGCGATCTGAGTTGGAGAAGGCGCTGCATTTCGTTACCATTCGTCCCCCGCTACCTGGGCTGGTCACGATGGCAATCCGAATTTACAACAGTTTGACGCGAAAGAAAGAGGTTTTTCAGCCCCTGAAACCGGGGCACGTCGGAATGTATGTTTGCGGGATGACGGTCTACGACTACTGCCATCTCGGACATGCGAGGGTTTTGGTGGTTTTCGATATGGTTGTTCGGGTTTTGCGGGCCTGGGGTCATAAGGTCGAATACGTACGCAACATTACCGATATCGATGACAAGATCATTGCCCGCGCGGCAGAACTTTCGGAGCCTTTCGAAGATCTTACAGAGCGGTTTATCGGCGCCATGCACGAGGATGAGCGGATTCTTAATGTAGCACCCCCGGATAAAGAGCCCCGTGCCACGGGGCATATCAACGAGATTATTTCGATGACGTGTAAGCTCGAGGAGCAGGGTCTCGCTTATCAGGGAAATAATGGGGACGTTTATTTCCGGGTTCGTCAATTCGAAAATTACGGTCACCTGTCCGGCCGCTCGCTTGACGAAATGAAGGCCGGGGCTCGTGTTGACAAGGATGAATCCAAAGATGACCCTCTGGACTTTGTTTTGTGGAAACACGCTAAACCGGGTGAGCCCCAGTGGCCTTCGCCCTGGGGTGACGGCAGGCCGGGCTGGCACATTGAGTGTTCAGCCATGTCGACTCGATGCCTGGGAGACCACTTCGATATTCACGGGGGCGGGATGGATCTGCGCTTTCCTCATCACGAGAATGAGATTGCCCAAACCGAAGGCGCCACAGCAAAAAAGTTTGTGAATATCTGGATGCACAACGGTTTCGTTCAGATTGATGAAGAGAAAATGTCAAAATCGCTGGGCAACTTTTTCACGATACGTGACATTGTCAGTAAAGATGTCAATCAGGTCCGGGCAGGAGAGGCCATACGCTTCCTGATCCTGTTGAGCCATTATCGGAGCCCTTTGAATTTTTCGGACGCTGTTCTTGATCAGGCACAGATTGGTCTGGAGCGTCTCTATTCGGCACTGTTTAAGGTCGCGGAGGACGGTTCGCAACCGCAGCTGGAATCTGTGCCCGAGGTTCACGATTACGCTCAGGAATTTGATGCCGCGCTTGAGGATGATTTCAATACGCCTTCGGCGATTGCCGTTTTATTTGATATCGTAAAAGGCATTAACCGGGCGCTTGAAACAGGACGATCCGCAACCGCGTACGCTTTGAGTGAACAACTGAAAATACTGGGGGGCAGATTAGGGCTGCTGTATCAGGATCCGGGTGTCATGCTCGGCGCAGGAGGTGCTTTTGCGGAGTCCTCGAACACCGGCGAGGATGAGGGAAATCAAGTGATCGAGGCGCTGATCCAAAGCCGCAACCAGGCGCGCCAGGAGAAAGATTTTGAAAAGTCGGATGACATCAGAGCGAAGCTTGAAGCGTTGCGGGTGATCCTCGAAGATCGTCCGGATGGGAGCACGTTCTGGAGACGGCGCTGAATTTACATCCGGCAGCCGATCTGTATATACTTTAATGTTTGATTCCCGTCAGGCCTTTGGGAATCGTAATCACCCAACCCTTATCGAGGTTTGCTAATGGAGCTGACCGGCGCACAGATCGTCGTTCAAAGCCTTAAAAATGAAGGCGTCGAACTGGTCTTCGGATATCCCGGAGGCGCAGCACTTCATATTTATGACGCCTTTTACAGTCAGGAGGATGTGCGGCATATCCTGGTGCGCCACGAACAGGCGGCAGCCCACGCAGCCGATGGCTACGCGCGGGCCACCGGTAAAACCGGAGTTGTTCTGGTGACCTCCGGTCCCGGCGTCACAAATACGGTGACCGGTATTGCGACCGCCTATATGGATTCAATCCCCATGGTTGTGCTGACCGCGCAGGTGCCGACGAGCCTCATCGGTGACGACGCGTTCCAGGAAGTCGACACCGTCGGAATCACGCGCCCCTGCGTTAAGCACAATTTCCTTGTGAAGGATGTCGGGAGCCTTGCCGAGACGATCAAGAAAGCCTTTTTTATCGCTAATTCCGGCCGGCCCGGCCCGGTGGTGGTGGATATACCGAAAGACGTGACCGCACAGACCATCAGGTACAGTTACCCCGAAGATATCCGGATCCGCTCATACGCTCCGGTTCGTAAGGCTCACGCAAAGCAGATCTCCCGTGCAGCGACACTCCTGCTCAAAGCACGCAGACCGATCATTTATACCGGTGGCGGAGTGGTGCTTTCAGGAGCGGCCAAGCAGTTGACGGCGCTGGTAGAGCACCTCGGCCATCCCTGCACCAACACGCTGATGGGCCTGGGTGCTTTGGCATCCGACCATCCGCGTTTTTTGGGGATGCTGGGAATGCACGGCACTTACGAGGCGAACATGGCGATGTACGAATGTGACGTCATGCTGGCCGTGGGTGCCCGATTCGACGATCGGGTGACAGGTGACCCGAAAAAGTTTTCGCCGCAGGCAACGATTATCCACATCGATATCGACCCTGCCTCCATTGGCAAGAACGTTCAGGTGGAAGTGCCGATTGTTGGCGACGCCGCTGTCGCGCTGAAACAGCTCCTAGAAGTCCTTGCGCAGAGCAGCACGACACAGGACGAGGAAAGCCTGTCGAAGTGGTGGGATCAGATCGAATCCTGGCGAAGCCGCGACTCACTGGGCTACGACTCAAGCGACGAGGTTATCAAGCCGCAATTTGTGGTTCAGAAACTGCACGAGGTGACATTAGGGGATGCTTTCGTAACCTCGGATGTCGGCCAGCACCAGATGTGGGCAGCCCAGTATTACGGCTTCAACAAACCTCGCCGATGGATCAACTCCGGCGGCCTCGGGACGATGGGTTTCGGCCTTCCCGCGGCCATGGGGGTACAGCTCGCGCACCCGGAGGCGGTAGTCGCCTGCGTGACCGGAGAGGCCAGCATTATCATGTGCATCCAGGAGTTGTCGACCTGCAAGCAGTACGACCTGCCGATCAAGATCGTGAACCTCAATAATCGCTATATGGGCATGGTGCGGCAATGGCAGGAATTCTTTTATGACCGCCGCTATTCCCATTCCTATATGGATTCACTTCCGGATTTCGTGGATCTCGCCTCCAGTTTTGGGCATACCGGGATTCGGGTGGAAAAGCCTGGGGATGTTGAAGGCGCCTTACGTGATGCCTTCGCCCAGAAGGATCGGCTTTTCTTCCTGGATTTCGTGACCGACCAGACAGAGAACGTCTATCCGATGATCTCGGCCGGCGCGGGGCACAATGAAATGGTTCTCAAGCCATTGCCCGACGGCTCTGCCCCGATGGAAAGGGAACTGGCCTGAGCAATGCGGCGAATACTCTCCCTGCTGGTTGAAAATGAGCCTGGAGCGCTGTCCCGTATCGCGGGCTTGTTCTCGGCACGCGGGTATAACATCGAGTCCCTCACAGTGGCGCCAACGGACGACGACTCGCTCTCCAGAATGACCATCGTCACCCATGGCTCCGAGCAGATCATCGAGCAGATCACCAAACAGCTCAACAAATTGATCGACGTCGTTCGCCTGATGGACCTGACCGAAGGGCGGCACATTGAACGGGAACTGCTCTTGCTCAAAGTAGCGGCTCAAGGCGCCGAACGGGAAGAAATCAAGCGGTTGGTCGATATCTTCCGGGGTCGGATCATTGATGTTGATGGTGAAACCTATACGATTGAGTTGACCGGGCCGGGAGACAAACTGGACGCCTTCCTTGACGCGATGCCACCGGCGGATATCCTGGAAGTCGTCCGATCGGGTGTCTCGGGAGTTGCCCGCGGAGAACGGGCGCTACGCCTTTAGTTTCTCAGACACGGAATTTGCACCCCTTAACCGGCGCCTATCCGGCGCGTTGGAGTAATCACTATGAAAGTCTATTATGATGACGACGCCGACCTTGGCATTATTTCGGGAAAGACCGTGGCCGTGATCGGTTATGGCTCACAAGGTCACGCCCATGCGAACAATCTGCGCGACAGCGGGGTGGATGTTGTCGTTGGCTTGAGAGAGGACTCTTCCTCCCGGGACAAGGCAGTGAACTCCGGCCTTCGTGTTGATACGGTCGCTAATGCTGTGGCGGCAGCAGATGTCGTGATGATGCTGGTGCCTGATGAACTGGCCGCGGATCTGTATGAAAGTTCGGTGGCACCGCACTTGAAACCTGGCTCGGCACTGGCATTCGCCCATGGCTTCAATGTGCACTTCGGCTTCATCGAGCCGGATAGTTCCGTTGATGTCATTATGATTGCACCCAAAGGGCCGGGCCACCTCGTGCGCTCCACCTACACGGAGGGGGGCGGTGTCCCGTGCCTGATAGCGATCCAGCAAGACGCGAGCGGCATTGCCCGGGATACCGCGTTGTCATACGCGAGTGCCATCGGCGGGGGAAGAGCCGGGGTTATTGAAACGACCTATAAAGAAGAAACCGAGACAGATCTCTTTGGGGAGCAGACAGTTCTCTGCGGTGGTCTGACTTCTCTGATTCAGGCTGGCTTCGAAACCCTGGTCGAAGCCGGGTATGCCCCGGAAATGGCGTACTTCGAGTGCCTGCATGAAACCAAGCTGATCGTGGATCTGATCTACGAAGGTGGTATTGCCAATATGCGGTATTCGATCTCAAACACGGCGGAGTACGGGGATGTGACCCGCGGACCCAGGGTGGTTACCCCGGAGGTCAAGGCCCAGATGAAAAAGATCCTGAGCGAGATCCAGTCCGGCGAGTTTGCCCGGGAGTGGATGGAAGAAAGCCGTTCTGGAGGTGCCAATTTCCAGGGACTGCGTCAGAAAGGGCGGGAGCATCAGATTGAGGCAGTGGGGGAAGGTCTCAGAGCAATGATGCCTTGGATTCAGAAGGGTAAACTGGTCGACAAGTCACGTAACTAGTCGACCGATTGTGCCTGAGCGCTCCGCAGAGGGCTGCAGTCGCCCGTGACCCACTCCCTCATTGCCCGCGAGGGCTGGAGCAGAATCCTGCTGGCCCTTGGACTTGCCGGCGTCGCGCACGCGGTTGCCGGCTTCTGGATCGCGCTCCCTTTCTGGATATTGTGGTTTCTGATACTGCAGTTCTTTCGCGACCCGCCGCGATCGGTTCCTGGTCTGGCGGCGGGTGTGGTAGCGCCCGCTCATGGACGGGTTGTCGGTATCCAGCCGGATCACGACCCCTTTTCCGGCGCACCGGCGACCCGCATCAGTATTTTCATGAACATTTTCTCGGTACATTCGAACCGGATTCCGGTGCCAGGCCGGGTCGTTGAGCGGCAGTATCATCGGGGCCAGTTTCTGAATGCCGCACTCGAAAAAGCCTCGATCAAAAACGAACGCTGTGCCATCCAGATCGAGACCGAAGAGGATCACCGTGTCAGTTGCGTGCAGATCGCAGGATGGGTCGCACGCAGAATCCTGACCTACGTCGATGTCGGCGACTCGGTCGCGCGCGGTCAGCGGTACGGGTTTATCCGTTTCGGCTCCCGGGTTGACGTCTATCTGCCTCCGGATTTTGAGGTCATTGCCAATGTCGGAAAGTGGGTGATGTCGGGAAGTGATATTATTGCGCGGTTGAAACCGTTGCCGGAATAGGATGTCCAGGATTCACAGAGTTGCCCCATTGGAGCATCGGGATAAGCCGCCCAAGGGCATTTATATCCTGCCGAACCTGCTTACGACGGCAAGTCTGTTCGCGGCCTTCTACGCGATTATCCAATCCACTGTCGGAAACTTTTCAAACGCGGCTATCGCGGTCATCGTAGCGGCCGTCCTTGATATGCTGGACGGGCGGGTTGCCCGAATGACAAATACCGCGAGCGACTTTGGCAAGGAATATGACTCACTTGTCGATCTTGTCGCGTTTGGACTAGCGCCGGCCTTGATCCTGTTCGAGTGGGGCCTGCAGACACTTGGAAAGAGTGGCTGGCTGGTTGCATTTACCTACGTTGCCACGACGGCGCTGCGTCTTGCCCGCTTTAACACGCAAGAGCATTCCAGCAAGCGCTACTTCCAGGGACTCCCGTGTCCGGCCGCGGCTGTGCTGCTCGCCGCCGCTGTGTGGACAGCAGAGAGTTATCTCTTGTCCGGTGCTGCCTATCAGATCACCGGGTTCGTGCTGATGGCGCTGCTGGCGTTCGCAATGGTGAGCGGGATGCCTTATCGCAGTTTCAAGGACCTCGACCTGAAACACCGGGTTCCGTTCGTCGCGGTGCTGGCGCTGGTTCTGGTCTTTGTGCTGATTTCCTTCGATCCGCCGGCGGTGCTGCTGACCGTGTCCGGCGCTTATGCGATCTCGGGCGCGGTGGGCTGGTTCTGGCTCCGCAAGGAGGGACAACACGTTTTTCAGGTGGCTGATGAGGAGTCAGGACAGACGCCTGCTCAGGCAGTGCGCCGGGCATCGGGATCCTCGGAAGACTGATTCCCACCGGGAAAACCGCGCGGCAGGCGTTTTTGCCTGACCTTCCATCCGGCGTTATACTCGCCGGCATGGCGAGACTTCATACTGCTTCTGAGCCCCGCTCCGGTCACGTTCTGCCCGGACCCCAGCAGGCGCGTCATCTTCGCGGACTGCTGCATCTGCTGCGCCTGCCGGCGCAATAATTTCTTAATTTCCTCACTACGACAACCCTACCTTGATCAATCCCTCGCAGGGGGGAATGGTTGATTTCATAAAGTCTTGATTCGCGGAGAACAAGCATGAACGATCGGCTTTATATATTTGATACCACTTTGCGTGACGGTGAGCAGAGCCCCGGGGCATCAATGACGGCGGCTGAGAAAATCCGAATCGCACGTCAGCTCGAGAAATTGCGGGTGGATGTCATTGAAGCAGGCTTTCCGGCGGCCAGCGAGGGAGACGCTGACGCCGTCCGAATGGTCGCAAAAGAGATTTCCGACAGTCGCGTTTGCGCTCTGGCCAGGGCCAATCCCGGCGATGTTGCCAAGGCGGCAGAGGCTGTTAAGGATGCGAATGCCCCAAGAATCCATACATTCATCGCAACCTCCCCCATTCACATGCAGGCGAAACTCAGGATGGCTCCCGGGGACGTCCTCGAAAAAGCGGTCCAGGCTGTCCGCCAGGCGCGTGACTCGGTTGACGATGTCGAGTTCTCGGCGGAGGATGCCGGGCGCTCCGAGGAGGACTTTCTTTGCAGGCTTTTTGAAGCCGTGATTGATGCGGGAGCACAGACCGTGAACATCCCCGATACCGTGGGTTACACAATGCCGCATCAGTTCGGGGAGATGTTCACCAGGTTGATGCATCGTATCCCAAATGCTGACAAAGCGGTGTTCTCGGTCCATTGTCACAATGATCTTGGTGTTGCGGTCGCAAATTCGCTCGCCGCTGTACAAAGCGGCGCCCGACAGGTGGAGTGCACGATCAACGGTCTGGGTGAGCGAGCAGGCAACGCGTCACTGGAAGAGGTGGTCATGGCTATTCGTACAAGGCGGGATGTTTTCTCATGCGACACGGCAATCGATACCACCCAGATCCTTCCAGCAAGCCGGTTGGTGGCGAGCGTCACCGGATTTCCAGTGCAGCCGAACAAGGCAATCGTTGGCGCAAATGCCTTCGCCCATGAAGCGGGAATCCACCAGGATGGCGTCCTGAAACAGCGGGATACCTATGAGATCATGCGGGCCGAGGATGTGGGCTGGTCAGCCAACCGGATCGTGCTGGGAAAACATTCCGGGCGCACGGCATTTCGTGAGCGCATGTCGGCGCTCGGCA
Source organism: Proteobacteria bacterium UBA2133 (assembly GCA_002327725.1). GTDB lineage: Bacteria > Pseudomonadota > Gammaproteobacteria > Arenicellales > UBA868 > UBA868. The sequence continues at coordinate 79,979 of DCXP01000070.1, forward strand.
TCGAATTTACGAGTGACGCCGAGTTGAATGCGGCGTTTACACGGTTCAAGGATCTTGCGGATAAGAAGCATGAGATATTTGACGACGATCTTCAAGTGCTCGTGAGCGAGGACGCGGCAAAAGAAGAAAATCAAGCGCTGCGCTTCATCAGCCTGAAGACGGTGGCGGAAACCGGAAGCGTTCCGGTTGCTGATCTTTCGCTCGAATTTCAGGGGCAGCACCAGTCAAGCAGCGCAAGCGGCGACGGGCTTGTCGATGCGGCATTCAAGGCAGTCGAGAAGATTGTTCCAGGATCGCGAACCCTACTGCTTTACTCCGTGAACGCAATTACCGCAGGTTCGGATTCCCAGGGGGAGGTTAGCGTTCGGCTTCAGGAGGACGGCCGAATCGTGAACGGCCAGGGCGCCGACACCGACATCGTGGTGGCGTCCGTTAAGGCGTATATCAACGGGTTGAACAAGCTCCAGGGTGCGCCACATCGATTTAACCCGCAAAGCGGTGAGACAATCTAAGCTGCGTTAATGAGTCGACACGCGCCCTACCTTCGCGAGATGGGGCTGGTGCGGTGGAGGTATTCAGCGCCGGCGCCAGGGGAGCATGGAAGCGCTGCCGCCGGTTCTGCCGCCGCGGCGGGGATTCAACCCCAGGGAGCGCGCAAGGACCTTGCTCGTCTTGCCGATGAGGTGGCGCGCTGCGAACGGTGTGATCTCCACAGTGTGCGAAGAAACGTTGTGTTCGGCGCCGGAGATGCCCGCGCGCGTTGGCTTTTTGTCGGCGAGGCACCCGGTGCCGAGGAAGACAAACAGGGATTGCCCTTCGTCGGACGGGCGGGGAGTCTTCTGAATGCGATACTCTTCAGTATCGGCTTATCGCGCGATGAGGTCTACATCGCCAACGTACTTAAGTGCCGTCCTCCCAACAACCGGGACCCGTTCGGGCGTGAAGTTCAGGAATGCAGTCCTTACCTTCAGCAGCAGATTTCCCTTGCGCAGCCGGAAATTATTGTTGCGATGGGCCGCTTCGCGGCACAGGCGCTGCTGGAAACGGATCAGAGTCTGGCGCAACTTCGTGGCCGGGTACACCAATACAAGATCGACCAGCTTCCGCTGGTGGTCACCTACCACCCGGCTTACCTTCTCCGTTCGCCGTCGGCCAAAGGCAAAAGTTGGGAAGACCTGCGGCTCGCGTGCTCAGTTATGAGTTAACCCGATTTGATGGACTCTGGCACTGAAGCTGTGGCAATTCACCCCATGATCGTCGATGACCTCGGCCGGGTTGCGGAACTGGAACAGGCCGTTTCTCCAGCACCCTGGAGCCCGGGAGTGTTCCTCGACTGCCTAAAGGTGGATTATGAGTGCTGGGTGCTGCGTTCGGATGATGTATTTGGCTATGCCATTGCGGCTCTTGGCGCCGGCGAGGCCCACTTGCTGAATATCGCGGTTGCGCCGAGTAAACAGGGGCGGGGATTCGGGGGGCAATTGCTGAGAAAAATTATCCGGGTAGCCCGGGAGGAGGACACCGAGCGCCTGTTGCTTGAGGTACGACCCAGCAACCTAAGGGCCCAGGCAATCTACCAAAAAGCAGGTTTTGAGCTGCTGAGCCGGCGGCCCAGATATTACGGCCCGCCGCAAAAGGAGGACGCACTGGTCTATGCCCTGGAGTTCTGAGTACGCGCTCTTAAGCATTTATACCAGCCACAAGATGTACCGGGTAAAATCTCCTGAGTAACGTAAAGCAGGCAGGACAGGCAGGAAAAGTTGAGTCGAATGAGATTCCGCTTGGGGGCTAGTTTCAAACCGGAACCGTCGTCTGGGATGAAGTGGGCCAGCGAGTGCGGAGACGATACTGATATTGCGGCCTGGTTTCAAACCACACTGGGCCGTGAGATCTGCGATACAACGCGCCGGTGCGTGTCGCGGCTGATCCCCTCTGGCTACTATCGTACGGGATTTCAGGTTGGTTTCTGCAACGTAAACCTTTTGCACAAGGCCGAACACGCGTATTGGGGAGGTCCTTCGCAAGGCGGCGTGCGCGTTAATAATTATGATGATGAACGTACACGACTCGCGTGCGTTCCTGAGAATCTACCGTTTGGCGCTCGCTCAATCGACCTGCTGGCATTGCCTTTTGTTCTCGACTTTTCGCCTCATCCACATGCGGTCCTGAGGGAGGCTTACGGTGTACTCGCCCCCGAGGGTTGTATGGTGATCTGCGGGTTTAACCGCTGGGGCCTTTGGGGGCTGCGCCGAAGCCTGATGCTGCGCCCACGCCACGGCCCCTGGGCTGGAAGTTTTCTATCGCTAGGTCAAGTCCAGGACTGGAGTCGCTTACTGGGATTGGAACTCATATCCGCTGCGTCCGTGTTTTATCGCCCCCCCATCGGCAGTTCACGACTGCTTGCCAAAACGGTGTTTCTTGAGGCCGTGGGTGACCGGTGGTGGCCTTTGCTCTCCGGGGCTTATGTTGTGGTCGTGAAAAAGAGGGCGTTTGGCCAGTCCGCTATGCTGGAGCCGGTTCGCGCTTCACGGCGCCGTGTATCGGAGCCATTTGTCTCCGCAATGCCGAGGCATGCTGCCAAGAGGAAAGTGCGGACCTAAATGACTGCGTTAGCCGATCAAAAAGCACTGGCGCTTTTCACCGACGGAGCCTGTCGGGGAAACCCGGGACCTGGGGGCTGGGGTGTTCTGATTCGGGACGACTCACAAGAAACGGAACTGTTTGGCTCGGAACGCCACACAACCAATAATCGTATGGAGCTTGTCGCGGCAATCCGGGCTCTCGAAGCTGTTAGTCCTGAACATCCGGTAGCCGTTTACACGGATTCGCAATATGTCCGCAATGGGGTTACACAGTGGATTCCCAAGTGGAAGGCGAATGGCTGGAGAACTGCCGCGAAAAAGCCCGTCAAGAACCAGGACCTCTGGAAACAGCTGGAGAGTGCTGCCGAACGGCGGCGTGTCAGTTGGCACTGGGTCCGGGGTCACAGCGGACATCCGGAGAATGAACGGGCGGATGCGCTGGCAAACCGGGCAATTGATCTTATGCTCGCCGACGATACCGGGGTTGGAGGTACGACAGAATGAACCTGATTGTGCTGGATACGGAAACGACCGGTCTCGATGCGGCGCAAGGACACCGCGTGATAGAGCTCGGCTGCGTACTCCTCAGCCACCGCAAACACACCGATATGCGGTTTCATACCTACCTGAACCCTAAGCACCCTATCGACCCTGAGGCGCAGGAGGTCCATGGCATCACCGAAAATTTCCTCGAGGGTAAGCCTTCGTTTCCTGAAATGATGGATAAGTTTCTCGACTTCGTAAGGGGATCGGAACTGGTCATCCATAACGCCCCTTTTGACCTCGGATTTCTTAACCAGGAATTGGAACTGGCAGGCAATCCATCCCGATTGGAAGATATCTGCGAGATCACGGATTCGCTGGAACTTGCACGACAGATGCATCCGGGTCAGCGGAACAGTCTTGATGCCCTTTGCCGCCGTTATAACGTGGACAATAGCGGCCGTGAACTCCACGGCGCCCTCCTGGATGCCGAAATCCTGGCAGACGTATACCTCGCGATGACCGGCGGACAGACGGCCTTGGCATTAGAGGGCGGGGCGTCGAAGGATACGGGGATAGGCGCCGGTGCAGCCAGGCAACACGATGATGTTCAGTTTCCAGTGATTCGGGCGAACGAAGAGGAACTAGTCGAACATCGACGTTGGCTCGAGTTACTCGATCCCCAAAGCCCCTGGCACAACATCGATCAGGCTGACGATCTCCACTGAGCGAAACACTCGTCCAACCGGCGATGACGGCCGGAAAGCTTTTGTACCAGACTGGAGTCCCCTCTTGGCACCCTCTAAAATAGGCGGATAATTCAAAGTCTTAGTGTGACCGTAGGAATAATGAGATGAGCGAACCCACCCTGTATAAGGTCGACCCGGAATTTGCGGCCAATGCCCACATCAGCCGGGACGGATATGAAGAGATGTACCGGCGTTCGGTTGAAGACCCGGAGTCCTTCTGGGCGGAGCAGGCTGAGAAGTTCGTAGACTGGTTCACACCCTGGCATACCGTCAGTCAGTGGGACTACCACAGCGGCGAGATCAGGTGGTTTGATGGGGCAACGCTCAATGTCGCCTACAACTGTATCGACCGGCATCTTGCTACGCGGGGCGACCAGACTGCGATTATCTGGGAGTGTGATGACCCCTCCACTGACAGCAAACTGACGTTTAATGAACTCCATCAGGAGGTGTGCCGGTTCTCCAATGTTCTGAAGGCCCGGGGTGTAGGCAAGGGAGACCGGGTCTCAATCTATATGCCCATGATTCCGGAAGCAGCGGTCGCGATGCTGGCCTGCGCGAGGATTGGTGCGGTCCATTCGGTAGTGTTCGGCGGATTCTCACCCGAAGCGTTACGGGATCGAATCCTGGATTCTGACTGCCGGGTTGTCATTACGGCGGATGAGGGCCCGCGAGGCGGAAAACCGGTCCCGCTTAAGGCCAATGTCGAGAAAGCCCTCGAGGGCTGTCCCGAGGTGCATACGACGATCGTGGTCAGGCGGACCGGGAACGACGTCCCTTCCGGTGGCGAGCGCGATCTCTGGTACCACGAAGCGGTCGCGTCGGCTTCGACGGAGTGTGATCCCGAGCCGATGAATGCGGAAGACCCGCTGTTCATCCTCTACACGTCCGGATCGACGGGAAAGCCAAAGGGTGTACTGCACACGACCGGTGGCTATCAGTTATATGCAGCGATGACCCACCGCTATGTGTTTGATTATCACGATGGCGATATTTTCTGGTGCACAGCAGATGTCGGCTGGATCACGGGGCACAGTTATATCCTTTATGGCCCATTGGCCAACGGTGCGACTACGCTGATGTTTGAGGGCGTGCCCACCTATCCGGACGCGTCGCGTTTCTGGCAGGTGGTCGATAAACACCAGGTGAATATCTTCTACACCGCCCCGACGGCGATCCGGGCCCTGATGAGCCAGGGAGATGACCCCGTCGCTGCAACACAGCGTACCAGCTTGAGACTGCTCGGCACTGTCGGAGAGCCGATCAACCCGGAAGCGTGGGAATGGTATTTCCAGACAGTTGGGGAAAAACGGTGTCCCATTGTGGATACCTGGTGGCAGACCGAGACCGGGGGGATTCTGATCACGCCACTTCCGGGCGCCACCGATCTCAAGCCAGGCTCAGCCACTCGGCCCTTCTTCGGAATCTCACCCGCACTCCTGGACACAGACGGAAAGGAACTGGAGGGTGTGGCATCCGGAAATCTGGTTATTATGGGTTCGTGGCCCGGCCAGATGCGCACGGTCTACGGAGATCATGACCGCTTTATACAAACCTATTTCTCTACCTACCCGGGTTATTACATGACGGGCGACGGCGCCCGGCGCGATGAGGACGGCTATTACTGGATCACCGGCCGGGTTGATGATGTGATCAACGTATCCGGTCACCGGATGGGGACTGCCGAAGTAGAGAGCGCGCTGGTGTTACACCCGCAGGTCGCGGAAGCTGCTGTCGTGGGATATCCGCATGAAATAAAGGGACAGGGCATCTACGCGTACGTCACGCCCATGGCCGGGACGACGCCAACAGAAGAACTCAGAACTGAACTGATTGCCCTGGTGCGAAAAGAGATCGGCCCGATAGCAAGTCCCGATGCCATTCAATGGGCTCCCGGTCTGCCAAAGACCCGGTCCGGCAAAATCATGCGTCGAATTCTGAGAAAGATTGCCGCCAATGAGCTCGAGAATCTCGGTGATACCTCGACCCTTGCCGAGCCCGCGGTGGTAGACGAGCTGATCGAGAACCGGGCGGTGAAATGATCAGGCGCTCCCGGTGCGAAGGCATGCTGCTTGCGGGAGCCCGCTGACCCGGCTAGAATCCCGCTCCCGCAGCGCATCAGCGCATGCTCCTTGCTCCACCAACCCGTTTGGGGGGCTTTAAACCAAAAGGAGAAACATATGCGACACTATGAAGTCGTTTTTCTGGTTCATCCGGACCAGAGCGAGCAGGTCGGCGCTATGGTCGACAAGTACCAGGCTCTGATCGAAGGCAACGGTGGGCATGTGCACCGCTGTGAAGACTGGGGCCGCCGGCACCTCGCTTACAACGTCGGCAAAGTGCACAAGGCGCACTACGTGCTCATGAATATCGAGTGCGATCAGCCGACAATGGACGAAATCACGAGCATGTTCAAGTTCAGTGATGCCGTCCTTAGAAACCTCGTTATTCGGCGAGATACCGCCGTCACGGAGCGATCCCCACTTGCGGATCATCAAGCCGACGATGATGCCGATTCCGCCGATTCCGCCGACTCCGCTGGGCCCGTAAGGGAGGAGTCGGGTGACACCGAAACGCCCATGGCCGGGGCCGAAACTCCTGATGTAAAGGCGGAAAGCGCGACTGAGGGGGAGGCTCCGAGTGGCGAGGTAGCGGAATCGCTACCCGCAGCGGATGAAGCGCAGGAGACCGCCGAGGAGAAAACAACATGAACCGTGTAAGCAAGAGACGAAAGTATTGCCGCTTCACCGCCCTCGGGATCGACGAGATTGACTATAAGGACCTCGACACACTAAAGGCATATATCACCGAGACCGGAAAGATTATGCCCAGCCGAAACACCGGGACCAAGGCGCGATACCAGCGGCAGTTGGCCACTGCCATTAAACGTGCACGGTTTCTGGCGTTACTGCCGTACACCGATCAGCATTGAGGGTTGGTCATGGAACTCATCCTTCTTGAAAAAATCCAGAACCTCGGTGACCTTGGAGATATCGTTAAGGTCAAATCTGGTTATGGACGAAACTACCTGATTCCCCAGGGCAAGGCAGTGCCCGCAAGTGAGGAAGCGAAAGAACAGGTCGAGGAGCGCCGCCGGGAACTCGCGAAACTGGATTCCGAGCGTCGTGAGTCCGCCGAGGCGAAAGCCGCACTGCTGCCAGAACGGCTGACGGTAAAACGGTTGGTGGCTGAAGAGGGCAAGTTGTTTGGCTCGGTCAGTCCGGTCGATGTCGCGGAACTGTTGCAGGCGGCTGAGATTGCTGTACAGCGATCGGAGATCTCGATGCCGGATGGCCCGATCAAAACCCTGGGCGAACATACTGTCTCCATCATCCTCCACCCCGAGGTGCAGTCCAGCATCGAGGTCGTCGTTGAAGCCGAAAACGAGCCCGAGGAACCCGGCACCCCGGCAGCCGACAAGAACGAGCAGGAACCCCCAGCCGAAACCCCGGCCGAATAGGGCCCGGAATCACAAATTCAGATTCACCCGGTGTTTTAGCCCCGGGGTTCCCAAACAACCGGGGTCCTGAGCAGGAATTCTCGAGCGCTGTAAAAGCAGCCAGCGCTTGTCTACAATAGTTGCCTTTGAGGACCTAAGCGGATTCTCTAAATCCGGATCTATTCTCTATGGCACAGACCACGCCCAGTCTCAGCGCAGTCTCCTCCGCGCCTCGTGTCCCGCCACAAGCGCATGAGGCGGAACAGTCTGTCCTGGGCGGCCTGCTGGTCGACTCCCGGCGGTGGGATGAAGTCGCCGAGACTGTGCGCACTGAGGATTTCTACACGCGTGCGCATCGAGAGATTTTCTCGGCGATTCATGCGCTGCACGAGGTCGGCCAGGCAGTAGACGTGGTAACCGCCTCCGAGTGGCTGAAGAACAAAGGGACGCTCGAGCCCGCGGGCGGCCTTGCCTATCTTGGTGAACTGGCCAATCGCACGCCTGGGACCACCAACCTCACAGCGTATGCGAGGATTGTCAGAGAGCGGTCCGTTTTACGTTCACTGATCGGCGCTGCAAGTGATATTTCTGAGAAAGCCTATCAGCCCGAGGGTCTCGATATCGGGGCATTGATTGATTTTGCGGAGAAGGCGGTTTTTGAGATATCCGATTCGGATCGAAGAACGTCACTGGGATTTAGGCCAATCCAGGGGCTGCTGACTCAGGCGGTGGACCGCATAGAGGAACTCTACGAATCCAAAGAAGGAATCACCGGGGTTGCCACCGGCTTTAGAGATCTCGACAAACTGACCTCGGGATTACAGGCGGCTGACCTTGTCGTTGTCGCCGGTCGGCCGTCGATGGGGAAGACTTCCCTGGCGATGAATATCGCCGAGAGCGCAGCGGTCGGCGCCAAACTGCCGGTCGCGGTCTTCAGTATGGAAATGCCGGGTCAACAGCTTGCGATGCGAATGCTGGCGTCACTCGGGCGCATTGACGCCCATCGCGTCCGCACCGGCCAACTGCATCAGGAGGATTGGCCCCGGCTCACGTCAGCTATGGGGCTTCTGGATGAGGCGCCGATTTATGTAGACGATACACCCGCCTTAACTCCTCTGGAATTGCGTTCGCGGATACGGCGGCTTACGCGGGAGCATGGCCAGCTGGGCATGGTAATCGTGGATTATCTCCAGTTGATGCAGACCGGGGAAAATAACGAGAACCGGGCGGTAGAGGTCGCCAATATTACCCGAGCCCTGAAGGTGGTTGCGAAAGAGTCATGGGTTCCGGTGGTGGTCCTTTCGCAGTTGAATCGCGGCCTCGAGCAAAGGCCGAATAAGCGGCCCATCATGTCCGATCTGCGCGAATCAGGAGCCATCGAGCAGGACGCCGATCTTATCCTTTTTATCTACCGTGACGAGGTCTATAACGAGGATAGCCCGGAAAAGGGTACAGCGGAGATTATTGTGGCGAAACAGCGCAACGGCCCGACCGGCACCGTCCGGCTGACTTTCCTTGGTGAGTACACACGCTTTGAGAGTTATGCCCCGGCATTCGAGGATCACCAATATTGATGTCGGGCTGGGGTTGGGCCGAAATTAGTTCCGAGGCGTTGTTACACAATCTGCGTCATGTCCGACGATTGGTCGGGAGCGCAAATGTCTCCGCGGTTGTTAAATCGGATGCCTATGGACATGGACTAGAGAATGTTGCGGGCATTCTTAGTGGACATGTCGATGCCTTTGCCGTCGCGACCTGCGAGGAAGGAACTCAAGTAAGGCGAATTGATGCAGCGACGCCGATATGGGTCTTCCTGGGGTTTGCGGACGCAACAGAACTTGAAGCCTGTTCATCTCATCGCCTGATTCCGGTGGTGTCAAATTACCACCAGATCGAGTTGCTGTACGAAACACATCTGCCACTAACGAGTGTCATTCTTGAGTTGGATATCGGGATGGGGCGCCTGGGGTTTGATTTTTCGAATACACACCAGATGCTTCGGGAGTTCCAAAGCCGGACGGGTATCAGAGCCGATCTTATCCTTGGGCACTTGCCCTCGGCAGAAGGGGGAAACGACTCTGAGGTTCGTGGTCAATTTAACCGCTTCCTGGAGGAGGCGAACGTGCTGGGAGGGGAATTGACCTTGGCTAATTCCGCAGCAATCATGGCATATCCCTATAGCCACCTTGATTGGGTCCGTCCCGGCCTGATGCTGTATGGCGTATCTCCTTTTTCTGATTGCCGCGGAGACGACTCAGGTCTGCGCCCCGCGATGCGGGTATTTTCCCGGATTCGTGGGACCCGGATGATGCGCTCGGGTCAAGCGATCGGCTATGGCAGCAGGTTCCGTTGCAAAGAAGATACTCGGGTAGGACTGCTGGGATTCGGCTACGCTGACGGCTTTCCTCGGCAGGAAATCTCCTCGGGGAGTGTGACGGTCGGTGGGCACAGGTGTCCAATTCTCGGTCGAATCTCCATGGATTCGATGATCGTTGATCTCTCAAAGGTGCCTTCCGCCCAAGCGGGCGATGTGGTCGAGTTGTGGGGACAAGGAGTGTCGGCCGAAGAGGTAGCCAGTCATGCGGGCTTGATTCCGCACCAATTGCTTACCCATCTGGGGCCTCGAGTAGACCGGGTCCTTTCTTGATGGTGAAATCGCGGCCTGAGACCGTGTACGTCTGCAGCAACTGCAGCGCAAAGAGCCACAAGTGGGTCGGCCAGTGTGCGACTTGCGGATCCTGGAATTCCCTGGACCGGACATCGTCAACAGCGCTTGCGTCCACCAGGGGCGGTCAACGCGACACCCAGGGGCCCAGGGTCCTTTCAGAAATTGAGGCGGCGGACGATAAACGCTACCAGACCGGACTGACCGAACTCGACCGGGTCCTTGGCGGGGGCATTGTTCCGGGATCTGTCGTTCTTCTAGGAGGTGAACCTGGGATTGGCAAGAGTACCCTGGCGTTGCAGGCGCTTGCCATGCTCTCTGCCGCACACCGCACTCTGTATGTCAGTGCGGAGGAATCTCTGGAACAGCTTGCAATGCGTTACCAACGCCTCGGACTCGATGTCCAGGGGCTTCAGGCACTGTCCGAGGGCCAGTTAGAGCATATCGTTGAGGAACTCGGCCGGACAGATTACCGGATTCTGGTGGTGGACTCGATCCAAACCTTGAGCACCCATGCGCTCGATTCCAGTCCCGGCAGCGTCGGGCAGGTACGAGAATGCGCGGAAAGACTGGTGACCGCCGCAAAACGCTTGGGCATCGCTTTTATTCTGATCGGCCACGTGACCAAGGAGGGCGCGCTTGCAGGCCCCAAGACCCTGGAGCACCTCGTGGATACGGTCCTGTATTTTGAAGGTGACGCAACCAGCCGGTACCGTCTCGTACGCGCGTGGAAAAACCGTTTTGGTGCAGTCAATGAAGTCGGTGTGTTCGCAATGACCAAGTCCGGCCTGAAAGAGGTCAAGAACCCCTCCGCAATCTTTCTATCGGGAACCAAGACACTTTCCGCCGGGACCGCAATTTTCGCGAGCCAGGACGCTTCAAGGCCGATGTTGATCGAGGTTCAGGCGCTGGTCGATCAAAGCTCGCTTGGAAATCCACGCCGCCTCAGCGTCGGTTATGAGGGCCATCGTCTCAACATGCTGCTGGCTATTCTTCACCGTCACGCCGGGGTCAATCTTCTCGATCAGGATGTTTTTGTAAATGTCGCCGGGGGCTTGAGGGTGGTCGAGACGGCTGCCGACCTTGCGGTTGCCGCGGCGCTGATCTCCAGTTTCACGGACCGGCCAATCGACCGCAAGAACGTGTTTTTCGGTGAATTGGGGCTGTCGGGAGAGATCCGCCCCGTTCCTCGCGGGGAAGAACGCGCGGCCGAATCAGCGAAACTCGGATTCAAACAACTTTTTGCGCCCGCTGCGAACAAACTCGGTTCCGGCCGTGCAGGAAAACTGCTGAAGGTGGCATCGCTAGATACCGCTGCCGACCTTTGCGCGGCAATTTCCGGGCAGAAAGGGACACCTTAGCATCCTGGACGTGGTGAGGCTGTATTTGCGCTATCGTCTAAACGTCGCGCAGCAGTTCATTGATCCCGACTTTCGCCCGGGTCTTCTCATCGACCTGTTTCACAATTACAGCGCAGTAAAGACTGTGGGTTCCGTCCTTGGCAGGGAGTGAGCCAGAGACCACGACCGCACCGGCAGGCACTTTTCCATATGTGATTTCCCCTGTAGCACGGTTCAGTATCCGGGTGCTTTGTCCGATATAGACGCCCATGGAAAGCACCGAGCCCCGTTCAATAATCACGCCCTCAACAACCTCGCTTCGGGCCCCGATAAAACAGTTATCCTCAATAATGGTGGGGGAGGCCTGTAGGGGCTCAAGGACGCCTCCAATACCCACGCCCCCTGAAAGGTGTACGTTTTTGCCAATCTGGGCACAGGATCCGACTGTCGCCCAGGTATCGACCATAGTTCCATCGTCGACATAAGCGCCAATATTGACGTAACTCGGCATCAGAACAACACGTTGCCCAAGGTAAACACCGCGCCGGACCATCGCTGGAGGCACCACCCGGTAGCCCCCTGACGCAAAATGCTCGCGGCTGAAATTCGCAAACTTGCCGGGCACTTTATCAAAATAACGTGTGTCGCCACTGTCGATGACCTGGTTCTCCTGGAGCAAAAAGGAGAGCAGGACTGCCTTCTTAACCCACTGATGAACTACCCATTGCCCGTCACTGGGTTGTGCGACCCGGATGGTTCCTGAATCGAGTTGTCCCATGACTTCTTCGACCGCTTCCGGTAACCCAGGCATCCCGGTTACAGCCGGGTCGGACCGTTGGTCAAACGCAGATTCAATAATTTCTTGGGTTGTGCTCATGGAGGCTTCCGGTTTCGAGGCGTCCCGCAGGACCCCCGTCAGTTAGGGTAATGCGGAGCGGATCTGTTCTTCGACACAGGCGCGTTGTGACGGGTCGGTAACGGGCATCCCATCGCGGTCGGTGACATAGAAGATATCTTCCGCTCGTGCGCCAAAGGTGCCGACCTTCGCGTTGACCAGCCGTATTTTGCAGGAAAGCAACGCCTTTGCAACCTGCAGGAGCAGTCCAGGTCGATCCTGTGCGACCACCTCCATGACCGTGACGCTCTCACCGATTTCGGAATCAGAGAAACGGACGGTCGTGTCAATCGGGAAGTGCTTCAGCGCCCGGGGCAACTGAGTTCGCCTTGGAGGCAGATCTCGCTCGCTGGAAAGCAAATGCTTGCGGAGCCGCTCAACGACCCTGCCCAGTTCAAATGCCCGTGTTCCCTGATGCTCTGCGGCCAGAACGACAAACACCATGATGACAAGATTGGAGGTGAGCCTGTGTACCCGGGCGTCGACAATATTCATATTGAGCCGATCGAGAGCTGCAGTTACTCGGCAGAGGAGGTCCTCCGAGTCCGGGCTGCAAACGAGAAACCGCGCGGTCCCGGAGTCGGCCTCAAGACGAAGATCGACCAACGGGAAGTCTGCGGCACTTCGTTCAAGCAGCAGGGTCGCATGCCATGCCAGAGATTCGGGAACGTTGCGCAGAAAATAGTCCTGGTCAAATTGCTCCCACAGGGTGTTCACGACGTCGGCGCGCACAGCACCCATAATCTGTAGCGTCTCCTGCTGAACATCCCGGATCTTGTCCTCGACCTGAAGCGGCTGCCCTTTGCCCCGTCGCAGCGCGCGACTGGTCTCGTGATACAGATCGCTCAGAAGTTTGCCTTTCCAGTCGTTCCAGACTTTCGGACTGGTGCCGCGCATGTCGGCCACGGTCAGGAGATAAAGATTGTCCAGCCGTTCCTGGTCTCCAACCTGGGAGACAAATTGGTCGATAATCTCGGGGTCGGAAATGTCCTGGCGCTGCGCTACCCAGGACATCAGAAGATGCATCCTGACCAGCCAGGCCACGAACTTGGCGTCGTAGTCACTGAGGTCGTGCGATCGACAGAAGCGGAGCGCATCCCGCTCGCCCAGCGTCGAATGGTCGCCGCCGCGCCCCTTTGCGATATCGTGCAAGAGGGCGGCCAGATAGAGCCGGTGCTTTTTGAAGAGCCCCTGCATCAGGTGGCTGCACTCCGGCAGCTCATCGTCGTGTTCGGTAATGTCCATCCTTCTGAGATTTCTCACAACAAAAAGAAGGTGCGCATCGACCGTGTAGACATGGAAGAGATCGTGCTGCATTTGTCCGACGATCCTTCCAAACGCCGGGAGATAGGCGCCAAGGACTCCATAAGCATCCATTTTTCGAAGTGCCCGCGTCTGCCCGGACCTGGATTTCAGGATCTCCATGAACAATGATCGGCACCGGATATCTTTTCGGAATCCGCTATCAATGAGTTTCAGATTGGCCCGGATCAGTCGAACCGTGTTACCCCTGAAGTCCCTGACTCCGGATTCCTGAATCAGGAGCAGAAAAGCCTCAATGAGCGCAAACGGCTGCCGGGTGAAAACTTCCGGGTGGGAAACTTCCAGCATTCCGTCAACGGTTCGAAAACGCCGATTGATGATGCTGGTCCGCTTTCGGCCGGGATGCAGAATCGCTTCTTCGAAATGCTGGAGCAGAATCTCGTTGAGCACGCGAAGCTGCTTTACCGTCCGGAAGTAGCGCTTCATCAGTTTTTCAACGGCTAGCTGCGCCCCATCCCGATAGCCGAACTGATCCGCAATTTCCCGCTGGTAATCAAAGAGTAGCCGGTCTTCACACCGGTTCGTTAGAAAGTGCAGGCCGTTGCGCAGCCGCCACAGAAATTCACGGCCCTTGACGAGCTCCTTGACCTCGGCTTCGGTTAAGAAACCTTCCTCGGACAGTTTTTGCAGATCGGGTGTCCCAAAGTAACGATGACCGACCCATTGAATGGTCTGAATATCACGCAAACCACCAGGGCCCTCCTTGATCTGGGGCTCGAGGTTGTAGGCGGTGTCACCGTAGCGGGCATGGCGGTTGAGCTGCTCCTCGCGCTTGGCCGCAAAGAACTTACGTGGGGACCACATTCTCGAAGGTGCGATTTTCGTCCTGAGGCGGGATAGCAGACCCGTTGCGCCGGTAAGATGCCGGGCCTCCATGAGGTTGGTCACCACCGTGATATCGGCCCGCGCGTGGCGAACACATTCCTTAAGGGTGCGCGTGCTGTGCCCGACCTGCAGCCCTACGTCCCAGAGAAAACGGACAAAACGTTCGATTCGCTCGATCTCCTCCGGAGATGCATCCCGGCCGAGGAGTATCAGCAGGTCGATATCAGAACCGGGGTGAAGCTCTTCGCGCCCGTACCCACCGACCGCGATAAGCGAGATTCCGGACTGACTGACCTGGGCGTCAACGAGGTCGCCCCAGACTCGCCCGAGGAGACTGTCGATAAATCCGCTGTAGGCGCTGATGATCCGGCTCGGCCGACCCCCGGCTGCATGGGCAGCGGCCAATCGTTTCCGGGCAATCTCCAGTTGCCGTTTGCAGTCATCGACCGAACTGGCGTTCCGGAAGTCGCACTCGAGTCCTAAAAGGCGCTCGGCCATGTTTAAGACCTCAGATTAAGTTGCGGGTCATTGTGTCTCCCTGGTCAGGGCCTCGACCCCAGACTGGGTGACGGCAACGGTGTGTTCCCATTGTGCACTCAGCGAGTGGTCCTTGGTAACCACCGTCCATCCGTCGGAAAGAAGCCGGGTATGCTGTTTTCCAGCATTGATCATCGGCTCAATAGTGAAGGTCATTCCCGGCAGGATCTCCAGACCTTCGCCCGCGGTCCCATAGTGCAAAACCTGAGGGTCTTCATGAAACCGACGCCCGATGCCGTGCCCGCAATACTCTCGGACGACCGAAAATCCCCTTGCTTCGGCACAGGCCTGAATCGCTGCGCCGATATCCCCGAGCCGCGCTCCGGGCGCGACTGCCGCGATGCCAAGGTCGAGGCACTCTTTTGCGGTTTCGATAAGTCGCTGCGCCAATACCGGCGCTTTGCCGGCCACAAACATCCGGCTTGCGTCGCCGTGAAAACCTTCTTTAATCACGGTGATATCGATATTAATGATGTCGCCGCTCTTAAGGCGTTTATCTCCGGGAATGCCGTGGCAAACCACGTGATTGACACTGGTACAGATTGACCGGGGAAAGCCCCGATAGTTAAGGGGCGCCGGGACAGCGTCCAGTGTATTGACGATGAAGTCGTGGCAGATGTCGTCGAGCTCACCCGTCGTAACGCCGGGCTGGACGTGGGGACCAATCATGTCCAGAACCTGACGGGTCAATTGTCCCGCGGCACGCATCCGCGAGAGATCTTCCTCGTTTTTGAGATAAATAGCCATAGGGGTCTCAGTGGTTTTGCTGGAATTCTAGACGAACCGCGGTCGATTGCCCGTGGTGTCCGGATCCTTTCGGGTTTCGGGTACCGGGTGGCAGAAAAATCGCAGCTCAAGTAGAATAGCGCGCCCAATTCCTGGTGCAGTACCTTCCACGAACGCCCGGGTGCCAGGCAACTCGGTTGCCGGGTCGGCGTTCCTGACTGCACTGAACAACAACCCGGCAGGAGTACAGCATGACTGACGTTTCAATGCGCCAGATGTTAGAGGCTGGCGTCCATTTCGGACATCAAACCCGTTTCTGGTCGCCCAAGATGGGCCCGTATATTTTTGGCGCCCGGAACAAGATTCACATCATTAATCTGGAAAAGACCCTCCCTATGTACCGTGAGGCGCTGAATTTTCTCGGAAGTGTCGCCGCAGGCCGTGGGAAGATCCTGTTTGTCGGGACAAAGCGTCAAGCGGGCAAGATTGTTCGGGAGCAGGCGCAGCGCTGCAACTGTGCGTATGTCGATCATCGTTGGCTGGGAGGCATGCTCACCAACTTCAAGACGGTCAAGAATTCCATCGCCCGTCTGGTTGAACTCGACGAGATGGCGTCCACGGGTGCAACGATGGGATTGACCAAAAAAGAGACCCTGATGCTCGAGCGGGAGCGTGCAAAACTGGATCGAAGCCTGTCAGGGATCCGCGACATGAAGGGTCTGCCGGATGCGCTGTTTGTCATCGACGTTGATCACGAGCGTATCGCCGTGTCAGAGGCCCGCAAGTTGGGAATTTCCGTTGTCGGCGTCTGTGACACCAACAGCTCCCCCGAAGGGATCGATTATCTGATCCCGGGCAATGATGACGCGATTCGCGCCATCCGGCTGTATCTTCAGGGTGCAGCCGACGCCATCCTTGAAGCGAGAGCGGCCGCTGCACCCGTACTACAGGGAGACGCTGACGACTACGTCGAGGTGTCGGACGAGACCATCGCGGCATCGGCGGATGTTTCCAAGGCCGACGAAGAGCCGGATACGCCGAGCGAAAGGCCGGCAGTGGAAGCACCTGAGCCGTCGAAAGACGCAAGCGAAACTGCTGATGCATCATCCGCCACAGCAACAGCGCCTGATGATTCCGCCGTCGCCGACAGCAAGTCCGATACCACCACAGCTTCGGGCAACTGAACCAGATCACTGAGCTAATCGAGGACAAAACATGCCAGTAACTGCGAGCGAGGTTAAAGCGCTTCGAGAACGGACCGGAGCCGGGATGATGGAGTGTAAGAAAGCCCTGACTGAGACCGATGGAGACCTCGACGAAGCCATTGTGCTGCTGAGGAAAAAAGGCGCCGCCAGTGCCGAGAAGAAGTCGGGGCGCATCGCTGCTGAGGGTATCGTGGAACTGGCCCTGAACGATTCTGCGTCTGAAGGCGTTCTGATGGAGGTCAACTGTGAAACCGATTTCGTGGCTAAAGACGACTCCTTTCGCGCCTTTTCAGCGGATCTAGCGCAAGCTGTTCTTCGTCATCGCCCGAATTCCGTAGAGGAAACATCTCAGTTACAGCTGTCCACCGGAGAAACTGTCGAGGCGACACGTCAGGAATTGATCGCCAAGATTGGTGAGAATATCTCGCTGCGTCGTTTCGAACTCGTTCAGGCTGGCGCGGGTGAAATTGCGGGTTATGTTCATGGGTCGAGAATCGGTGTGATCGTCAGGATGGGCCGGTCGGCCCAGCCGGAGTTCGGCCGAGATATCGCTATGCACGTGGCGGCCAGTCGGCCGGTGTGTATCGATGAAAACGAGATGCCGGAAGACCTATTGCAAAAAGAGCGTGATATTTATTCCGCGCAGGCGGCCGAAAGCGGCAAAGCCCCGGAAATTGTTGAGAAGATGGTGAGCGGACGTGTTAAGAAGTTTTTGAAGGAAAACACCCTCGTCGGGCAGCCCTTTGTAAAAAACCCTGACCAATCGGTCGGTGAACTGCTTTCAACCCATCAAGCCTCTGTCGTTTCGATGCACCGTTTTGAGGTCGGAGAAGGTCTTGAGAAACGCACTGACGACTTTGTTGCGGAGGTCATGGCGCAGGCCCAGGGAAACTGAGTCATGGGCGAGGACGGTGGTGTTTCACGAGGCCGTTTTCTCGTCAAACTCTCCGGCGAATACCTGGGAGGACCGTCTGGGGCGGGTCTTAGCGATGACCGCCTAAAGCGTGTCTGCAACGAACTAAAACGTGCCCATGCGGCAAGCGCAGGTCTGGCGGTGGTCGTGGGTGGGGGGAACTTCTTCCGCGGGGGTGCGTCCCTGCCGGAATCGCTCAAGCGCGTCACCGGTGACCAGATAGGCATGCTCGCCACAGCGATGAATGCATTGGCGCTTCGGGATTCGCTGATCGGCCAGGGCGTCGACGCCGACTGTGTCTGCGCATTCCCGGTTGGAGGGTTCCTCGAGTGCTATGACCCACATACGGTCCAGCAGAGCCTCGATCAGGGAACGGTCGTCATCCTTGCCGGCGGCACGGGCAACCCGTTTTTCACAACAGACACGACGGCCTGCCTCAGGGCACTGGAATTGAATGCGGGCATGGTGATCAAGGCAACCCGGGTTGACGGAGTCTATGATCGGGATCCCGAGATCGACCCCTGCGCGGTGCGTTATGATCACATCAACTATGACTTCGCATTGGCGAACCAATTACAGGTCATGGATGCGACCGCATTCACTTTATGCCGGGAAAACGGGCTCGCGCTGCGGGTCATTGATCTTGGCATCGAGGGCAACCTCGAACAAGCGGTCAAAGGAGTGTCTGTCGGCACCCTAGTGGACTTAGCAGGAGGATCATCATGATCGAAGAAATTCTCGCGGACGCGAAAGTGCGGATGGGAAAGAGTGTCGAGTCCGTCGCAGCAGAGTTCTCAAGAATCCGGACCGGGCGTGCCAGCACCGCATTGCTTGACCACATCCAGGTCGACTATTACGGCAGTAAGGTACCTGTTGCACAGGCAGCGACTGTCAGTGTTGGAGATGCGCGAACCTTGGTCATCCAGGCGTGGGAGAAAACAATGATTCCCGTGATTGAAAAAGCGATCATGGAATCGGATCTGGGCCTGAATCCGGTGACCGCCGGCGAAGTCATCCGGATTCCCTTGCCGGCGCTGACGGAGGAGCGGCGCAAGGAGATGACGAAAGTAGTCCGCCACGAGGGTGAGAACGGAAAGATCGCCGTTCGAAACATTCGTCGTGATGCTCTAGGGGACCTTCGGGAACTGGTAAAAGAAAAACTGATCGGGGAAGACGAAGAGAAACGCGCAGAGACTCACATGCAGGAACTTACCGATCATTCCGTCGCGAAGATCGATGCCCTGGTCGCGGACAAGGAAGCCGAAGTGATGGAGGTTTGACCTTGAAAACGCCGTCATACAGCGGTTCAGACCTGGAACCCGATGTGGATCCTGCGTCCGCTGCTCGGCGCCTTCCCAGGCACATCGCCATCATTATGGACGGCAACGGGCGCTGGGCAAAGGCCCGTGGGCAGGCACGTGTTCAAGGCCATCGGCGCGGTGTAGAGGCTGCCCGTACTGCGACCTCCTTGTGCGGTGATGCAGGAATACCATATCTCACCCTGTTCGCATTCAGCAGCGAAAATTGGAAAAGGCCCGATGAGGAAGTCCGGTTTCTGACGCAACTGCTGGCGCTATCTCTGGAGAAGGAGCTCGACCGCCTCCACGCTAACGGCGTGAAGCTTAACGTGATTGGTGAACTGGGGTCTTTTGGGGGGAAGATCGAACGCACGATTCAAAAGGCACAGGAAAAAACTGCCGGCAACGGGGCAATGACTTTGACCATTGCGCTTAACTACGGATCGCGGCGCGAACTCGCAACGGCGGCACGGAATCTGGCCCAGTCCTGCATCGAGGGGCGCCTGCGCCCGGAGGAGATCGATGAGAGCCGCCTTGACCGGTCACTGAGCACCTACGGGCTGCCCGATCCTGACCTCTTGATCCGTACCGGAGGAGAGGTTCGTCTGAGTAATTTCCTGCTTTGGCAGTTGGCATATACTGAATTGGTCTTTTCAGATGCACTCTGGCCGGATTTTGACAAGGCCATCTTCGACCAGGCAATTTCGACCTATCAGGGCCGGCAACGCCGGTTTGGCCATACCGGCGAGCAGATTGTCTCTCAAACCTAGTTTTGGCTGATGCTGCGTCAGCGCTTCGTTACAGCAGTCGTGCTCGGGTCAGCGGCGATCGGGGCGATTCTTTTTCTACCCACGGAAGCCGTCTCAGGCCTGGCGGCACTGATCGGGTTCGCCGCGGGGGCAGAATGGATTGCGCTGGCACACCAGGATTCAAAAGGGTCCTGGCGCTGGTTTTATGGGTTGATCGTAGCCGTAGGGGTGCTTCTATCCTGGAAGGCTTTTGAATTCAGTGACTCGCTGGTGGTGATCGCTGCAGTGCTATGGACACTGCTTTTAATCTGGGTGGCTGGGAAAGTCTGGGCGGGTAAAGCGGGGCGGGTACCGGCCCACCCAGGTCTCGGAGCGCTGATTCTGGTCCCCGCATTAGGACTTGCTCCATACCTGCACAGCAAGCCGATTTACGGGCCGGGTCTGCTGTTAACCGTGCTGTTGGTGATCTGGGCCGGTGATATTGGCGCCTATCTCGGGGGTCGGCGCTTCGGAAAGACCGCCCTGGCGCCGACGATCAGCCCTGGAAAGACGCGGGAAGGCGCGTCGGTTGGGCTGATATTCGCAGTACCCACCGGACTCGCGAGCGCGTATCTGTTTTCAGTGCCCATTCCCTCGCTGTGGGTGCTTTCGGGGGCGCTCATCGTCGTAGGGATCGCCGGAATTCTTGCGGATTTGTTGGAGAGCATGGCTAAACGCAGTGCCGGGAAAAAGGACAGTGGGAGCCTGTTGCCCGGCCATGGGGGGGTGCTCGATCGTATCGACAGTATGCTCGGTGCCGTTCCCTTGTATTCTGGTCTCAGCATTCTTTTTCTCGGCGGCCACTAACAATACCCATGCCGAATATCACCGATGTTGCGATCCTGGGCGCTACCGGGTCTATCGGAACCAGTGCGCTGAATGTGATTCGCCTGCATCCCGACCGTTTCAATGTGGTCGGACTGAGCGCCTGGCATCGGACTGAGGCTCTTGCGGCGCTTGTCGGTGAGTTATCTCCCCGGATTGCGGCGGTCTCGACGGAGCATGTAGATGCGTTTCGCGCTCAATTCCGAGGTACTGGCGGCGATGTGACATTGCTTGGCGGCTCAGCCGGCCTGAAGGCGGTTGCCGAATATCCCAGGGCCGATACGGTTGTCGCCGGGATATCCGGGGCTGCCGGGCTCGAATCAACTTTTGCCGCTGTCGACGCGGGAAAGCGGATTCTAATCGCCAACAAGGAGCCTCTGGTGATGTGTGGGGGCCTCCTGCGAAAGGAAGCCAGGCGTTCCGGGGCTTGTCTGCTTCCGATTGACAGTGAGCACAACGCCATTTTCCAGTGCCTTCCCGAGGCGCTTCAGCAAAGCGTAGCAAATGGTCTCGGTGTGCGCGGGACAGATAACGGGACGGGGGTGGAGCGGCTGACCCTGACGGCCTCGGGCGGCCCTTTCCTGAGGACCAGCGCCGCTGACCTGCGACAGGTCGGCCCCAAGGATGCACTGCAGCATCCCACCTGGGATATGGGACCGAAGATTTCGGTAGATTCGGCGACCTTGATGAATAAAGGTCTGGAGCTTATCGAAGCGTGTACCCTGTTTGGGTTGGATGAAACTCAAGTTGAGGTCGTGATCCATCCGCAAAGCGCACTGCACTCCGTGGTGCATTTCTCCGATGGTTCCCTGATCGGTCAAATGGCGAACCCAGACATGCGGGTGCCGATTGCCTACGGGCTTGCTTACCCTGAGCGGATCGCGTCCGGCGTTCACGGCTTGGACTTCATGACATTAGGGCGACTGGAGTTCGAGTCTCCGGACAGCGAACGGTTTCCGTGTCTGGAACTCGCCCGGGCTGCCGCCCGTGAGGGGGGCAGCGTTCCCACCGCGCTGAACGCCGCAAACGAGATCGCCGTGCAGGCGTTTCTCGCCGGCAGGCTAGGATTTTGCCAAATCCCGGTCCTGATCCGCGACATCATGGATCACCACAACAAGGTTTCGGTGAAAGAACTCGGGCAGGTACTCGAAATCGACCGAGAGGTGCGGCAAAGAGCCAGTAAAATGCTGGCGGACGGCATACCGGCGAGTTAGACCACCGTAAGCCGCTTTTGATTCGACATGGATCTTTTCAACAACATCCTCTTTTTCCTTGTGGCGGTAGCCATTCTCGTCAGCTTTCACGAATTCGGCCATTTCATCGTTGCGCGCTGGATGGGCGTGCGGGTCCTGAAGTTCTCGGTCGGATTCGGCAAGACGGTGTGGCGCTGGCAGAAAACGCCTGCCGGGACGGAATACGCACTGGGCATGATTCCCCTCGGCGGATATGTCCGGATGCTCGACGAGCGTGAGGGCGAGGTCAGCCCCGGCGAGCGAGAGCAGGCTTTTAACCACAAACCACTGCCAAAGCGGTCGCTGATTGTTCTGGCGGGTCCTGCGGCTAACCTTCTACTCGCGGTATTGCTCTACTGGGGCATTGGGCTGATCGGAAACGACGATCTCAAACCCATTGTAGGCTCGGTGGTTCCCGGGAGTCCCGCCGAACATGCCGGGTTTCTGCCGGGAGACACGATCGTCTCTATCGATGGACGTGATACAAAAGGCTGGTCTGAACACCGTCTCTACCTGCTCGGGCAGGTTGCCGGCAGAAACAGCATTTCCTTCCTGGTAACCAGGGACGGCGCGGGCGCACATTCAGTGATCGTCGATTTCGAGCAATCCCGGAAGGCACGTTTTGACCCGGCGGTGCTTTCGAGAGTGATCGGAATCGTCCCGAACGTTCCGGAGCCGGAAGCCAGGATAGCCGGACTGGTGGCCGGCGGTCCAGCGGATAAGGCCGGACTCAAGGTCGGCGACCACATCCTGGCGATCAACGGGGAGGGCGTTGCTCACTGGTTTGATCTGGTCGAGAAGATTTCCCAGGGAACCACCAGCGACCTGACCGTGGCCATCGAGCGCAAGGGGGTCACGCTGGAGATTCCGGTTGCCTCCGAGGCCAGCGTTGTCGACGGTAACAGGGTCTGGCGTATAGGAATCTATGGCCCGGTCAGTCCTGACCTCAGCGAGCAACTCGTTAATGTGCGCTATCCGCCACACCAGGGACTGGTGCGGGCGGTTGAGACAACCTGGCTGATGTCAGTTCTGACGGTGCGGGTTTTCTGGCAGATGTTGACGGGCAGCGCCTCGCGTGAGCACCTCAGCGGACCGATTTCAATTGCGCGGTTTGCGGGGCAATCGGCGAGCCTCGGTCTGGTTCAGTTTCTGGCCTTCCTGGCCGTGTTGAGTGTCAGTCTCGGCATTATCAATCTGCTTCCGATTCCAGTCCTCGACGGCGGACATCTTGTCTATTTTGCCGCCGAAGGGATCCTCGGGCGGCCGTTACCAGACCAGGTTTTTCAATGGGGGCAGCAGTTTGGAATTGCGTTTATAGTGCTGCTCATGGCGTTGGCGTTTTATAATGACTTCCTCAGTTTGCTACGGTGATTCGAAGATGAGACTGTCGACACATTTATTTCGAGGCCTGGCGCCCTTAATTTTTGCGCTTAATGCTATCTTCTTCTCCCCGCCGGCTGCCGCAGATTTCGTCGTCGACGATATCCGGGTTGAGGGGGCGCAGAATATTGAAGTTGGAACCATCTTCAATTACCTGCCTGTGAAGGTGGGCGACGTCGCCGATGAGGATCTTATCGACCAGTCCATCAAAGCGCTTTTTGCAACCGGGTTTTTCCAGGATGTCGAGATCCGTCGGCAGGAAAATGTCCTGATCGTCATTGTCGCCGAACGCCCGGCAATTGCAGGGGTCGACTACAGCGGCAACAAGGACATTGACGACGAAGCGATTGAGACCGCGCTTGCACAGGTTGGGGTGACCGAAGGGCGGATTTTCCGGGAGCCGTTGCTGGAACAACTGGTTCAGGCGATCGAGGAACGGTATTTTGCAAAAGGCCGCTACTCGGCAAAGGTGGACGCTGTCGTTACGCCGGTCGACCTCAACCGGGTTGCGATCTCGCTCACCATTGACGAAGGCAGGGTAGCCAGAATCCGCGAAATCAACATCGTTGGAAACGAGATATTCAGCGACAAGGAACTGCGATCGGAGATTTCCCTGGGTGAGGAGCGTTGGCACAGTTTCCTCTCCCAAACCGGAAGATATTCAAAAGAGGAACTCCTGGCCGATGTTGAAGCGCTCAGAAGTTTCTACCTCGACCGGGGGTACATGAACTTTGAACTCCTGTCGTCAGATGTGACCATCAGCCAGAACAAGCAGGATATCTTTATCACCTTCTCGCTCCGCGAGGGGGATCAATTTACGGTCGGCAGCATCGATGTCGAAGGCGGGGGAGGCTTCTCCGCAAGCGATCTTCTCGATTTGATCTCCATGCCCGCCGGGCAGCCGTTTTCCCAGACGGATCTGGTCGCATCGCGATCGGCGATCGAAAGCAAACTTGCCGACCATGGATACGCGTTTGCCAATGTCAACGCAATTACTGATATCGACGAAGCCGCTCACCGCGTCGATTTTGTCTTTGCGGTAGATCCAGGACCCCTGGTTTATGTCCGGCAGATCAGCATCAGCGGCAATCAGGCAACGCTTGACGAGGTCATTCGGCGTGAGATGAGGCAGCTTGAATCCTCGGTGTTTTCTGCGGAGAAACTTCGCCGATCCCGGGAACGGATTGCCCGGCTGGGTTTCTTTGAAGACGTCAACATCGACCTCACCGCGGTTCCAGGCTCTATCGATCAGGTCGATCTTGCTGTTGTGGTCAAAGAGCGGGCCACGGGTAACTTCATGTTTGGCGCAGGCTACGACGACTCGGATGGGCTGTTCGTCATTGCGGAAGTCCACCGGGGAAACTTGTTCGGCACCGGACGTGAACTGAATGTGGCCGCCGAACTCTCCAAAGTCGATCAGACTTTCGACATTGAATACCGCAACCCCTATCACACCGCCGCAGGGATCAGTCGTGCGTTCTTTATCAACCGGGAAAAGATTGATACCGACTCGGTAACCACCGCCGACTATACCTCTGAGACAACCGGGGGCGGCGTCCGGTACGGCATTCCAATGTCAGAATACAACGCGCTGAGTTTCAGTGCCGC
Organism: Proteobacteria bacterium UBA2133; assembly: GCA_002327725.1. Classification (GTDB taxonomy): domain Bacteria; phylum Pseudomonadota; class Gammaproteobacteria; order Arenicellales; family UBA868; genus UBA868. The sequence continues at coordinate 104,789 of DCXP01000070.1, forward strand.
AGTGGAGGAGATCCTTCTGCAATCGACCACCTCGACGCCGCCGGAATACCGCTCATTTATCGATCGATATCCCGACAATCTGAATCTCAATTTCTCTACCGGCTTCTCCAAGGACACGCGGGACAGCATCTTTTTTCCGCGCAGGGGATTTTTCCGAAGGATTGCAGCGGAAGTCGGCATCCCCGGGAGCGATCTGGAATACTATAAGGTGACCGCTCGGGGCAGCTGGTACCAGCAGCTTGTCGGCCGACTCACGCTGAACGTACGCGGAGACGTCGGCTACGGCGACGGCTACGGCGATCTACAGGAATTACCTTTCTTTAAAAACTATTATGCCGGTGGCGCCAGCAGCGTGCGAGGCTTTGAGTCGCGCTCGTTAGGGCCGACTAGTACCGGTGCCGATGTTTCACCCTTGGGCGGCGGCATCAGGACCGTAGCAAATGTGGAGATGTTTTTTCCCGTCTTCGGCCTTGAGGAAGGTAACGACAAACGTCTCAGCCTGTTTGCAGATTCCGGTCAGGTGTTTTCCTCAAGCAGTGACTTCGATCTCGGCGAGGTACGGATCAGCGTTGGAGCGGGGTTCCACTGGTTCTCGCCGGTCGGGCCGATCTCACTGACGATGGCCCAACCACTCAACGACGAGGCAGGGGATGACGTGAAGCGGGTACAGTTTACGCTGGGCTCGCTTTTAAGGTAGTACCAAACAAGCAAATTTTACTAGCCGCAATCGAACCCATGGTTAACTTCTCACGAGCCCTGCCCAGACTTGCCGGTTGCACCTTAGGTCTTTTCCTGTCCTTCTCTCAGTCCGGCTTGGCCCAGACGTCTTTTAAAATCGGTTTTGTCGATCCCGTTCGCCTGATCGAACAGGCACCGCAGGGAGCCAGGGCTCTGGCGAGCCTTGAGGATGAATTCCGCTCTCGTGATGAAGAACTAAAACAGCGCCATAGTCGGATTCAGGAGATGGAGGCGGATCTTGAGAAAAACATTCTGGTGATGGATGCAACGTCGGCGCAGGCCCGGCAGCGGGAAATTGAGAACCTGAAGCGGCGCCTGGCACGTTCGCAGCAGGAAGCCCGGGAAGACTACAACCTTCGCCGTAACGAGGAACTTGCAAAACTGCAGACCCTGGTTCGCGAGGTGATCGTTGAACTCGCGAGAGCGGGAGACTATGACCTGGTCGTTGAACAGGCGGTCTACGTCAGCGAGGCGATTAATATTACCGATCTCGTGCTTGAGCGCCTGGCCGAATTACCTTGAAGCCGCCGCTAGGGGTCTCTCGCGCCCGCGGCGCGGACGCGCGTTCCCAAAGTCGTACTAAAACATCCAACAAGGCGTAGATTGTGGAAACAGAAATCGATATTCACCGAATTCGGGAAATTCTGCCTCATCGTTATCCTTTTCTGCTGGTTGACCGCGTTGTCGAGGTAACGCCCGGGGAGCGTCTCCGGGCGTTGAAAAACGTAACGGCAAACGAACCGTTCTTCGACGGCCATTTCCCGCACCGGCCGGTGTTTCCAGGCGTGCTGATGCTCGAGAGCATTGCCCAGGCGTCGGCTATCCTCGTCAGCCTGATTATCGATGCAAAGGCCAGCCGGAAGAACGTCTACCTTTTCGCCGGGGTGGACAAGGCGCGTTTCAAGGCTCCCGTCGAGCCGGGCGATCAGCTGGTCATCGATGTGTCTCTCGAAGGGCAGCGCAGTTCGCTCTGGAGATGCTCGGGAACGATCTCCGTCCAGGGAAAAACCGTTTGCACATCGGATGTGCTGTTTACCCACAGGCCCATCGAGTGATCGACAACCGGGCAGTCGTTCACCCCGCTGCCGAACTGGCCGACGACGTTACCGTAGGTCCGTTCTCTGTCATCGAGGAAGATGTCACCATTGGACCAGGGACCGCGATTGACTCCCATGTGATTGTCCGATCGGGTTCCCGCATCGGCCGTGATAACCACATCTACTCATTTGCCTCGATCGGAGAGGATCCCCAGTTCGCGGGTTATCAAGGCGAGCCGACGCGACTTGAGATCGGGGATACCAACGTTATCCGTGAATACGTAACGCTAAACCGCGGCTCGAGCTCTCCCCGGGGAACCGGTGTCACGAAGGTGGGCAGCAACAATTTTCTCATGGCCTATAGCCACATCGCCCATGACAGCGTCCTTGGCGACCATATCATCTTTGCCAACGGCGCCAGTCTCGCCGGGCATGTTGAGGTGGGTGACTACGCTATTTTGGGAGGGTTTACCTTAATCCATCAGTTCTGCCGCGTTGGGCGGCACTCCTTAACCGGCATTGGGACAGTGTGTCTCCAGGATGTAGCGCCGTACCTTATCGTTTCCGGAAACCCGGCGAAAACCTACGGAATCAATTTCCGGGGCCTGCGCCGACGCGAGTTCAGTGAGGACGCCATCGCCCAACTGCGCAAGGTGTACCGGCAACGCTTTCGGCCAAGCAACGGCAATGGCGTTCCCGGGGCCGAGCCCGAGGATGCGGCGCAGCAGAAAAACTGCAAAGAAGTCGACACCTTGCTCCAGTTTCTGTCTCAGTCAGAACGGGGCGTTACTCGCTGAGACTGCAATTTGGCCTCGACCTTTCGACTCGGGGTGGTGGCTGCTGAGCCGTCCGGTGACCGACTCGGCGGTGGTGTGGTATCCGCGCTTCGAGCGCGATTGCCCGCAGTAGAACTTCGCGGCGTGGGCGGACCAGAGCTTACCGCTCATGGGTTGCAATCCATTTGCGACATCCATGATCTGTCCATTATGGGCGTCGAAGACCTTGTCCGGAAACTCCCGCATGCCCTGGGGATCCGCCGTCGACTGTATCGTGAATTCGTCTCAGATCCGCCGGACCTTTTCCTGGGTATCGATTCGCCGGACTTTAATCTCTCGCTTGAGCGACGTCTGAGGGCGTCCGGAGTGCCGATCATCCACCTGGTGAGTCCCACCGTTTGGGCCTGGCGGAGTTATCGGGTGGCCAAAATCCGTCGGGCAGTAGACCGAATCCTGGTGCTGTTTCCCTTTGAAGAGCGCTTTTATGAAGCGCGCGGCGTCCCTGCCACCTTTGTGGGTCACCCAGCAGCACGGGAAACATCGGAACTGACCAAGACCTCAGCCCGCGCAGATCTTGGGATCAGTACCGAGACCAAAGTGGTCTCGGTACTCCCCGGCAGCCGTGAATCCGAGATTCGCCACCTTGCGAAAGTGTTCGCAGGCACCATGCGGGCGCTGGCTCTGAGCAACGCCGAAGTACAGTTTCTGGTGCCGTTTGCAAGTGAGCGTGTCCGTCAGCAGTTTCGCCAACTGACATCCCTTGAAGGCTTTGCCGACCGCGTGACCCTGGTTGACGGCAGGGCCCGCAGCTGTCTCGCCGCCAGTGATGCGGCATTACTTGCCTCCGGGACAGCGGCTCTTGAAGCGGCCCTGGTCGGTTGCCCGATGGTTGTCGCGTACCGCGTGTCCGGCCTTTCATACCGTATCGCGACTGCTCTGGCCTCCACCCGCATGGTATCCATGCCCAATCATCTTATGCCAACGCCGCTCATCCCGGAGTTTCTTCAGGATGATGCGAATGAACAGAACCTGGTTGCTGCCGTTCAGCAACTGCTCGATGACGAGGCAGCCACACAGGAGATGAGAAAGGCGCTTGGCGCGATCCAAAGCGACTTGAATATCGACACCAACAACCGGATCGTTGACGCCATGCTGGAGATGGCCCCACCCCAATCGGCGGGATGAACGACAGGCTGGTTGCAGGAGTGGATGAAGCAGGCCGGGGTCCCCTGGCGGGGCCGGTGGTTGCCGCGGCGGTGGTGTTGGCAGCCGATTATCGTAATGCCGAAATCCGTGACTCCAAAAAACTTTCCCAGGCCCGAAGGGAACAGGTCTGCAGGCTCATACGGGAGAACGCGGTCGCATGGTCGATCGGTGCAGCGAGCGGCCTGGAGATAGACAATCAAAATATCCATCGGGCAACTTTGGTGGCGATGCGCCGGGCTGTACTCGGTCTTCCGTGCACTCCCGACTTCGTTATTGTTGACGGGCGGTTTTATCCAGAACTCCCTTATCCCGGGAGTGCCTGTGTCCGCGCCGACGAGACCGAGTCGGCGGTCTCGGCGGCTTCCATCCTGGCCAAGGTGTTCCGTGACCGGTATATGGCGTTTCTGGACCGAAAGTATCCGGAATATGGCTTTTGCCAGCACAAAGGGTATGCTACCGCCATGCATCTTGAAGTCCTCCAATCTTATGGACCCTGCCCGGATCACCGCCGCTCATTTCGTCCTGTCGCGAGCGCAATCCAGACCTGCCCGGTGCCAAAGCCCGGCGAACGGGAGCAGCATTGAGACCCCAGCAACCGTTCGTACACCTTAACGTCCACACGGAATATTCCCTGATAGACGGGATATCCCGTATTAAAGACCTGGCAAGCGCAGTGCGGGAGGCGCAAATGCCCGCGGTGGCGATGACTGACGTGTCCAACCTGTACGCTACCGTCAAGTTCTACCGGGCATGTCTGGACGCCGGTGTAAAGCCGATCTTCGGCGTACAGCTTGGTGTAGCAGATCGCGAGAATGACAAGACTGCTGGGCAACTGGTTCTGCTTTGCCGGAATAACCGTGGCTTCAGGGCGCTTAGCCATCTGCTGACCGAGATCTACACACAGCCCAGGACAGCGCAAGGAATCAGCGTGAGGCGGGACCGCCTTGCCGAGAGCGGCCGCGACTTGATCGCGCTGTCAGGAGGTGTCGAAGGAGATCTGGGGCGCTGCCTGCGTTCCGGGTCAACTGATGAAGCAGCCGAGCTCGTGCAGCGCTACCAGGAGATTTTTGACGGCAACTACTTTATTGAATTGAGTCGGACAGAGCGTACCGGTGAGAAAGAGTACGAAGCCCTCGCGCTTGAACTGGCGGCAAGGGCGGAAACCCCACTGGTCGCTACCAACGCGGTCCGGTTTCTGAAGTCCTCGGATTTCGAGGCGCACGAGATTCGAACCTGCATTCACCAGGGACGGGTTCTGGACGACCCTCGACGCCCAAGGGAATTTTCCTCTAAGCAATATCTTCGATCGCCGTCGGAAATGGCGGCTGTTTTTTCGGACTTACCCAGCGCACTGGAAAATACTGTTGAGATTGCCCGGCGGTGCAACGTTTTCATCGATTTTGATACGACCCACATGCCAAGGCATATAGCGGGCGATAACCGTTCTACAGAGCAAACACTCACCGCCCAGTCCGAGGCAGGTTTTGCCAACTACGTGGGGCAAACCGGTGATCTCGACGTTCCGGTTTATCGTGAGCGGCTCGCCTCCGAGATTGAAACGATCAACCGAATGGGCTTTGCCGGATACTTTCTGATCGTGGCCGATTTCGTACAGTGGGCTCGGGATAATGGCGTTCCGGTCGGCCCGGGACGGGGATCGGGCGCAGGGTCCCTGGTTGCCTTTTCCCTCGGCATCACACGCCTGGATCCCATCAAGCACGGTTTACTGTTCGAACGGTTCCTGAATCCGGAAAGAGTCTCACTGCCGGACTTTGATATCGATTTCTGTATGGTCGGACGGGATCGTGTCATTGAGTACGTGACTGAGCGGTACGGCGCTGAGAAGGTCGCGCAGATCATCACCTATAACACGCTGGCTGCGCGCGCTGTTGTCCGTGACGTGGGCCGGGTCATGGGCATGCCCTACGGATTTTGCGACACGCTGGCCAAACTCATCCCGTTTGAGGTCGGTATGACCCTTGAAAAGGCCTTGGAGCAGGACGAGGAACTGAGACGCCGATATCGGAATGAGGCCGAAGTCACGCAATTGATCAACAATGCACAACGCCTCGAGGGTATGCCGCGAAACGCGGGCAAACACGCAGGTGGGTTGGTCATCGCTCCTGAGCCCATAGCGGAGTTTTCACCGCTGTACTGGGAGCCGGGGATGACGCAGGCGGTCACGCAGTTCGACAAGGATGATCTTGAGGCGATCGGACTGGTGAAGTTCGACTTTCTCGGCCTTCGAACGCTCACTGTTATTGACTGGGCGATTGGGCTGGTGAACGAAACCCGGGCCAAGCAAGGGCAGGATGCAATAGACCTCGAGCAACTTCCAGCGGATGACCCTGAAGTGTATCGGCTGATCTGTACCGGAAGGACGACGGCGTTATTTCAACTGGAATCCCGGGGTATGCAGGAACTGATCCAACGGCTGCAGCCGGACCACTTCGAGGAACTGGTGGCGCTGGTTGCCCTGTTTCGGCCTGGGCCGCTTCAGTCCGGGATGGTCGACGATTTCATCCACCGGAAACACGGTCGGGAGCCTGTGGTGTACCTGCACGACAGTATCAAGTCAATTCTCGAGCCGACTTATGGCGTCATCCTGTACCAGGAGCAGGTCATGGAGATTGCCCAGCAACTGTCCGGCTTCAGTCTGGGTTCAGCGGATCTCCTGCGGCGTGCGATGGGCAAGAAAAAGCCGGAAGAGATGGAGCGGCAACGACAGATTTTTATCGATGGCGCTACCGAGCGTGGAATCAAGCAGGCGAGCGCCGCGCATATCTTTGACCTCATCGAGAAATTCGCCGGCTACGGCTTCAACAAATCCCACTCGGCGGCATATGCGCTGCTCAGTTATCAGACGGCCTGGCTGAAAACATACTACCCCGGGGAATTCATGTCGGCAGCACTCTCGGCGGATATGGAACATACCGACAAGGTCGTTGTGCTGGTCCGGGAGGCGAAATCCATGGGGCTGACCATTTGCGCGCCGGATATCAACCGCGGCGGTCTCAAGTTTTCAGTCGCAGAAGACGGAGCAATCGTTTACGGCCTGGGCGCAGTCAAGGGTGTGGGTGAAAAAGCGCTGGAAGATATCCTCACGGATCGGGAAGAGAACGGCGAATTTCAGGACTTGTTGTCCCTATGCCGGCGGATCGATTCCCAGAAAGTCAACCGAAAAACCCTCGAGGCCCTTATCCGGTCGGGTGCGCTGGATACACTGGGTGTCGATCGGGCACATCTTGATTGCCAGCTGCCGCAGGCACTGGATGCGGCCGGTCAGCACAGCGATGATCTGTGTTCGGGGCAGAATGACATGTTCGGGTTACCTTCGGTGGATGGCGTGGTGCTCGCCACCCCTGCCGGCCACCATTGGTCGGGCCGGAAACGGCTGGAAATGGAACGCGCCAGTCTCGGCTTTTACCTGACCAGCCATCCCATTGAGCATCACCAACGCGAACTTGAGGCCATTGGCGTGGCCGCGATTTCGGAAACGCCGTCACAACTCGAAAAGACCGTGATGCTGGCGGGGCTCATTCAGGACTTGCGAACCTTTCAGAACCGCAAGGGTGAAACGATGGGATTCTTCAGACTTGATGATGGTACGGGTCTCGCGGAGGTCAGCATCTTCGCCGACCTATACTCGGAAAGCCGAAGTACATTGAGCACTCAGGGACTGGTTCTGGTTCATGGCACGACCGGCGTAGATGACCGTTCGGGGCTGCTCGCCCTGAAGGCCGAAGGTATCTGGACTCTGGACGATGTACGGGCACGTGCGTTGGTCGAACTTACGATAGATCTTCCCGAGCGCTCAAATGTCTCCTCTGCCGCGGGGGAGTTAAAAAAACTGCTGCGCCACCATACCCCCGGAGACACCCACGTTGGCGTCTGTTATCGAAACCCCGAAGGTGACAGCATACACATGCGCCTGGGAGATCAGTGGACGGTTCGCCCAGAGTCCGAGCTTTTAGACAGCCTGGCAGACTTTGCCGGAGTAAAGGGGATGCAGTTTGACTTCTCCTCTCAGGCATTGACGGCTACCACGTCGGGCCAACGTAACACCAAAGCGGCATAACCTGCGCGCCCTTCGATATTGTCGTCCAGAGTAAAATAGACGGCATAATGAGTACTTCCCTCGATTTTGAGCAACCAATCGTTGATCTTGAGGCCAAGATAGACGAACTTCGCCGTGTGGACGGGGATGGTGAATTGGATCTTCAGCGTGAAATCGAACGACTCCAGACCAAGAGCCACAAGCTGACCCGGGAGATCTTCGCATCGCTTGACGCGTGGCAGATAACCCAACTGGCCCGGCATCCGCAAAGGCCGCATACGCTCGACTACATACAACGGCTCTTCACTCACTTCCAGGAACTGGCCGGTGATCGAATGTACCGGGATGACCCGGCGATTGTAGGCGGCCTCGCGCGGCTGAACGGCCAGGGCGTCATCGTGATCGGCCACCAGAAGGGGCGCGATACCAAAGAAAAGGTGCATCGGAATTTCGGAATGCCGAGCCCCGAGGGATATCGCAAAGCTCAGCGTTTAATGCGGTTGGCAGAGCGTTTTGGCTTGCCGGTCATTACGCTTATCGATACCCCAGGCGCGTACCCCGGGATCGGTGCGGAGGAGCGGGGCCAGAGCGAAGCCATCGCCCAGAACATTTCCCTGATGGTCGGGCTCACGGTTCCCATCATCTCCGTGGTAATCGGGGAAGGGGGCTCGGGTGGTGCATTGGCCATTGGTGTCTGTGACCGGTTGGTGATGCTTCAGTATTCCACCTATTCGGTCATCAGCCCGGAAGGTTGTGCCTCTATCCTATGGAAGAGCCCCGAGAAGGCGCAGGCGGCTGCTAGCGCAATGAAAATTACCTCGAGCAGTCTGAAGCAGAATGGATTGGTCGATGAGATCGTTCCTGAGCCACTGGGAGGCGCTCACCGCGACCCTGAACGCATGGTCGAGGACCTGCGTGATGTGATCCGGGAACAACTTTCAACATTGAATTCGCTGAGTACCGAGCAACTGCTTGCTGATAGAGAAAAGAGGCTACGATCCATTGGGCGATTCCGGGAAGGGTCCTGATTTTCCGGCCCCTGGGCTTGACCTTCTCCAACGGTCGGTCTGGTCGGCGATCGGCCACTATAAAAAGAGAATCATCAATATCGCATTCAGCGGTGGCGTGGACTCGACCGTCCTGCTGATGGCGACAGCTTCGCTTCGTCCGCGGATGGGATTGCAGCTGCGGGCGCTGCATGTCAATCACGGCTGGAGTGAAGACGCTGACCGCTGGCACGCGCACTGTCAGCGGGTTGCTCGAGAACTGGACATTCCTTTCCTGGGTTCCCGGCCCGATTCTGACATTCCCTGCGCGGAAGATGACCCGGCTTTCGCCGGATCGTCAAAAGAGGCCAGGGCGCGAGCGGCGAGATATCGGTTCTTTGCCGACGTCGTCGCCCCGGAAGATCTCCTTTTGACCGGCCATCATCTCGACGACCAGGCAGAGACCTTTCTGCTCCGCCTCATGCGTGGCTCCTCTGTGCGCGGTCTGGGGTCAATGCGCAGCGAACAAACCCTGAACGGTCTTAAGGTGATCCGACCCTTTCTCGATATCCCGAAAGCAACCCTGACCGGATGGGCCTTGGAAAAAGGCGTAAAAGTCCTCGATGACCCGTCCAATCGCGACGCGGCTTTTGATCGAAACTTTCTCCGTCACGACATTCTTGCCAAGCTTTCCTCAAGGTGGGTTGAAGCCGCTGAAACCTTGGGCAGGGCGGCAGCCCACTTTCAGGGCACCCAATCGATCCTCAACGAGGTGGCGTCGGACGACCTCAGGATCTGCGCGCTTGCACAACCGCGATGTTATCTCGGGCATCTAGGGGCCGCTTCGCTTTCCGCCCTATTGGGGCTCAGTCGGCCGCGGCTGCTGAATGCCTTTCGATTCTGGACAAGACAAAGCAATCTTGGGGCGCCTTCAGAACGGGCTCTGGAAGAATTCATTCGTCAGCTGGAAAGGGGCTCCCCGGGGGCATCGCCGACGCTGTCGCTGGGAACGGCCACGTTTCGAACATACCGGGACGGGGTGTTCCTGATTCCAGAGCCCCTGCCAGGCATTTCAGCGGCACCGAAGATGGAGCCATGGGATGGATCTCGTCTGAGCATCAGCAGCGTCGGTATTGAACTCATCCCTGAAGAAACGGTCGGCTCGGGATTACGCGTCTCCCTGATCCGGGAAGGGCGGGTGGAGTTACGCTGGCGACGTGGTCAAACAAAGGTCACACCGGTAGGTCGCGGGCCTCATCGACATCAACTGCGAAAGGTTCTGCAGCAAGCCGGGGTACCGCCCTGGGAGCGGGCTCGGATTCCACTGATCTTTATAGATGATCGGTTTGCGGGCATGCCGCAGGTGGTCCTGGACGAATCCTGCCGGGCCCGTGCCGGTGAAGCCGGTCTTAAGGTGCGCCTGCGGGACTTGCGAAAACCCGGGCCCTAGGTGCGCTCTGAATTGTATCCATCCGGTTCGTCTGTTATGCTAACCGTCCGTCGGGTGTTGCGGGCAGGGAATCTGAATCCAGCGTGTCCCCAACTGCGTTCGCCCGCTTAGATCACCTTAGATCACGAATGAGAATGTCCGACGGAGCCTCTCCCAAGTATGCCTTTATCACCGGCGGCGTTGTGTCGTCCCTTGGCAAAGGTCTGTCTGCGGCATCCCTTGGGGCGCTGCTTGAAGCGCGTGGCCTCAAGGTCACTCTGGTAAAACTGGATCCCTATATCAACGTGGACCCCGGGACGATGAGCCCCTTCCAGCACGGTGAGGTATTCGTGACCGATGACGGAGCAGAAACTGACCTTGATCTCGGTCATTACGAGCGCTTCGTCCGGACCAAAATGGGGCAGAAGAATAACTTTACAACCGGACAGATCTATGAGCGGGTGATTCGTAAGGAGCGGCGGGGTGACTTTCTCGGGGGAACGGTGCAGGTGATTCCCCATATCACCAATGAAATCAAGGAGTCTATCGGCGCCGCAGGCGAAGGGTATGACATCTGCCTGGTCGAAATCGGCGGCACGGTGGGCGACATTGAATCGCTGCCATTTCTGGAGGCCATCCGCCAGATGCGGATAGAACTGGGCCGGGATAACACTATTTTCCTGCATTTGACGCTGGTGCCGGCGCTGCACGCAGCGGGTGAAATCAAGACTAAGCCCACACAGCATTCGGTCAAGGAACTCCGCAGTATCGGGATCCAGCCAGATATCGTGCTGTGCCGGGCCCAGGAGCCGCTTCCTGCAGACGCCCGCAAAAAGATCTCCCTGTTTACCAACGTGGAAGAAAAATCGGTGATTTCCGCCGAAGATGTCGACAATATCTACTCAATACCGAGACGCTACCACGAGCAGGGGCTCGATGACGCGGTAGTCCGGCATCTTGGTCTTGGTGGCGCGAACTCGGACCTTCAAGAGTGGGACAACGTCGTCAGGATCATGAGTCAACCGGAAACCGATCTCACGATTGCAATGGTGGGGAAATATGTATCGCTGACGGAGTCGTATAAGTCGCTGTCTGAGGCGATCGTGCATGCGGGCATCCGCAACCGGATTCGGCCGGTGGTGCACTATGTTGACGCCGAGGAGCTCGTCACGGTCGAAGATGCCAGGTCACAGCTGTCAGGTGTTGACGCGATTCTGGTTCCAGGAGGGTTTGGTGTCCGGGGTACCGAGGGCATGATTAATGCCGCGCAATTCGCCAGGATTTCCAGCGTGCCCTACCTTGGCATCTGTCTTGGGCTGCAGATCGCGATCATAGAGTTCGCCCGGAATGTGGCCGGGATGACGGCGGCACATAGCACGGAGTTTGCCGAGGCGGGTGAGTTCCCTGTGGTGGCCCTGGTGACCGAATGGACGGAAGATGACGGCCAGATCGTGGAGCGGGGAGACGATGATGATCTTGGAGGTACCATGCGCCTCGGAGCGCAGGAAGCCCTGCTGTCACCCGATTCTTTGGCTGCGAAGATTTACGGTCGGGAAATAATCTCCGAGCGCCACAGGCATCGCTACGAAGTCAATAACCGCTTCCGCACACGCCTTGAAGAAGGCGGCCTCCGTATTTCCGGACGCTCGGCGGACGATCTGGTCGAAATGATCGAGATTCCCTCCCATCCCTGGTTCGTCGCCTGCCAGTTCCACCCCGAATTCAACTCAACTCCGCGCGATGGACACCCGCTCTTCGCGGAATTTGTGGCCGCTGCCCGCAAATACCGCGACGCCAGGAACAGCCCGGCCGCCGAGGCGGCCTCCGCGTGAGCCTGTTCAGCAAGCCGATCGATCGCAAGCAACCGCTTTTTGTTATCGCCGGCCCGTGTGTGATCGAAAGCCGTGAGAACGCGCTTTTGACGGCTGCCCGGCTGGCGCAAATCGCGTCAACGCTGGACATTCTGATCATCTATAAGTCCTCGTTTGATAAGGGGAACCGCTCTTCCGGCTCGTCCTTTCGCGGCCCCGGCCTTGACGCCGGTCTTAAGATCCTTGAGGAAGTAAGGGCGGAAAACGGCTTGCCCGTACTGACAGACGTGCATACCCCCGAGCAGGCGCTGCTTGCGGGGCAGGTCGTCGACATGATTCAGACACCGGCATTTCTTTGCCGTCAGACTGACTTGATCACGGCTGCAGCCCGGACCGGCAGGCCCGTTAACATCAAAAAGGGTCAGTTCATGGCACCCCAGGAGATGCAAACCGTTGCCGAGAAGGCGCTGGCGGCCGGGGCTTCAGAGATCTTCCTGTGCGAACGGGGAAGCACCTTTGGCTATCACAACCTCGTCGTCGACATGCGGTCTCTCCAGGTCATGGGTGAGCTCGGCTTTCCGGTCATTTTCGACGCGACGCATTCGGTTCAGTTGCCGGGGGCGGGCAGAGGCCGGTCTGACGGCCAGAGGGAATTCGTCCCCTTACTGGCGCGGGCGGCAACTGCTGCAGGCATTGCCGGGCTGTTCCTGGAAACCCACATTGATCCCGCCGCGGCGTTGAGTGATGGGCCGAATGCCTGGCCGCTAGAGCAACTGCAGCCCTTGCTGGAAGACCTTCTCGCGATCGACCGGGTCTCGAAGCAGTCCCGCGCGTTCAGCGTCTGAGTATCTGCAAGGCCTATTAACAAACAATATGAATAAACAACAGCAGCTCTTGATTGCAGGTGCTCGAGCGAGGGAAATCCTTGACTCCAGAGGCTTTCCAACCGTGGAAGCCGAGATAGCGCTTCAGGGTGGCGCTGTGGGACGCGCGGCGGTGCCATCCGGGGCGTCGACCGGCAAGCGTGAGGCGCTCGAATTGCGAGACGGCGATCCGGCCCGTTTTGGCGGCAAAGGAGTGCAAAACGCGGTGGCGAATGTAAACGGCGAGATTGCGCAATGCCTCATGGGCCGGGACGCAAGTGAGCAACAGCAGCTGGACGACCTGATGAAGACCCTGGACGGGACGCCTAACAAGGAACGCTTGGGCGCCAACGCGCTGTTGGCGGCGTCGCTTGCGAGTGCCAAGGCTGCGGCGCAGGGTCTCGGTATCGCCTTATACGAGCACATTGGCCAGTTGCATGGCAACCCTGACCCGATTCGCTTACCGCTTCCGCAAATGAACATCCTGAACGGCGGAGCCCACGCGGACAACAGTATCGATTTTCAGGAATTCATGGTGTTACCTGCGGGGCTCCCCTCGTTCCGCGAGGCCTTGCGCTGCGGCGTCGAAATCTTTCATAGACTTCGGCAGGATCTGATTTCCCATGGCCTGCAGACTGGTGTAGGCGATGAGGGAGGGTTCGCCCCTGACTTCGCCTCAAATGAAGCCGGACTTCAGGCCGTCCTCGCCGCCGTCGAACGCTCGGGCTACCGGACTTCTGACGAGGTATACCTCGGCCTCGATCTCGCAAGTTCCGAATTCTACGAGCAGGACCATTACCACCTCCGTTCAGAATCGCGAAGATATAGTTCCGCCGAATTCGTCGCCTTTATCTGTGATCTTGCAAAGCGACTGCCGGTAATCTCCCTGGAAGACCCGCTTGCCGAAGATGACTGGAAAGGCTGGACCTCGCTGACGGCAAATCTCGGCGACTCTGTCCAGTTGACGGGGGACGACCTTTTTGTAACGAACGCCGCCATTCTCGAGCGGGGAATCGAGGAAAACGCCGCTAATTCTATTCTAATCAAGGTCAACCAGATCGGGACCCTGAGTGAGACGCTCGACGCGGTCGCTCTCGCACAGGCGCATCATTTTGCTGTGACGGTTTCCCATCGATCAGGAGAGACCGAGGACACCACTATCGCTGATCTTGCGGTAGGTGTGGGTGCACAACAGATCAAAACGGGTTCTCTTTGCCGCTCAGAAAGAACCGCCAAGTACAATCGCCTGCTGTGGATTGAGGAAAACCTCGGGCCGCGGGCCGATTATGCAGGTCGTGCCGCTTTTCCCCAGCTGAAAAGAGTTTAATCCGGAAAGGGCTGCCTCTTTGCCGTACCTCAGGACCCTGATCTTTTGCCTGATTGGACTCGTTCTGGCGCTCCAGTACGCGTTATGGTTCGGAAAGAGTAACGTCGTAGATCTTTTCCACCTGAAACGTTCCGTGACCGAACTCGAAAAAGAGAATCTTTCGCTGCGGGAAAGGAATGACAGGCTCCATGCGGACGTAAACGAAATCAAGAACCGGGTCGAAGCAATCGAAGAAAGAGCCAGGGAGCACCTGGGGCTTATTCTTCCGGGTGAAACCTACTTCCAGGTAGTGCCTGCAGAAAACGAGGAGCAGCATTCCGGCACCGATTGACCGGAACGGGGAGCTTCAGGTCTCCAGGGAAAGCGAATAGGGAAGGGGTCGAATGCGCAACGGTGCGCCGGCAATCCTGAATGCCGTGTGTCCGCCGTTTTTCAGCGCGGCAGCGGGAACTGATGCCAGCAGCAGGGTCTGATCTGGCTCGCTATCTGCAACGGCCGACACCACGGTACCGTTCCGTCCACCCGATTGATCCAGACATTCGATTTCAGCAGCGACCGGAATCCTTTCACTGGTCGCGACCCGGGCGCAGATCATGCGCTGCTTCGGCTTGCCGCGGTATCGAACACGGGCGACCACTTCCTGTCCCGGATAGCATCCTTTCTGAAAACTGACGCCGCCAACGAGGTCGAGGTTCACCGATTGCGGGATCAAGGTATTGCTGAGTGCAGCACTGAGTATCGGGATTCCACGAAGGATGCACAGCCTCGCAAACGGGTCCTCGCCCTGCGTGTCGTGTTGCGGCACCTTCGGTGCGATCGAGAGTGTTACGGCCCTGTGGATTTCGTCCGAGTTGTCCTGTGGAGCGGTTGCTGCGGAAGTTCCACCTGTCTGGTCGACGAAGAAGAGGCCTTTTTCAGGGCAGGACTGTAGAGTAACGTCCGCGCGCAGGATATATCGGCGCAACCCGGCGATGACCTCTTCAGCCAAAGAACCGTGGGTCGCCAGCATAAAAGCATCCGCATGACGCAGGACAAAAAAGATGGCCAGAAGCCGGCCTTTTGGAGAACAGTATCCCGCAAGACCCCAGTCACCTTGATCGATTCTGCTGATGTCGCAGGTGAACTGGTTCTGGAGAAATAAATCGGCATCCACGCCGGAGCATTGGATGACGGTAAATCCCTTGGCAGACATGGCCGGGATGGTCATAACTTCAATTTGCGTTCTGGCAGTTTATGAAAACTGGGCGGGAGCCGGTGACACAGCGTTCACCGCCCGATGCGATAGTATGCGTGTCGGATACCACAATGCCATCTTCGTTTGGGGTTGAAAGTGCTCAGCGAAGGGGGCAGAATCGGGAATGTTGCAATGCACAAAAATCAGAGTTTACCCAAAGGTTCCAGAAAAGTCATTGAGGCCGAGCCTGATGCAGGCCCGGAAGACGCCGTGAAGGCGAATCCGGAACCGGCAGAGCCGCCGACCGCAGACAAGCCCGAATCTCGCCGACCAGATCCAACCCGCTATGGCGACTGGGAGCGAAATGGCCGCTGTATTGATTTTTAGCTGCCACGCGAGGGTAACGGAGAAAGGCTGAGGTCCATATGTCCATCACCCGCGAACGTCCATTATCCCCGCATCTTCAGATCTATCGTCCGCAGTTGACGAGCGTCCTATCTGTTTTTCACAGGCTGACCGGGATCTTTCTGTCAATCTCCTGCGTCGGCTTGTCACTATGGCTGATCAGCATGGCTCTGGGAGAGGAAGCGTACGCGGAGTTTATGAAAGCCGTCGGTGGGTGGGGTGGATGGGTCTTTGTGACGCTGCTGATTTTCTGCGTCTACTATCATTTGTTCAATGGCATTCGGCATCTCTTCTGGGATTGGGGTCTTGGCTTTAGTCTGCGTTCCGTGTACGCCAGCGGGTGGGCGGTGGTAGCGCTCGCGCTGGGGTTTTCGCTGCTCACGGTCACGCTCACCTTTTAGCGTCTCGCCGATATCCAGGCCATATGACCCCGATCCGAAAGGGTACCCGGACACATGCGCATGCTGGGCTTGGGCACTGGCGCTGGCAACGCGCAAGCGCGATCGCGCTGGCGCCGCTGGTCCTTTGGATGCTATGGCTTTCCCAGTCGCTTGACGTTTCGGAGTATTCATCGGCCCTCGCCTGGGTCGAGCGCGCGGGCCCAAGCACTGCATTGGGAATACTCGCTCCCGTCTGGTATCTCCACGGCGCGCTCGGATTACAGGTGATAATCGAAGACTACGTGCATCCACCGCTACGCCAGGTGCTGGTCTGGCTTGTACGGGGTGCGGCCTTGGTGTTAACCGGGGCGACCTTGTGGGCGCTCTTGTCGATTACATGAGTCGAGCGATCCGATGACCTCAGCCTACGGCATTATTCATCACGAGCATGATGTGGTCGTCGTTGGCGCCGGAGGCGCGGGACTTCGCGCCTGCCTGGGTCTTGCGGAGTCTGGTCTTCGCACAGCCTGTATCACCAAAGTCTTCCCAACGCGCTCTCATACTGTGGCGGCACAGGGCGGGATGAGTGCCGCGCTCGCCAACATGGGTGAAGATGACTGGCGCTGGCATATGTACGACACCGTCAAAGGTTCCGACTGGCTTGGCGATCAGGAAGCCATCAGTTTCATGTGCAAAGAGGCGCCATCAGCGGTGATCGAACTGGAAGGCTATGGGGTACCGTTTTCCCGTACCGCTGACGGAAAAATTTACCAGCGCGCTTTCGGTGGAATGACCACCCATTTCGGTCAGGGGCTGGCGCAAAGGACCTGTGCTGCTGCTGACCGAACAGGACACGCTATTCTCCATACCCTCTACCAGCAGTCTCTGCGTCACAAGGTGGCGTTCTTTATCGAATATTTCTGTCTGGATCTCGTCATGGAGTCCGGCGAGTGTCGGGGGGTCGTCGCCTGGTGCCTCGAGACGGGGGAACTGCATGTCTTCTGGGCAAAGCGGGTTGTACTTGCCACCGGCGGATACGGCAGGGCGTATTTCTCGGCGACCTCAGCACACACCTGCACCGGCGACGGGAACGCCATGGTCCTTCGCGCAGGGCTTCCTCTGCAGGATATGGAGTTCGTTCAGTTCCACCCCACCGGCATTTACGGTTCGGGTTGCCTGATTACTGAAGGCGCCCGTGGTGAAGGCGGGTTTCTGACGAACGCGGATGGTGAGCGTTTTATGGAGCGATACGCACCCAATGCAAGAGACCTCGCTTCCCGTGATGTGGTCAGCCGTTCAATGACCATGGAAATCCGCGCTGGACGAGGCGTAGGTGATGACGCTGACCATATTCACTTGCATCTTGAACATCTCGGCCCGGAAATTCTCTCGGAACGACTTCCCGGAATCTCGGAAACGGCCCGTATCTTTGCCGGCGTTGATGTCTGCAAGGAACCCATTCCCGTGCTGCCGACCGTTCACTACAACATGGGGGGAATTCCAACCAATATCCATGGGGAATGCCTGGGGCCGGTCGTCGACGGAGTTTGTGCAACGGTCCCCGGCTTGATGGCGATTGGGGAAGCTGCCTGCGTTTCGGTGCACGGGGCCAACCGGCTCGGCTCCAACAGCCTTCTCGACCTTATTGTCTTCGGCCGGGCAGCTGGCCAGCATGCTGCCGACACGGTTTCCCGGGATACGCCGGTCTGGAGAGGTAAAACCGAGCCGATTGACCAGGTGCTTGATCGTTTTGACCGAATCCGCTTTGCCGACGGGCCGGCAACAACAACCGCAGTGAGACTGAAGATGCAGCGGGCGATGCAGGCAAACTGTGCTGTGTTCCGCAACCAACAGGTCTTAAGTGAGGGTATCGCCGAGGTCGACGGAACCATCGACATGTTTGGCAATATCGGCATGAAAGATCGGTCAATGGTCTGGAATACAGATCTTGTTGAGACACTTGAGCTGGAAAATCTGCTGGCCCAGGCCAGGGTGACGGTTTACAGCGCCCATGCCAGAAAGGAAAGCAGGGGCGCGCACGCCAGAGACGATTACCCGGAGCGTGATGATGAACACTGGCTGTGGCACACGCTCGCGACCCTTCGCGGCGGCGATGTTACCCTTGGGTACCGCCCGGTAACGCTTGCGACAGGGTCGGACGAAATCGACACTATTCCACCCAAAGCACGGGTTTACTAGAGATCCCATGGCCCAATTTCGACTGCCCAAGGACTCGCGCGTGACCAGCGGTCAACGCCATAATGACGAGACAGGCATGCAGCAACCACTGGTCCTTGAGATCTATCGGTGGAATCCTGATGACCGCGATGCGCCTCGTGTAGACCAATACACCATCGACCGCGCAACCTGTGGGCCGATGCTCCTGGATGCACTAATCAAGATCAAGAACGAGATTGACTCGACCCTGACATTTCGCCGTTCCTGCCGGGAAGGTATCTGCGGGTCGTGCGCCATGAACATCAACGGGAGCAACACCCTTGCCTGCACCCAGGCGCTGGAAGAACTGAAGCCGCCGGTCAAAATCTTTCCGCTGCCACACATGCCAGTCATCAAGGATCTGGTCCCCGACCTCACACACTTTTTTAACCAGTACGCGTCCGTAGAGCCCTGGCTGAAAGCCCCGGACACCGAATCGGATAGTGAACGCCTGCAGAGCCCTGACGAGCGCGAGGCGCTCGATGGGCTGTACGAGTGCATCCTGTGTGCGTGCTGCTCCACCAGTTGTCCCAGCTACTGGTGGAATCCCGATCAGTATCTCGGGCCGGCAAATCTTCTACAGGCATACCGCTGGATCGCCGACAGCCGTGATCAGGCGACTCGGCAGCGGCTCAACCAGCTGAACGACAGTTTTGCGCTGTACCGCTGTCATACGATTATGAACTGTACGAATGCGTGTCCGAAGGGTCTCAACCCAGGCAAGGCGATCGGCACAATCAAATCTTTAATCGCAAGGGGCAAGTCTTGAGCATAACCGGACAGCGTCGAATCAATCGACTGACCTGGCGGTCGCGTCGCGGTGTCCGGGAACTCGATGGACTGCTGATGCCATATGCAGCTGCCCGGGCGGACCGCCTCAACCTCGGCGAACTGGCTGCATTTGAGGAACTCCTGGCACAGCCCGATCCGCTCCTGAGTGACTGGTTTCTGCAGCGAAGCGTTCCCGAAAGGCCGCAGTTGGCAGCCCTGGTCTCCGATATCCTGCAGTTCAACCGCTCATCGCCGGCGGCGTAGCGCTGCCGTTACGATCTCGGAGGCGGCCGCAGAATCGTATCGTGTACCTGTTTCGGGTCGGCGGCAGGATAGTCCTGGGTAAAGTGCAGACCCCGGCTCTCCCGGCGGTCTGCCGCGCATCGAACGATCAGTTCGGACACCATCACAAGGTTGCGCAGTTCAAGAAGGTCCTTGCTGACCCGAAAATTGCTGTAAAAGTCCCGGATTTCATCTTGCAGAAGGCGAAGCCGGTTGGCTGCACGCTGGAGGCGGCGGGAAGTCCTGACGATACCGACGTAATCCCACATGAAACGCCTGAGTTCCTCCCAGTTATGCGCGACCACCACCAGTTCATCTGGATCGGAAACCTGGCTTTCGTCCCAGTTGGGAGGTCTCGCCGGGTCTGTCGGCAGATGCTCCAGATAGGCCATGATCGCCGGCACCGCACGCTTTGGAAACACTACGCATTCCAGCAGAGAGTTACTCGCCAGCCGATTGGCGCCGTGAAGGCCTGTATGGGCATTCTCTCCAATTGCGTATAGCCCATCGAGGTCCGTTCTGCCGTCGAGATCAGCGTTAATGCCGCCACAGGTGTAGTGGGCTGCAGGGACGACGGGCACCGGGTCGGTTGTGATATCTATCGCAAATGACTGGCAGCGGTCATAGATTCCCGGGAAATGGCGTTTGATGTGCTCAGCACCAAGATGGCTGATGTCCAGGTAAACGCAGTCATGCCCGCCTTTTTTCATCTCGTAATCTATCGCCCGGGCAACCACATCTCTCGGGGCGAGTTCTCCACGCGGATCATGCCCCGCCATGAACGCTGTTCCATCGGGCAGCAGCAGTTTCCCACCTTCGCCGCGAACAGTTTCTGAGATCAGAAAATTTCCCGCGTGCGGATGATAAAGACAGGTGGGGTGGAACTGGACGAACTCCAGATTGGCCACGGAGCAGCCCGCCCGCCAGGCCATCGCAATGCCGTCGCCGGTGGAGGAATCAGGGTTACTGGTGTACAGGTAGGCTTTTGATGCCCCGCCAGACGCAAGGACAACAGCACCCGCATGGATCGTCACTACTTCAGTTGTGCTCTCATCAAGCGCGTACAGTCCCGCCACGCGTAAACCTCCAGACTTTCCTGTCACGGGTGTCAGAATCAGGTCCACTGCCGTATGGTTCTCGAGCACGGTGATATGGGGCGACGCAAGCACTTGCCGGTCCAGCGTGTTGACAACAGCCCGGCCGGTCGTGTCGGCAACGTGGGCTACCCGACGGTGCGAATGACCGCCTTCCCGGGCGAGATGGAGTTGCGCTGACGCATCGCCTTTGATATCGAAGTGAACCCCGGCACCACTGAGCCATTCAATAGCCTCAGGTGCACCTTCAACCACGGTGCGAACCGTCGATTCATGGCAAAGGCCAGCGCCCGCCCGCAGCGTGTCCTCGACATGGGCTTGAAAACTGTCCCGCGGGTCGAGCACCGCCGCGATCCCGCCTTGGGCCGAGACACTGGATCCCGAGGCCAGGACTGATTTGGTCAGAATCAGGGAATCGATTCCCCGGTCGGCAAGCCGAAGCCCCAGACTGATCCCGGCAAGACCGCTACCTACGATCGCAACCGTCCCTTCACGCAGCATATCGGCGATCTCTTATCCGTCAGCCCGGCGGCAACCGGATCTCATGCCGGCCGGGTAATCTCGGCGTTCCCAAAATGTGTGCAAGTAGTTCGAGTGCAAGATAAAATTCGTCAGTGAGCGATTCTTCCATTCCGCCCAAACCTCGCGGGCGCCGTATCTTATCCCCAATGGAAACTGAAGATGGATCGGGTTGATCAGAACCTAATTCGTAACTTTGCGATTATCGCGCACATCGATCATGGCAAGTCAACACTGGCCGATCGTTTAATTCAGCAATGCGGAGGATTGAGTGAACGCGAGATGACGGATCAGGTTCTCGATTCCATGGATCTGGAACGAGAGCGGGGCATTACGATCAAGGCGCAGAGCGTTTCTCTCATGTATCGGACTCAAGATCAAAAGGAGTATCTGATGAACTTTATCGATACTCCGGGGCATGTCGATTTTTCCTATGAGGTCTCGCGTTCGCTGAGTGCATGCGAGGGTGCGCTGCTGGTTGTCGACGCATCACAGGGTGTAGAGGCGCAGACCGTCGCGAACTGCTATATCGCAGCCGATATGGGTCTCGAAATCATCCCTGTACTAAATAAGATTGACCTTCCGGCCGCCGACCCGGCTGGCGCGGCTGCAGAAATCGAGGACCTGATCGGGCTCGACTGCAGCGATGCCCTGCAGGTGTCGGCCAAGACCGGGGTCGGTGTAGATGCGGTCCTTGAGCGCATTGTAACCGGGGTGCCCGCACCCAAAACGGAGCCCGGAGGCAAACTTAGAGCCCTGATTATCGATTCGTGGTTCGACAACTACCTCGGTACAGTGTCTCTGGTCAGGGTGATGGAGGGGACATTGAAATCCAAGAGTCGTATTCTGATGATGTCAACGGGAAAGAGTTATCCGATTGAACAGATTGGCCGCTTTACACCGAAGCGGTCGCCCTGCGCAGAACTCAGCGCCGGGGAAGTGGGATACGTCATCGCCGGAATCAAGGACATCAAGGCGGCTAGAGTTGGTGACACGATCACTGATGCGACGAGGCCGGCCGAAGTGGGGCTTGAGGGCTTTAAGAAAGAAAAGCCCGCTGTATTCGCAGGCTTGTACCCGATCAATAACGCCGATTTCGAAGCCTTTCGGGATGCCCTGGAAAAGCTGAGTCTCAACGACGCCTCTCTGGTCTACGAACCTGAGGTATCTCCGGCGCTTGGGTTCGGGTTTCGCTGCGGTTTTCTGGGGCTGCTGCACATGGAGATTATCCAGGAACGGCTGGAGCGGGAATATGATCTTGAACTCATTACCACCGCGCCCACGGTGGTCTATCGGGTCCTCGGCAGTGACGGCGTCACCCGGTGGATTCACAGTCCTTCACAGATGCCCGATGCCGGGTCGATCGCCGAGGTTTACGAGCCGTTCATTGAGGCTCGCCTTCTCTGTCCCACCGACTACATCGGGGCAGTGATCGGTCTGTGCATTGAGAAACGCGGTGTACAAAAAGAACTCGCCTATCATGGCCGTCAGACCCTGATCACTTTTGAACTGCCGCTTTCGGAGGTGGTGCTCGATTTTCACGACCGCCTGAAATCAGTCAGTCGGGGTTTTGCATCCTTCGATTATGAATTCATCGAGGGCCGGCGCGCCGATATGGTGCGGATTGATGTCATGATTAACGGCGACAGGGTCGAGCCGCTGTCGGCGCTTGCGCACCGTGAACAGGCTCCGTATCGCGCTCGCCAGCTGGTCGGGCGGATGAAGAAATTGATCCCGCGGCAAATGTTCGATGTGGCGATCCAGGCCGCCATTGGCTCGAAGATCATCGCCCGGGAAACGGTCAAGGCACTGCGAAAAAACGTCACCGCGAAATGTTACGGCGGCGACATCACGCGAAAGCGAAAACTGCTCGAAAAGCAGAAGGAAGGGAAAAAACGCATGAAACAAATCGGCTCTGTCGCCATCCCTCAGGAGGCGTTTCTGTCGGTACTGAAGGTGGGTGATTAATGGACTTTGAACTCGCGCTCTTCCTCGCCTTGCTGCTTGCAGGGCTGATCATGTATTGGGACCGCGTTATCGGCCGGCCGCGAAGAACGCGCCAGGCCGGGTCTGATGCGACGCTGCGGATGCCGTTGATCGTGGAGTACTCGCGGGCCTTTTTCCCGGTGATACTGGCGGTTTTTTTACTTAGGGCGTTTATTGTCGAACCCTTCCGGATTCCCTCCGGATCAATGCTGCCCAGTCTCTTCATCGGCGATTTCATCCTGGTCTCCAAATCGAGTTACGGGATCAAACTGCCGATCCTGAAGCATCAGATCGTACCCATGGGTAATCCCGAACGCGGTGACGTCATGGTCTTTCGCTTCCCCAAGGATCCGAAAACCAACTTCATTAAGCGGGTGATTGGGACGCCGGGGGATGTGGTCAGTTATCACAATAAGCGACTGTCTATTAACGGGGAGCCCCTGCCTCTTGAGACGGTTGAGTTACTTGACTGGCCGACCGAGGCCCAGGATGGCCGGGTTAAGACATTTCTCGAACAGATTGACACAGATACCCACACCATCCTGATTGACACGCGGAGTGCTTCCCGTTCGATGCGGGTAAAAGTTCCGCAGGGCCACTACTTTGTCATGGGCGACAACCGCGATCACAGCAACGACAGCCGCTACTGGGGGTTTGTGCCGGAAGAGTTCGTCGTGGGTAAAGCTTTTTTTATCTGGTTCAGTTGGGATAGCGCAGGAGGCGGCGGTGTCAACTGGGGTCGAATCGGAAACCTTATCGATTGACCGGCAGCGTATCGGTGGTCAATTTAGAGCATAAGATCGGTTATCACTTTTCGGATCCAGAGCTTCTGGATGCCGCCCTGCGGCATCGCAGTATTGGCTCCGGACACAATGAGCGGCTGGAATTTCTGGGTGACAGCGTTCTCGGGCTGGCCGTCAGCGAAACACTCTATCAGCGGTATCCGGACGCCTCTGAGGGTGAGTTGACCCGACTTCGGGCAAGGCTGGTCCGTCAGGCGACACTCACCGAAGTGGCCCGGAGGATTGAGCTCGGCAGCGCCCTGAATCTTGGCCCCTCCGCAGGCCGCAGTGGCGGCAGTGACCGGGCCTCAATCCTTGCCGATGGACTGGAGGCGGTGCTGGGGGCGATCTTCCTCGATGCCGGGTTTGAAACTGCAAAACGCATCACCCTCTCTCTGCTTGAGGCAGACATCGCCCGTCTCGAGGCGGGACCCCTTGAGAAGGATCCAAAAACACAACTCCAGGAACTGCTTCAGGCGACAGGCGCACAACTTCCGGATTACGCCGTGATCTCGACCTCCGGGCAGCCGCATGAGCGCGAGTTTGTCGTCGATTGCGCTATCCCCAGCCTGGGATTAATCACGACCGGGCAAGGCAGCAGCCGCAAAGCCGCAGAACAGGTGGCCGCGTTGCAGGCCTTGCGGCAAATCCGCGAGCAGGAAGCCAGTATTGAATAGCCCGGGCCATTTTGGTGTTGTCGCTCTGGTGGGCCGGCCCAATGTCGGCAAGTCGAGTCTGCTGAATCAGATTCTGGGATCCAAGGTCTCCATTGTCTCCCGCAGACCGCAGACGACCTGGCGCGAGATCGATGGAATCCATATGGAGGGCAATTCCCAGCTCGTTATTGTCGACAGCCCGGGGATGCACAAACGTAAGAAGCGCCTACTCAGTAAAGTGGCAAATCAATCGGCCCGCGGTGCCGGTAGCGGCGCTGACATCGTCTGCCAGGTTACCGATGCCCGGCACTGGAGCCGGGAAGACCAGGATGTCCTTGAGCACTTCGCCGAGCGGGGCAACGATCTTTGGCTCGTGCTCAACAAAGTCGATCTGCTTGCACGCCCGGAGATGGTTCTGCCGCGCATTGAGGAGTTGCAGAAAAAGCATCCCTGGGGCCAGATCGTTCCAGTATCTGCAAGGTCCGGGTACAACTGCAAGCATCTTTCTTTCCTGTTAAGCGAGGCTGTGCCCGAAGGTCAGGCCGGATACCCGGTGCAGACGCTTACCAATACCTCACCGCAGTTTCTCGCAGCCGAATTGATTCGCGAGCAGGTATTCCGCCAGATGGGAGATGAAATTCCCTACTGCACTGGGGTTGAACTGACTACGTTTCGGGAGCGCCCAGACGGTACTATGGTTATTGATGCGCAAATATGGTGTGAGACAACAGGGCAGAAAGCCGCGCTCATCGGGGCAGGGGGTACGCGCCTGAAAAGTATCGGGTCCGCAGCACGGCGGCAGATCGAATCGGTGTTTGACCGGCCCGTGTTGTTGTCACAGCGGGTAAAAGTCCGGAAGGGCTGGGCAAGTGACCGGCGCTCAGTAGCAGCGCTGGGGTACAGCCAGTAGCGTTCGGTGCCTAAATGAGTGCTAACCGAATTAAAGGAGAGCCGGGATTCGTGCTGCACTGGCGGCCTTACTCTGAGTCAAGCCTTCTGCTGGACCTGTATTCGCGTAGCTATGGCCGGATAACTGCGATCGCAAAGGGCGCCCGGGGCCGCAAGTCGCCGTACCGGGGCACCATCCGGCCATTCGCGTTGATCACCCTGGGCTGGTCGGGCAAGGGTGATGTCAAGACCTTGACTCAGTGTGAGTGGGCGGGGCCGGGTGTTGCGCTTCGCGGGCCCGGGCTTTTTTGCGGCTACTATGTTAACGAACTCCTGATCAAGTTCCTTCACCGCTATGACCCGCACGAACGCCTGTTCGACCGCTACCTGCAGTGTGTCCACCAACTGCTTGAAGACGACGAACAGCAGACTGCGTTAAGATGCTTTGAGAAAGTATTGCTGGAAGAGATTGGCTACGGGCTGCAGCTCGAACGGGACCAAACCAGCGGCGAGAGCGTCGATCCGGATTGCCGTTATCGCTACCGGCCCGGCCTGGGGGCGTTTATTGACGGCAATGGCGAGCGGGCCGGGATTCCGGTCCATGGCGATTCGTTGATCGCATTACGGCTCGAAACGGGTTTTGATGAAAGGGGGCAAAGAGAGATCAAGCACCTCCACAGGATGATCTTTAAGGACCTCCTGGAGGGCCGGTCTTTGGTGTCGCGATCGATATACTCGCAGTTGTACCCCTCTGACAGAACGCCGTCCGGCCGCAGCGCGGATTCCCCCCGAAGAGAACATCACTGATTTTTTTAAGGAGTCGTTATGGACCTTGGTATCAACGTTGACCACGTCGCAACCCTGCGACAGGCGCGAGGGACGGTCTATCCGGATCCCGTCGAGGCGGTCAGGATATGTGAGGACAGTGGGGCAGACCTGATCACACTGCACCTTAGAGAAGACCGTCGGCATATCCTCGATGACGATGTTTCGCGTATCCGCGAAATCATCACCACCCGGATGAATCTGGAGATGGCCGTCACCCCCGAGATGAACGGAATTGCCCGGAAGATCCAGCCTGACGACGTCTGCCTGGTACCGGAAAAACGGCAGGAACTCACGACCGAAGGTGGCCTCGATGTGGCCGGTCAGCAGGAGATCCTGGCGCCTTTCGTGGAGGGTCTGGAAGCAGAAGCGATTCGGGTGTCGCTCTTTATTGACCCGGAACCCGCCCAGATTCAAGCGAGCGCGGCGGTGGGCGCCAGCGCGATCGAACTGCACACAGGAACCTACGCCGAGGCAGAAGGTGGCGCGAGCGCAGATCGGGAACTGGAACGATTATCGGTCGCAACCGATCTGGGGCTGTCTTTGGGCCTTCGGGTCAATGCCGGCCATGGCCTGCACTACAGCAACGTCCAGCCGATCGCCGCCATGAAAGGTGTCTCGGAACTCAACATTGGCCACGCGATTATCGCGCGGGCGGTGTTCTCGGGTCTCGCGGATGCCGTTCGTGAAATGCGCGGATTAATGGATGCTGCCGGAGGGTAGCCTTACTTCTTCCGGGGCGCAAAGCCTTGCGGTATTGCGCCGAGATCACCCTCACCGAACAAAAATCCCAGCATGTGCTGCTCGAGGAGTTCAATCGCCTGCGGATCGGCGGTGCTCAACTGATTTTCATTAATGATGAGCACCTGCCTCTGGAGCCACTGTTGCCATCCTTCGGCTGAGACCGTATCGAAGATCCGCTGACCCAGTCCACCGGGATACGGGGGGCTTTGCAGCCCTTCCGCCTCCTCTTTGAGTACGACGCAGTTAACTCGCCTCATGGTAAGATTTGCTCCGTTAGGAAACTGTCTGCTGGATAACAGAACCGATACCCACTCAACCCCTGGAAGCTGCTTCGCTAGCGCTCAAGTTGACGGGCCGCCCGCGATCAAAGTTTACAAGCAAAACAATCAAGGTGCGCGAAATGAATCAAGTCACGGCCGAAGCAGAGTTTACCGGCATCTCCGTCACCCCGCCCGCAAAGTCTAAGATCGCCGAGCTGCTCGCCAACGCTGATGAATACCATAGCGCCGTTCGGGTTTTTATCAGCGGCGGCGGTTGCGGCGGCATGAGCTACGGAATGACCTTTGCCGAATCCATCGCCGAAAAGGATCGACTGATTCAGGACGATACTGGTTTTTCGTTAACCATCGATCCGGTGGCATTTTCATACCTTCAGGGCGCAGAGATTGACTTCCAGGATAATGACGTGAACGCCACCTTCGTCTTTAACAATGTCTTTCAGGCGGTCGGTGGAAGCGGTGCTTGTGCAGGCTGCGGGGCGGCGGGCTGATTCGGAGAATACGCCGGCGAGAGTGGTATATGGAGTGTTCCTGACCTTCCTTGTGTGACGAAAACCCAAAGCCTTGAGCGCGCCCAGGGTTCTGCTCGTCGCGCCGGATCGCAGTTACCGAACTGCGGCATTTGTGGGCGCTGGCCGGGCGCTCGGGATTCCACTGACCGTGGCATCGTGGGGCAGGGCGCCATTAGCGCTTGACAGTGGCGGTATTCGCCTCGACCCGGACTCCCCGGAAGCCTCGCTTTTCCGCATCCGGGATGCTGCCGTAGGCTCACCATTTTCGGCGGTCCTCGCGACAGACGATGTCACGGTCTTGCTCGCCCATGAGATCTGCCTGGATCTTGGCCTGCCGACTAACGACCCGCCCGCGCTGCACGCCTCTACCAGCAAACTGCGCTTTCGGGAGCTCTGCGATCAGCATGGACTCTTCGCGCCAAGATACACGGTGGTCTCGCCCGGCAGCTCGGGTGAGACAAACCTGCAGAGCGTTCAGTATCCCTGTGTCGCGAAACCCTTATCCCTGTCAGCGAGCAGGGGTGTCATCCGATGCGATAGCAGAGAAGTTCTGGAACAGGCGATTCCAAGGATCCAGGCGCTCGTTAAGACGGAAGATTCAGGGGAGGATTGCCGTGTCCTGATTGAGGACTACGTCGAGGGTAACGAGTATTCCGTAGAAGCCCTTCTGCGCGATAGCAAACTGGAGGTCATCGCCGTCTTCGAAAAGCCGGATCCGTTAACCGGCCCTTATTTTGAAGAAACCATTTATCTGACCCCGCCTAGGCTTTCTGAAGAAACGCTGTCGGCAATTCACGGCGCACTTTCCGGAATTTGTCGTGCACTGGGCTTTCGGGAGGGACCGCTTCACGCCGAATTACGCCTGCAAGGTGAAGAAATCTGTTTCATAGAGGTCGCCAGTCGGACGATCGGAGGCAGGTGCGGCAAAGTCATTGAATTTCTGACCGGGGCATCCCTGGAGGCGCTGGTCCTGTCGCACGCGGTGAGACGGCCGCTAAGCCAGCGCAAGGCAGCAGTTGCCTGCGGCGTGATGATGATTCCGGTGCCGCACGCAGGGGTCTTAAGGCGGGTAGAAGGAATCACCGCAGCGCGTACGGTCCAGGGCATTGTATCTGTCGAAATCGATGTAAGGGAAGGACAGCGCCTCGCACCATGGCCGGAAGGGGGGCCTTATCCCGGTTTTATCTTCGCCCTTGGAGACAGCACCGATCGGGTCGAGGCCTCGCTGCGCAAAGCCCACGCGCACCTGCGTTTTGTCACGGCACCCGAGCTTGCCATTCAGGTGTGGTAGCGTTTAGACGGCAGGTTTTGATCAAACCCGCCAGCCCACAGGGCACAATGAAGGCGGTTGAGAGCTTGAAGGCGCTACGGCCCCGGAACGGGCTCTGCGGTTTCGCTGGAAAATGCCCCCGAAGGGTCATAAAACACCCTCAGCGGGCCAGGAAGAACTTTTCTTGAAGCACCGGGTGTGTCAGTATTGCACCTATCTGAGTGAGCGCCCAGGCACTTTTACTTGGACTGATTTATTTTTCTAACCAACGGAGGATTCCATGAGGAAAATATTCTTGGCTCTGATCTCGAGCGCGCTGCTATCCGGCACGGCTCTCGCTGAAGAAGTGAAGATCGGCATTATCCTCGGTTTCACCGGGCCTATCGAGTCACTGACTCCTGATATGGGTGCCGGGGCCGAGCTTGCCATTGCCGAAGTCAATGGCGGGGGCGCACTTCTCGGCGGGGCGTCCGTAGCCGGGGTCCGGGGTGACTCGACCTGTATTGACTCCGCTGCGGCCCAGGCAGCAGCAGAACGGCTTGTGACCTCGGATAAAGTGAACGCCATCATGGGGGCAGACTGCTCAGGTGTGACCGGCGCCATTTTGGCCAATGTCGCTGTACCCAATGGTGTTGTGATGATTTCACCGTCGGCCACCTCGCCCGGCTTGTCGACCGCCGAAGATAACGGCCTGTTCTTCCGTACCGCGCCGTCAGACGCCCGCCAGGGGCAGGTGATCGCTGAGATTCTGAAAGATCACGGCTACAAGACGGCCGCATTGACCTATACCAACAATGACTACGGTAAAGGGCTGGCCGACAGCATTGAAAGCAACTTCATCGCAGCCGGGGGTACTGTTACGATCAACGCAGCCCATGAAGACGGCAAAGGCGATTACAGCGCAGAGGTCGCTGCCCTGGCCCAGGCCGGTGGCGAGATTCTGATTGTCGCCGGGTACCTCGATCAGGGCGGCAAGGGCATTATCCAGGGTTCGCTGGATACCGGTGCTTTCGATGTCTTCTATCTGCCTGACGGCATGATCGGCGAGTCGCTTCCAGCAGCAATCGGATCCGGCCTGAATGGGTCCATCGGTGATGTGCCCGGCACGGATAGTCCAGGGGCTACGATGTTTGTCGAACTCGCAACGGCCGCTGGCTTTAAAGGCGACGGCCCGTTTGCACCGGAGTCCTACGACGCCGCTGCGCTGATCATGCTGGCGATGCAGGCCGCAGGCTCCAGCAACAGCCAGGACTTCAAGTCCAAGGTCATGCAGGTGGCGAATGCCCCGGGTAAAAAAGTGTATCCCGGTGACCTGACTGCCGCTTTGAAGTACATCGCCGGTGGCGGAGATGTTGATTATGTGGGCGCGTCCGCGGTGGAACTCATTGGGCCCGGTGAATCGGCCGGTAGTTATCGTGAGATCCTCGTAGACGGAGGCAAGAACACGACGGTCGGATACCGTTAATCTGCACGAAAACGGCCCGGGTCATCCCGGGCCGTTTTTTTTTGCCGGTACCGGGTGGTTTGTTAGAAATCCAACATCTCTATAAGCATTTCGGCGGCATCCACGCCGTCGAGGATGCCTCTTTTTGTATTGAACGGGGAAGCATTACCGGACTGATCGGCCCTAACGGCGCGGGCAAAACCACGCTGTTCAACGTCGTCGCGGGACTTCACCCACCCGATTCGGGAAAAGTTATTTTTGACGGCGAAGATATCACCGCCAAAAAACCGCACGAACTCTTTTCCCGTGGGATGCTCCGAACGTTCCAGATCGCGCACGAGTTCGCTTCGCTCACTGTCCGGGAGAACCTCATGGTGGTGCCCGGCCAGCAATCCGGTGAGCGGTTGGTCGACACCTGGCTTCGGCCGGCGCGGGTCAGGGAGCAGGAGGAGCGGCTTCGGGTTCGGGCCGAAGAAGTGATCGACTTCCTTCAGTTAAGTCCGGTTGCCGACGAGTTGGCGGCAAACCTCTCCGGCGGACAGAAAAAACTGCTGGAGTTGGGCCGTACCATGATGGGTGAACCCAAACTGGTCTTTCTGGACGAGGTTGGCGCCGGCGTGAACCGTACCTTGCTGGGCACGATTGGAGATGCCATCTTGAGGCTCAACCAGGAGAAGGGATACACCTTCTGCATGATCGAGCACGATATGGACTTCATTTCCCGATTATGCAATCCCGTGGTGGTTATGGCGTCTGGAGGGGTACTGACCAGCGGTACGCCGGATGAAGTTATGAATAACGAAGCGGTGATCGAGGCCTATCTCGGAACCGGCCGTAAGCATCAGCGCTAGGTTCGGCTATGGGTTTCCTTTCAGGTGAATCGATGTTCGGCGGTTACGGTGGGGCAGATATCCTTCAGGGATGCAGCATCGGCGTTAATAAGGGTGAGATTGCCGTGGTGGTGGGGCCGAACGGGGCCGGAAAATCGACGGCAATGAAGGCTATGTTCGGGATGCTAACCCTTCGGGAAGGCTCGGTGGAATTGGACGGTCGTGAGATCTCTGATTTTCCGCCTCAGGAGCGAGTCACGCTGGGTATGGGCTTTGTTCCACAAAATGCCAACGTCTTTACCTCGATGACCGTCCAGGAAAACCTCGAGATGGGTGCGTTTATCCGACGGGATGACTTCAGCACCACCATGGAGCAGGTCTTTTCGCTCTTTCCCGTGCTGGCGGAGAAGCGCACACAGGCGGCTGGCGAACTGTCGGGCGGGCAACGCCAGCAGGTGGCCGTTGGGCGTGCACTGATGACGCAGCCCACCGTTCTGATGCTCGACGAACCCACCGCAGGGGTCTCTCCAATTGTCATGGATGAGCTTTTTGACCGGGTTATCGAGATTGCAAAGACCGGGATTGCGATCCTCATGGTTGAGCAGAACGCCCGCCAGGCCCTGGAAATCGCGGACCGGGGCTTCGTGCTGGTTCAGGGGCAGAACCGCTATACGGATACGGGTGCGGCGCTGCTCGCAGACCCCGAGGTCCGCAAAGCCTTTCTCGGGGGATGACCGCAGTGACCGATATTCTGAACGCGCTGGCGCTGCTCAGTAACTTTGTCCTGGTCCCCGGTCTCGCCTACGGCAGCCAACTGGCGCTAGGCGCCCTTGGTGTGACGATGGTGTATGCCGTGTTGCGGTTTTCGAACTTTGCCCACGGTGAGACCATGTCCTTTGGCGCCATGATCACCATCCTGGTGACGTGGTGGTTGCAGGGGAAGGGGGTTAACTTCGGACCTCTACCTACCGCGCTTTTGGCTCTACCCATCGGGATTATCGGCACGGTACTGATGTGCCTGCTCTTTGACCGCTTCATCTACCGGTACTACCGTCGTCAGAAGGCAGCCCCCGTCACCTACCTGATCGTTTCCGTAGGCATTCTTTTCATTCTAAGCGGGGTCGTGCGCTTTGTTATCGGTCCCCAGGATCGTATGTTTGCTGACGGCGAACGCTTTATCCTGAAGGCCCGCGCTTTCAAGGAGATGACCGGCCTCGATCAGGGTCTCGCGATAAAAACCTCGCAGGGGGTCACCGTGGTGACGGCGGTCATTATTGTGGCCCTTCTTTTCTGGTTTTTGAACCGCACGCGAACCGGAAAATCCATGCGCGCTTATTCTGACAACGAAGACCTCGCATTGCTGTCCGGAATCAGTCCGGCAAGGGTGGTGGCCATAACCTGGATTATCACCGGGGCGCTCGCTGCTGTCGCGGGGACCCTGTACGGCCTCGATAAAGGATACAAACCGTTTACTTATCTGGGGCTGGTGCTGCCGATCTTTGCCTCAGCCATCGTCGGTGGGGTCGGGAATCCCCTGGGCGCCATCGCCGGGGGATTTGTGATCGCACTTTCTGAGCTGCTTTTGACCTTTGCTTATAAGCGTGTCATTGCCTATCTGACGCCAGGGGACTGGGTGCCTGATGGACTGGTGCAGTTGCTCGCAACCGATTACAAGCTTGCTGTGTCTTTCGTGATCCTCGTCATCGTCTTGCTTGTAAAGCCGACCGGAATGTTCAGCGGGAAGACCCTATGAGCATGAATCTTCGAAACGTCTTGCTGTTCGCCGCGATGGGCGCACTGCTGGTTGCGGTTGGTGTGATTCAAAGCGCCAATGTGGCCCTCGCCATTCTCAATCTTTGCCTCATCTCAGCCATCATGACCCTGGGGGTCAATATCCAGTGGGGATATGCGGGGCTGTTCAATGCCGGTGTGATGGGTTTCGCCGCCCTTGGGGGCCTTGCCGCCGTTGTGGTGTCGTTTCCGGCTGTGCCGCAGGCGTGGGCTGTGGGCGGGCCTAGGGCCATGCTGGGCCTTGCCACGGGCGTCTGCGCGATCGCGCTCGCCATTGTGGCTTGGAAAAGAATGCCGGGCAGCCGTCGGCTCCGGGGCTGGGCGGCAGCCGGGGTTGCGCTCGCGGGGATCGCTGTTATGCGGCTGGTGATTGATCCGGCGGTAGAGGCGATTGAGGCAGTCGAACCCGCGAAGACCGGTTTTCTCGGCGGACTCGGTCTTCCGATTGTGCTGTCCTGGGTAGTGGGCGGCGCACTGGCGGCGCTTGCGGCCTGGGCCATTGGCAAGATCGCCCTCGGATTACGCTCGGACTACCTCGCCATTGCCACCCTCGGGATCTCGGAGATCATTATCTATTTCCTGAAAAACGAGGAATGGATGGCAAGGGGCGTCAAAAACGTCAACGGACTTCCGCGGCCAGTGCCCTATGAGATCGATCTGCAGCAGACCCTGTGGGTGCAGGACCTTGCTGCGAGACTCGATTTCAACGTCATTGAACTGTCATCCATTATCGTCAAGTTGTGTTACGCCGGCCTTTTTGTCGTGGCCCTGGCAGTGATCTTCTGGCTCTCAGAAAGGGCGCTCAAGTCTCCCTGGGGCCGGATGATGCGCGCAATCCGGGATAACGAGACGGCAGCAAGCGCGATGGGCAAAGACGTGACGTGGCGTCATCTTCAGGTCTTTGTCCTGGGTTCGGCCGTGATCGGGCTTGCTGGCGCGATGCTGACCACCCTGGACGGCATCTTTACACCGACTTCCTACCAGCCCCTGCGCTTCACCTTTCTTATCTGGGTGATGGTGATTGTGGGCGGCTCAGGAAATAACCTGGGCTCGATTCTGGGCGGCTTTGTGATCTGGTTCTTCTGGATCGAGGCGGAGCCGATCGGCCTCACCCTGATTGAATTTTTGACCTCGGGTATGGCGCAGGACAGTGCGCTGCGGCTGCATCTAATTGAAAATGCAGCCCACACCCGGCTCGCGACCATGGGGGTTGTGCTGCTGCTGGTTTTGCGTTTCTCCCCCAGGGGTCTGATTCCCGAGCGGGAAAAATAAGCCCAATCCCGCGATTACGCCTCGGACAGCTTATCCAGGGCTGCAAACAGCGCAGAGCGCTCTTCATCCGTGAGTGGGAGCACCGGGGGTCTGCAATCGCCCACATCAAAGCCTCTTCGATTCGCTGCCGCCTTGACCGCGGCGTTGTATACATGAGACCAGACAAAGAGTTGGGAATCGATCACCTTCTGCCAGAGTTCAGCGCCGCCGGCTAAATCTCCGCTTTGAACCATCCGGTACAGGGCGACCGCCTCGCGCGGAAGGAAATTGACGGACCCCCAGACGCAGCCCACACACCCGGCGACCAGTGCGGGATAAGTGATTGGGTCACCGCCGTTGAAAATCTTTCCGCCGGTCTGAAGCAGTTCCTGGATACGGATGAAGTCTCCTGTGCTGTCTTTGATGTATTCGATTCCATCAATCTTGAGCAGTTCAGAAAAAAGGCCAGGGGTCACGTCGAAACCTGAATGGATCGGAATGTTGTAGATCATGACAGGTACAGAACTGGCGTGGGCGACGGATTCATAGTGCGATATAACGCCGCCTTCATCGGGGCCCTCGAAGTAGGGCGGCAACACCATGACCGCATCTGCGCCGTGATCGGCCGCATGCCGGGTCGCCGAGATGGTGTCCCTGAGATAGATCGCGGATGTCTGGGCAACGACCGCGGCCCGGCCATTGACGTGCTTCACCGTGATTTCTATCAGGCGGCGCTTTTCTTCTGCGTTGAGATAGGCGAATTCACCGGTGCCGCCGCAGGGAAGAATGATGTCCACCCCCGCTTCGAGCATTCGATCGACATGGGCAAGATACCGCGACTCGTCGATCCTGTCCGGGTCATCCTCGAATACGGTGCAGACCGGCACACACACGCCGCTGAGCGATTTCATTCAGGACCTCCTAAGGTTTGCGGGTTTTCAATATACAACTGACGGTGCGGATGATAATCTAAAACCGAAAACCCGCGGGCAGGAAAAGCGCCGGCATTCGACAACTTGGCCAACAAAGAAAAGGCGAACATGAGCGTTAACAAAGTGGCCGTAGTAACGGCAGGGGGTGGGGGAATCGGGCGGGCGATCGCCCTGGAGCTTCGGCAAAGAGAATTTGAGCTTGCGCTGATGTCGCGAAGTGAGGCCTGTGAAGAAACCGCCGCTGAAGTCGGGGGGCTGGCAGTCAGGGGCTCCGTCACCGAGGCTGCTGACCTTTCGCGGCTGACCGAAGCGGCACTTGAGCGCTTTGGCCGGATCGATGCCGTGGTCTGCCATACCGCACATCCGCCCAAGGGTGATCTTCTCGCGATCGAGGATGAGGCCTGGCACCAGGGCCTTGATATGCTCATTCTGAATGTGGTCAGGCTGGCGCGCCTGATCACGCCCGTTATGGAGCGGCAAGGCAGCGGTGCCTGGGTCAATATCTCAACCTTCGCAGCCTTTGAACCGGAGCAGGCGCTGCCCGTATCGTGCACCCTTCGGGCAGGCTTGTCGGCATTTGCCAAACTCTATGCCGACCGCTATGCGGGGGCGAACATCAGAATGAACAACGTCCTGCCGGGATTCATTGACAGCCTGCAGCACAAGGAGTCAGTGATTCCGCGTATTCCGCTGGGGAGGATAGGAACCGTAGACGAGATTGCCAAAACCACGGCGTTTTTGCTCTCCGACGATGCGGGTTACATCACGGGCCAGAATCTGATCGTGGACGGAGGTATCACGCGGCATCTTTGATGCAATTGCCGGCCAGCGAGGGCGCGATTCGGTAACTTAAATCAGATCTGGCTCCCCGGGCAAGACTCGAACTTGCGACATATGGATTAACAGTCCACCGTTCTACCAACTGAACTACCGGGGAGTATCTGATTTATAGGGGGGTTTTAACCTGTACTATTAGTGGAGAAAAGCGTTGCACCTTCCTTGCACTTCAGAAACAGAAAACCCGGCTAAATCGAGCGCGAATTCTAGCACCGGCTGAAGGACGGGGGAATCACCAATAGGGATAGGATTCGTATCCATTGAACTGCTCCTGATAAAAATCCGCGCGGAGCGCAAGTGCGGGGGGAGTTGTTGGGGGATCTAAACCTTAAATCTGGCCGGCCAAGTAAATCCTCGCAGCGTGCAAGGATTTCTGATTTCGGCCTTGCGGACTCCCAATCCTCCCGCTACCAGCAGATTGCCAGTGCGCCGGATCCAGAGGTAGCCGCTGGCCTCGTTTATCGGACCGTACAGGGCAACCCTGCGGGGTATATGTTTCCAGGGTAGGCCCCAAGGTACTGGGGTAAGGCGTATACGCCGCTACGGACACCATACAGACGCCCTGTGAGGGCTGGCGTTGATGCTTGGGTGTGAGCGTCCCGGCACCTTATCCAGAAGAGATTGTTACTGCTTCGTTACTGTAGACCAACAAGGAACCGCTTTTGTTTTATTGACCTAGATCAAATGTCTGAGAAACCCCAGAGGTCTATAGTGGGATTTGCTGATGATATGAAGCGATTCCTGCTCGCCTTTGTATTGGGATCATTGTTGCTGGCCGTGCCTGGTGTCCACGGACTACCGGTAATTAAAGAAGGGTCTTGTCCGTCGGGGTGGCAAGCCAGTGGTAAGTATTGCATACCGGTGCATAACGTCAGCCCTGTTATTCGAAAAGTGGGTTCTTGTCCCTCCCGTTGGCATCCTAAGGGAAACTACTGCGTAGGCAGGGGATTCAACAGTCTGATTATTTTCAAGGTGGGAAGTTGTCCGAGTGGTTGGCAATCCAAGGGGAGTTACTGT
>DCXP01000069.1:0-183 GCA_002327725.1 Proteobacteria bacterium UBA2133
ACCGCTGAGGTCTTCATGAATAAACGAACGCGCATGAAAAGGACAGGCCATCATGCAGTAGCGGCAACCAATACAGATGTGTTTGTCCACCAGGACAATGCCGTCTTCCCGACGAAAAGACGCACCCGTTGGGCAGACATCAACACAGGGCGGCTCTCCGCAATGCTGGCACATCAGCGGCGC
>DCXP01000069.1:514-4017 GCA_002327725.1 Proteobacteria bacterium UBA2133
GACACCTCCCGCCCGGTAGTTTCATCGCGAAGATCGACCTTGCGGATCCACTGGGCATCGGTCTCGGGCCGGTTCATTCCCGATAAGCCGTGCTCCTCATTACACGCCGAGACACACTGGTCACAACCGCTGGCACAGCGGCTGCTGTCTACCCACAGGCCCCAGCGATGCTCATCACTGGCCGGCTCATCATCTGAACGCGCCGTCGCGAGTTCCACCAGGCGTACCCCGGGGGCAAGCGCGAGTAACGCGACTCCGGCACCCGCCTTCGCAAAGAAACTGCGCCGCAAAGGCGCCTCGGTTGAATGTTCGGATTCTGGCATCGTCAGGCTCAGGGTGACTGGCTCAGCGCTGTCGCAGGAACCGCAGCATGACAGGTGAAACAATCCATCTTCACCGCTGCGTAGACATGACAGGACTGACAGAACTGGCCCTCGGCATTGATAGGAATAAACTGGCCTTTCGCATCTTTGCTGGTATGGCAGTCAATGCAGCCAGCGAGACTGTGTCTGATGCTGCGAACCCCCTGATGCACTGTCTTATCACGATCGTGTTTCATGAAATCAAAATGATCCCGGCGCATGATATCCACAGGCTCGACACACTGCTCGCCGCGGGCGGGCGGAATCTCCGGCTTGACCACTTCGGGGTACACCGCGGCCGGAGTCCACGGTACGATACCTCCCAGTAACAGGCCCAATATCCACCCTCGACCAAATCGTTGCCCGGCAGTCACTCTCATCGCGATGACCTGGCTACCCCCCCATGCCCATGTCGATGTAACCGGTGGGGCAGACGTCGGCGCAGATATGGCAGCCGATACATTTTGCGTAGTCGGTATCCACATACCGGCCGGTCGTTGACTTATCTTTCTTGACCCTAAACACCGCGCCCTGGGGGCAGAAAATCACGCAGTTGTCACACTCAAAGCACAGTCCGCAACTCATGCAGCGCTCAGCCTCCGCGCGGGCCCCTTCTTCGGCCAGTCCATGATGACGCTCTTCGAAATGGCCAAGCACCTCGTGTGCATCCGGCACCGTCGTGTCACGCAGATTTCTGGCCGTCTCCTCGAAGTGACCGAGAAAAAGCTCATCGGCAGGGATGATCTCGTGTCTTGAGCGGTCCTCGTAGTTATGCGCCGCAAATGAGGCTTCCGAAGTGCCCCGGGTTTCCATGTGGTGATATTCGTCGGGGGCAAGCGACTGCTCGTTCAGTTTCGCCAGCAGATTGAAATGTTGCACGTCAACTTTCGGTCGCTGCACCGGGTCTTCGCCCTTCAGGTAATGATCGATACTCTGGGCGGCGATGGCAGCCTGGCCGATGGCGGTTGTCAGAAGGTGCGGGCGAACGATGTCGCCCGCGACAAAATGACCGCGGCGATGGGGGACCTGGAAAAAGCGGTCTGCATCGATTAACTGGCGATCGTTGCCTATTTCCGCAATGCCGCTGAGATCGCCGGCCTGCCCGATAGCCGAAACAATCAGGTCCGCCTCGACCTCGAATTCGGTGTCCGCGATCGGCGTGGGTACCCCTTTTTTATCAACCTGGCACTTCGCCAATCGCAGCCCGGTGGCCCGGCCGCTCTCGTCGCGGATCAGGGCAACCGGCATCACCCCATTGAGGATGGTGACGCCCTCGGTCAGTGCATCATCCACTTCTTCTTCGGTTGCGGTCATGCCTGCACGCTCAAAAAGGGCCGTCAGGGTGACATGGGCACCCTGGCGTGCGGCCACCATGGCCGAGTCGTGAGCGGTATAGCCGCCGATCACCTCTTCGGGCCGACCCTTGTCGTTGATCCGCTCAATCCTGCCAAGACGCCGTGCCACTGAGACAACGTCGATAGAGGTATCTCCCCCGCCGATACAGACCACCTTTTCCGCGGTGACCTTCATGGTTTCCTTGTTGAATGCGTCGAGAAAAGCCACCCCTGAGACGCAGTTTGGTGTGTCCTGCCAGCCTTCGACGGCAAGTCCGCGGCCACGCTGGCAGCCGACCGCCCACAGCAGGGCATCGTAAGAGGCCTCCAGTTGCTCGATGGAAATATCCTGGCCGACCCGCACGCCGGTCCTGATCTCGATATCACCCATTTCAATAATCCGCTCGATCTCCCGGTCGAGCCTTTCGCGCGGCGTACGGTAACCGGGAATCCCATAGCGGAACATCCCACCGAGGCGCTCCTGGGATTCAAAAACCGTAGAAGCGTAGCCTAGGCGACGCAACTGGTACGCAGCTGCAAGTCCTGCCGGACCGCCACCAATGACAGCTACCCGCTTGCCGCCCGCGGGCGGTGGCGTTTCGAACTGGTAACCCTCGTCAAACGCGGAATCGCCGATAAACTGCTCTACCGAGTTGATGCCGACAAAGTCGTCGACATTGTTCCGGTTGCATCCACTTTCACACGGCGCGGGGCAGACACGGCCCATCATTGCGGGAAAAGGGTTGGCATCGGTCGCCCGCCTGAAAGCGTATTCCTGCCAGGCCATCCCCTCGGGGGGTTGCTCCATACCCCGGACAATCTGCAGCCAGCCGCGGATATCCTCGCCTGACGGGCAACTCCCCTGGCAAGGGGGGGTGCGGTGCACGTATATGGGGCACT
Organism: Proteobacteria bacterium UBA2133; assembly: GCA_002327725.1. GTDB lineage: Bacteria > Pseudomonadota > Gammaproteobacteria > Arenicellales > UBA868 > UBA868. The sequence continues at coordinate 3,111 of DCXP01000069.1, forward strand.
TGTGCGAATGGTCTTCGTTGAAGATCTTTTCCTTGAAGTCGTCCCATTGATGCTCGCCATCAGCGAACTTGCGGAAAGTCAGTTTCCGGGTGTGTTCTTCTGCGGCTGCCATAGCCCGATTCCTCTTGTCAGTTGTCTGACCCGCCCGCGCGCTGTGGGTGGGTCAGTGTTCGCTACCAAATACCAGCGCATCACCGACCAACTGGTGAACGCTGATGATCATGTCCATGCCCATGCCGTACTGCGGCAACACCTTGGTGAACTGGCTCTTGCAGATCGCGCAGATCGCCGCCATGTGGGTTACCCCGTGCTGCTCAATCACCTGCTGCAGCGCCTGGGCCCGTGGCAAGGCACCCTTCACCCTGAGCTCAATGAGATCGTCCGTCAGCAATCCCCCGCCGCCGCCGCAGCAGAAGGTATGCTCATGAATCGTGTCAGGCGCCATGTCCGCAAAGTGTGCACAGGAAGCACGAATCAGGTCGCGCGGTATCGTGAACTGTCCGCCCGGGGTATCTCCCAGACGCGAACCGCGAGAGACATTGCATGAGTCATGGAAGGTCACGACCTTGTCATCATTGGCCTCACGGTCGAACTTCAGCGCACCGCGCTGGCTGAGGTCATGGGTGAACTCGCAGATGTGCTGCGGGACCGGGTAGGCCGGATCCAGAAAATCAAAGGGGCCGATCAGCGTGTTCCAGAAACTGTAGGCTACCCGCCAGGCGTGGCCGCATTCACCCACCACGATGCGCTTGACGCCCAAATCGAGGGCTGCCTGGCGTATGCGCTGCGCAACTTTCTGCATATTCTGGTAATTACCGATGAATATGCCGAAGTTGGCCGCCTCCGATGCATAAGAGCTCAAGGTCCAGCTGATGCCGGCTTGATGGAATACCTTGGCGTAGCCGAT
>DCXP01000034.1 GCA_002327725.1 Proteobacteria bacterium UBA2133
TGACGAAGGGTTGATGCGTTCCAGGCGCCGCTTGGGCGGCTGGAACGAAGCCAGCGACGCACAGGCATCGACCGGCTCAGCGCCGGCAGCCTGGCAGGCAGCGATCGCGCCAAGCGCGTTCGCCATATTGTGTCGGCCGATCAGCGGCCAATCGACTGTTGTCACATAACGATCTTCGTGAAAGACCTCAAAGCGCCGGCAGTCCGCCTGCAGTGCGACTGCGCGCCAGAATGCGCTCGCAGTCGCGCAACTGTAAGTGACGATCTGGGACCAGCACCCGCGTGCCACCAGGTCGCTCAGGCCGGCGTCATCTGCATTCACCAGTATCACACCGTCGGCAGGTACGCTGCGCAGCAGATATTCAAACTGCTGTTCGATATCACCCAGGCCGTCGAAGATATCAGCATGGTCAAACTCGAGGTTTCCAAGCACCAGGACATCCGGACGGTAATGAAGGAACTTTGCGCGTTTGTCAAAGAACGCCGTATCGTATTCGTCCGCCTCAATGACAAACCACTTGCCCTGACCGAGTCTTGCCGACACGCTGAAATTTCCCGGTACGCCTCCGATCAAAAACCCCGGCTGGTGTCCACATTGATCGAGAATAAAAGCGGCAATACTGCTGGCGGTCGTCTTGCCATGGGTTCCGGCCACTGCCAGCACGCGTTTTTGCGGAATAATCGCCTCGCGCAGCCACTGCGGCCCGGAGGTGTACGGCCAGCGCTGGGTCAGTATGTGCTCGACCAGGGGATTGCCGCGAGACAGGACGTTACCGATAACGCACAACTCAGGAGGGACTGTCAGCGCATCCGGATGGTAACCCTCCTGTATCGCAATGCCCTCAGTGCGCAGCAGGTCGCTCATGGGCGGATAAACCGCCTGGTCACAGCCGCTGACCTCAAAGCCCGCCTCACGGGCGATCAACGCAAGCCCGGCCATGAACGTCCCGCCAATACCTGCGATGTGGACCGATGCTTTCAACCAGAAGGGCTGCCGCTGAAAGCCAGCATGGCGGCCATGATGACCGATTGGCAGGCGACGATGATCAACAGGGCCAGCCCCATTCGGCTTTCGATTGCCTGGCGGAGAATTGAGGCCATCACGGCAAGTGACCAGATGGCAATACCAGCCGCGATGAGCAGCGGGGTGGTCAGTACCATTACGGGCTCGGGTCCGCCCGGCAGCAGGCGCTCATGCCATCCAAAAAAGGGCAGCGCCAGTAACTGCAGAAGTGTCGTTGCTCCGAACATGGCAGTCAGCGTCTGGGTCGAGCGCTCAGAAAGACCCCGGAAACGCAACAGCAGACTGATCAGGATCGCGAACAGCAGCACCTGACCGACCGACATGAACAATCCGCGAATCATTCCGGCATTGGGCACCGCATTGATCGCACTGGTGATCACAGCGAGGGCAGCGGTTGCGAGCAGCAGTGTTTCCGAGCGCGGTATATCCTGAGCCTGGTGTCGGAACAGGCAAAGATTGATGAACAACTGCAGGTATCTGACCATGGGTTCCAGTCGCTGACGTCGAAGCCGCGATGATATCATCAGGAAGCAGTTTCCTCGTGTTCAAAACAACCGGAAATACCGTTGACAACGACCTCACATGCGAACCGTCACCCGCTCTGGATAGACCGCCAGGCAGATCTCGATGCCTGGATTGAGCACGCTGAATCGGCGCCATGGCTTGGCGTCGATACGGAATTTGAGCGGGTTCGAACCTTTTTCCCCAGGTTGTGCCTGCTTCAGATGGCAACGCCTGACCAGGCGGTGTGTATTGATCCATTGGCCGATCTTGACTGGGACGGCATCCGCGAGCTGATTACGCAGTCCCAACCCACGAAGATCTTTCATGCAGCCCGCCAGGACCTGGAAGTGCTGCACCACTACCTGTCTGTGTTACCCACTCACTTTTTCGATACCCAGATGGCCGGCGCACTTTGCGGATATGGTGAGCAGGTGGGTTATGCCCAGCTGGTAAAGGAGATATGCAACGTCTCGCTGCCAAAAGCGTTCACGAGAACACCATGGTGCCGACGCCCTCTTGGCAGCGAAGAAATCCAGTACGCGCTGGATGACGTGCATTACCTCGGTATCCTGTACCAGACCTTGCATGCCGCGCTTCGGCAGCGGGGGCGGTTATCCTGGCTGGCGGATGACTGTGCGGCCCTGGTATCCAATGAAGCACTGCAACAGGCAGAGGCCGCCCCAGTCAACCGGGTGCTGCGGGCATGCGCGGGTATGGATTGGCAGTCTCAGAGTGTGGCTGCGGCCCTGACGAAATGGCGGGAAGACCTTGCCCGCCGAAAGGATCGTCCCCGCGAATGGATGCTCTCGACAGATGTCGTTGTTGAACTCGCGCGATCGCGTCCCAAGGATCTTCAGCAGTTGGCCGGGGTGCCGGGCCTGGAAAAGGCCACGCTGAAGCGCCGGGGCGAAGAACTGCTGGAGATTATCCGGGCGGGCGAGTCTCCTGCGCCTGATTTCACGCCGGTCTCCAAACCGGGTAGGCCCGATCCTCGCCTGCGAGCCCTGGGCAACGCCATGTGGAAGCATCTTGGCGAGTTGTGCGAGCGCGAGGGCCTTCCAACGTCGGCCGTCGCACCGAGAGACGAGATCCGGGCGCTGGCTGCCGGCGAGCGTGATCTTCGAATACTCAGTGGCTGGCGGCGCAAATTTGTGGGTGAATCCCTGCTAGCGCTGGCATCCCCGGCAGATACGTCGCGCCCTTGATAAAATATCCGCAGGCGAGTCTGTAACGACGGAGGTCAATCCATGCCCGGTTTACGCACGATACTGGTTCCGTTCAACAATACCCAGCCCAATGCTGCCGCCATTGATGCAGCGAAGCGCATTGCGGAGGCTGAGGGGGCCTATATTGAGGGGGCCTATAGCCGCCAGGTGCTGCCGATTATTGCGGGCGAAGGCATCACCTTGCCCGGAGACTATCTCGCCGCATTCGAGGAAGAGGGAAGACAACAGGCGGCGCTCGCCCGTGAAGCGTTCGAATCGCTGATCGCGGAGCGCGGGATTCCCTTAAGTTCTCTTGAAAGCGAAGGTTTGCGGGCGGGCTGGACCGAGATGATGGGGACCGGACCGGAAGGTCTTGGCGAATATGCCCGGGCCTTTGGTATCAGCGTGCTGCACCGGGATCTTGCCAGCGGCGACATGGACTGGAAGAGCACCGCCGAGGCATTGCTGTTTGAAAGCGGTCGTCCCCTGCTGCTGGTCAGTGATGATATTCCAGAGAGCATCGGTAAACGGATTCTGGTCGCCTGGAACGGCAGCACTGAAACGGCGCGGGCGCTGAGCGCCGCGAGACCCCTGCTTGCGAGATCCGAGGCGGTTCAGGTGCTGTCTGTGGATGGCGGCATGGTCTCAGGTCCAGATGTCGACCTGATTACTGCGCACCTTCGCGCCAGCGGCTTTCACGCGCAGGCCAAGAAAGCCGATAGCGGCGGAACTACAATAGGGCAGGTGATTGTTTCCGAGGCCACAGAGTTCGGTGCGGATCTCATCATCAAGGGCGCCTTCACCCACAGCCGGCTGCGCCAGTTGGTGTTTGGCGGGGCGACCAGCGAGATATTCAACCACGCCGTATGCCCGGTCATCATGTGTCATTGAAGTCGTATTTTCCAAGGGCCTGGTATCGACTCCTTAAAGACTCAGCCGATCGGGCAGAAAAGCCCCGGTTGCGAACCGACGTGGGTTACAGCAGGTCTGTGACCGGCGGGCCTGCGGCCGACGGCGTCAGAGATTTTCTTTTTGCTTGATTTGATTATTTGATATTTTTATTTTTTCCAAAGGAGTGTTGTTGATGAACAAGCCAGTTCATGTTGCGGTGACAGGTGCCGCCGGGCAGATCAGTTACGCCATGCTGTTCAGGATTGCGGCAGGCGATATGCTCGGAAGCGACCAGCCCGTGATTCTGCAGTTGCTCGAGATTCCGCCCGCCATGGACGCGCTTCAGGGTGTCGTCATGGAACTGGATGATTGCGCCTTCCCCCTGCTTCATGGCGTTGTGACTTCCGATGATCCAGCGACCGCTTTTGCCGACGCCGACTTTGCAATGCTGGTGGGCGCCCGGCCGCGCGGCCCGGGTATGGAGCGCAAGGATTTACTGACGGAAAACGCACGGATATTTTCGGTCCAGGGCAAGGCGCTGAATGAAAGCGCGAGTCGTGAGGTGCGGGTACTGGTGGTCGGGAACCCGGCCAACACCAATGCGCTGATCGCATCAGCCAACGCCCCCGACATTGACACGGCTCAGTTCACGGCGATGACCCGCCTGGATCACAATCGCGCCATCAGCCAGCTTGCTGAGAAAACGGGCGCGGCCACCACCGATATCTCCCGGGTCACCATCTGGGGAAATCACTCGGCGACCCAGTATCCCGACATCCATCATGCGATGATTGCGGGCAAGAATGCAGTCGATCTGGTGGACGAGGCGTGGATGACCGACGACTTTATTCCAACCGTGCAGCAGCGCGGCGCTGCCATCATCAAGGCACGGGGAGCGTCGAGTGCGGCATCGGCAGCCGGAGCCGCGATTGATCACATGCGTACCTGGGTTCAAGGTACGCCGGAAAATGACTGGGTCAGTATGGCGATCCCCTCGGCAGGAGATTACGGTATCGAGGCGGGACTGATTTACTCGTTCCCGGTGACCTGTTCGGGCGGGCAGTACACAGTTGTCAGGGATCTTGCCGTTAACAGTTTCAGCGAGGAACGCATGCAGGCAACACAGGCCGAGCTTCGCGAGGAACGTAACGGGGTGAGAGAACTCCTGGGGTAATCACGATGCACCCATCCCTTACGGTGAAGACGTCATGATTCAGGTTGCCGTGGCCGGCGCTGCCGGACGAATGGGGCAGACCCTGGTGGCTGCCTGCCAGATTCATGAATCGTTCACCCTGACCCATGCTTTTGAGCAGAGCGGGCACGAGTCCATAGGCCAACCCGCGGGTAGCACTGGACACGGTCCTGTCATCTCAGACAGCATTGACGGTGCGCCGTTTGACGTCTTGATCGACTTCACGTCTCCAAAGGCGTCTCTTTCAAACCTCGCGTTCTGTGCCGATCACGGGTTGCGGGCTGTGGTTGGCACGACAGGCTTCGACGAAAGCCAGAAGCAGCGTATTGCCCGGGTCTGTGAAAAGACCGCGGTCGTCTGGGCACCCAATATGAGTGTGGGAGTGAATATCTGCCTGAAACTGCTGGAACTTGCCGCGGGTGCATTTGGCGATGACGTTGATATCGAAGTGATTGAGGCGCATCACCGCCACAAGGTCGACGCACCTTCCGGGACTGCCCTCAAAATGGGAGAGGTCCTGGCCAGGACACTCGGAAGAACGCTTGAAGAGCATGGGGTATTTGCCCGCCAAGGCCATACCGGCCCGCGGGCCGACCGGGAAATCGGGTTTTCCACAATCCGGGCAGCAGATGTGATCGGTGAGCACAGCGTGTGGTTTGCCGGTGCCAAGGAGCGGGTCGAAATCACCCACAAGGCCGCTGGCCGGGAGATATATGCCAACGGCGCGCTACGCTGCGCACAGTGGCTGATGGACAAACCGTCGGGGCTTTTCGACATGCAGGATGTGCTGGGTCTCAAGGCCTGAAGGATGGCGCAAGCGATTGATGTTTGAGCCCCAAGAAGATAGACTGCTCTCCCCGGAATGAGTGAGCATCTTATCCAGAAAAAAGGAGAGACCCAGCAGGTCTCTCCTTTTTTTTGTGTCTGAACACAGGCATGACGTTTTGACCCCCGCGATTCTAGCCCTCGAGGATGGGACGGTTTTTCATGGCCGGGCAATCGGCGCCATCGGGGAGACGGTGGGCGAGGTTGTCTTCAACACGGCGATGACGGGCTACCAGGAGATCGTGTCGGATCCGTCATATGCACGCCAGATTGTGACTTTGACCTGTCCGCATATCGGCAATGTCGGCGCCAACGACGAGGACATCGAAGCGAAAGACGCTTACGCCTGTGGCCTCGTCGTGCGTGATTACCCGAATCTTCTCAGCAACTTCCGTTCTCAGGAAAGCTTAAGCGAATATCTCTCGCGACAGAATGTGGTCGGTATCAGCGATATCGATACCCGCCAGCTGACGCGGGTGCTTCGTGAGAAAGGCGCTCAAAACGGTTGTGTTCAGGCAGGCAGTATCGACGAAGATCGGGCTGTGACACAGGCCCGGGCTTTTGCCGGGCTCAAGGGGATGGATCTTGCCAGGACCGTGACTACCGAAAAGCCCTATCTCTGGGAAGAAGGAACCTGGCAGCTGGAAGGGGGTTTTCAGGCGCCCGGCGAGCAGACGTGGCGGGTCGTTGCCTACGATTTCGGAATTAAACGCAATATCCTGCGGCTTCTGGTGGATCGTGGTTGTGCGGTCGAGGTCGTTCCGGCGCAGACCAGCGCTAAAACCGTTCTGGCGCGCAAGCCTGATGGGGTATTTCTGTCCAACGGTCCGGGCGATCCTGAGCCCTGTACCTATGCTATCGAGGCCATTCGGCAAATCCTGAAAAGCCGGGTGCCGGTGTTTGGCATCTGTCTTGGCCATCAACTGCTGGGACTGGCGGCCGGTGCAAAAACGCTGAAGATGAAATTTGGGCATCACGGTGCCAACCACCCGGTTGCGGATCTCGCCACTGCCCGGGTCATGATCACCAGCCAGAATCACGGCTTTGCACTCGACCCCGATTCACTACCAGAAGGGGTCACGGTGACCCACCGGTCATTGTTTGATCAGTCAATTCAGGGGATCACGCTGCGTGATGCACCGGCGTTTTCTTTTCAGGGGCATCCCGAGGCAAGCCCCGGGCCCCAGGATATTGTCAGCCTGTTTGATCAGTTCATTGACCTGATGGCAAAAGCAAAAGATACCGGTCATGCCCAAACGAACTGATATCGCCTCTGTCCTGGTGATCGGCGCCGGTCCGATTGTGATCGGACAGGCCTGCGAGTTTGATTATTCCGGGGTTCAGGCGTGTAAGGCGCTGCGTGAGGAGGGCTACCGGGTCATTCTGGTGAATTCAAATCCGGCCACCATCATGACCGATCCCGAGTTTGCGGATGCAACCTATATCGAGCCGATTACCTGGGAAGCGGTCGCGCTGATTATTGAAAAGGAGCGCCCGGATGCGCTGCTGCCCACCATGGGTGGCCAGACCGGCCTGAACTGTTCCCTGGATCTGGTGCGTCACGGCGTGCTGGAGAAGTTCGGTGTTGAGATGATCGGCGCAACGCAAAATGCGATTGACAAAGCCGAGGACCGCGAGCGATTTCGCGATGCGATGCAGTCCATCGGACTCGGAGTGGTCAGGGGAGACCTTGCCCATTCGATGGAAGGCGCTGCTGCAGTGCTGGAGCAGATCGGCTTTCCGGCCATTATCCGCCCTTCCTTCACACTCGGCGGCAGCGGCGGTGGCATCGCCTATAACACCGAAGAATATGAAGCGATCTGTCGGCGCGGGCTGGATGCCTCACCGACCAGCGAACTGCTGATCGAAGAATGCATTCTTGGCTGGAAAGAATTCGAGATGGAGGTAGTCCGGGACCACCGGGATAACTGCATCATCGTCTGCTCGATTGAAAATTTCGACGCGATGGGGGTGCATACCGGCGATTCGATCACCGTCGCACCGGCGCTGACGCTCACCGACAAGGAATACCAGATCATGCGCAACGCGAGCATCGCCGTGCTGCGCGAGATTGGCGTGGATACGGGTGGTTCGAACGTGCAGTTCGCGATTGATCCTGCCTCCGGCCGCATGGTTGTAATCGAGATGAATCCGCGGGTATCGCGCTCTTCCGCGCTGGCATCCAAGGCGACTGGTTTTCCCATTGCCAAAGTGGCGGCAAAGCTTGCCGTGGGATATACCCTGGACGAGCTCGATAACGACATCACCGGCGGCGCAACACCTGCCTCCTTTGAGCCCAGCATCGATTACATCGTCACCAAGATCCCCCGCTTTGATTTCGAGAAATTTCCCCAGGCCGATCCCGCCCTGACGACGCAGATGAAATCGGTCGGAGAGGCAATGGCGATTGGGCGGACGTTCAAGGAATCTTTCCACAAAGCCCTTCGCAGTCTCGAGATCGGCAGTCTCGGTCTTGAGCCGATCTGGGATCCGGCCTCTGGCAGCCACGATCTTGCCCGCGCATTGCGCGTTCCGGGGGCCCGCCGCGTCTGGTATATCGCCGATGCGTTCCGCGAGGGACTCACATTGTCAGAGGTGCAGTCGCTGACCGGGATTGATCCGTGGTTTCTTGCGCAGATCGCCGAACTGGTGGCGGCCGAGAGCGAGATCAGCGAAACGGTGCTGTCGCAGGTCAATGCCGGCGACCTTCGCCGTTTCAAGCGTGACGGTTTTTCTGATGCCCGCCTCGCCAGCCTGATGAACGTGAGCGAGTCTGAGCTTCGTGCCCGCCGTCATGAACTCGGGGTGTGCCCTGTTTACAAGCGGGTCGATTCCTGTGCGGGAGAATTTGCCACCCCGACGGCATACCTTTATTCGACTTATGAGCATGAGTGCGAATCCAACCCTGAAAACAGGACCAAGGTCATGGTGCTCGGCGGCGGGCCAAACCGTATCGGCCAGGGCATCGAGTTTGATTACTGCTGCGTGCACGCGGCGATGGCGCTGCGCGAGGATGACTACCAGACCATTATGGTCAACTGCAACCCCGAGACGGTATCAACCGACTATGACACCTCTGATCGACTGTATTTCGAGCCATTGACGCTCGAGGATGTGCTGGAAATCTGCCGGGTGGAAAATCCCACAGGGCTGATTGTCCAGTATGGCGGACAGACCCCGCTGAAACTGGCGCGCGGCCTCGCCGAGGCGGGTGTGCCGATCTTCGGCACTTCACCGGAGTCGATCCACCAGGCCGAGGACCGCGAGCATTTCCAGGAACTGATCTCCCGGCTGGGGCTGCTGCAGCCGGCTAACCGGACGGCGGCCACTGAGGATGAGGCGCTGGAGCGGGCCGAGGAGATCGGTTATCCCCTGGTAGTCCGGCCATCTTATGTCTTGGGCGGCCGGGCCATGGAGATTGTTCATGGATCGGAGGAATTGTCCCGGTACCTGCGCGATGCCTTCAGGGTTTCCAACGAATCACCCATCCTGCTCGACCGTTTTCTGAATGATGCGGTGGAAGTCGACGTTGATGCGGTCTGTGATGGAAAGGACGTCGTGATCGGCGGCATTATGGAACACATCGAAGAAGCCGGTGTGCATTCAGGAGATTCCGCCTGTGTACTCCCTCCGTTTGCCTTGAGTGAAAAGATCCAGGAAACACTAGCGCAACAGACCAAAGAGATGGCGCTCGCGCTCAAGGTGCAGGGCCTGATGAACGTGCAGTTTGCGGTGAAGGGCCGCGATATCTACGTGCTTGAGGTGAATCCACGCGCGTCGCGCACGGTACCTTTTGTGTCCAAGGCGACCACGCGGCCGCTGGCCAAAATCGGTGCCCGGGTAATGGCGGGCCAGTCACTTGCCGATCAGGGCATTCACGGGGTTGTCAGGCCTGAGTATTTTTCGGTGAAAGAGGCGGTATTTCCGTTTATCAAGTTTCCGGGCGTCGATCCGTTGCTGGGGCCGGAGATGAAAAGTACCGGGGAAGTCATGGGGGTCGGTATGACCTTTGGCGAGGCGTACCGTAAGGCGCAGCGCGCGACGGGGCTTCTGATCCCCAAAGCGGGCACCGCGCTGATCAGTGTTCGCACCGCGGATCAGGGAGCCGTCATCGACATAGCCCGGTATCTGAGTGACAATGGCTTTTCGCTGGTGGCGACTGAAGGCACGGCCCACGCGTTAAGCAGGGCCGGACTCAGGGCGCGCATCGTCAATAAGGTAAGCGAGGGGCGTCCCCACGTGGTCGATAACATCAAAAACGGCGAGTATGATCTGATCGTCAATACCACTGCGAGTCAGCACAGCCGCCAGGATTCCGAAACCATCCGCCGCCAGGCACTGACCCATAAGGTCACTTACTTCACCACGCTGGCCGCAGCGCGTGCGGCCTGTGAAGCCCATCGGGCAGGAAATGACGCCAGCGTAAACCGGCTGCAGACGCTCCACCAGACAGTTACACAGTGAGAGTCCTCCTTACTCTTGAGGGAGCCGAGCGGCTCCGCGATGAGCTGCAGCATCTCAAGCGCGTCGATCGGCCAGCGGTTATCGAAGCGATCGCCGAGGCGCGGGCACACGGGGATCTTTCCGAGAACGCGGAGTATCACGCCGCACGGGAGCAGCAGGGTTTTATTGAAGGCCGGATCGCGGATCTCGAGTCCAAACTTGCGGTAGCGGAAGTCATCGACCCGGATCGTCTGAATGCCGGGGGCAAGATTGTATTCGGGGCGTGGGTCGACCTCTGGGAGGAGGAGGGCGATCGGGAAGTGACTTACCGGATTGTGGGCGAACTTGAAGCAAACATCGATGAGGGGATGATCTCCCATAGTTCACCCATTGCCAAGGCGCTGATCGGCAAGACCGAAGCGGATGAGATCGAGTTCCAGGCCCCCGGAGGAATCAGGCGCTACGAGGTGCTCGCGGTACGATATACCTCAGGCGCAAGCACCTGACGGCTCAGACTGACCTCCCGGACACCTCGGCAGCGTTGCCCGGCTGACTGGCCCAGGCATCGTCAGCGGGCTCATCTGAATTGTCCCCGTCTTCTTCCGAGGCACCCGATCGGCCCAGCCAGAAAGCAAACGATTTCTCGGCCGGTTCGGGCGCAGTGGGGGTGTCCAGGGTATCGGGGCCATCATCGTAGTACTCGTCCACCTCGGCCCGGGGGTCAAGATCGCCAATGGCGCTGGGTGTCTCGGGCTGGAGTATGTAGGGTTCTTTCTCAACCACAGGCGCCCACTGCCTCACTCGTGTCCGCCAGGCGATGAAGAGGATCAAAAGCGCGGCAGCCGCAATAATGAACACGAACATGCCCTGGGGTCCTGCCAGGCGCATGGCGGCCGAAGCGGCAAGGGGACCGATAACCGCGCCGATGCCAAACACCAGCACAAAGCCACCGCTCGCAGCCACGACATCCCCCGAATCGAGGTAGTCATTCGCATAGGCAACACTGAGCGGATACAGGGTTGAACTCAGACCGAAAAACACAGCAGCGCTTAAGAGCAGTGTCCACGCGGGAAAGAGCCCGCTGAAGATCAACATCAGCGTTGGCCCGCCAAGCCCGATCGCGACGCCGAATAAAACCAGGCGCCGGTCACGCCTGTCGGAGAGACGTCCGATGGGAATCTGAAGCACCATACCTCCGATAAGGCCCGCGGTCATGAATCCCGAGATCTGCGGTACGGTCAGGCCGATTTCCCGGGCATAGACCGGTCCAAGGCCCCACCAGCTCGAGGAAATCAGGCCCGCTACCAGACAGCCCACCACCGAAGTGGGTGAGATCGAAAACAGTGTGCGTATGTTCAGCAGCGGTTTATCAACCGGGTCCGGGTGCGTTGCCCGGGTCAGGGAGACAGGGACCAGCGACAGGACAAGTACGATGCCCACCAGCAGAAAGAGCCCGAAGTTCGCCGGGTCGCCGAACTTGATCGCCTGTTGCCCCACCGCCGAGGCTATGTAGCCGATCACGATGTAAATCGACAGGAGAATCCCGCGGCTATTGTTGGTGGCCCGGTTATTGAGCCAGCTTTCCACCACAACAAAGAGGCCGGCTGTTGCGGCACCCATGATGGCACGAAGCACCACCCAGGCCCAGGGGCCCGGAATGATCAGCACCATCATTGCCGAAGCCGCTGCGATCGCCGACAGGGCGGCAAAGGTCCGGATATGGCCAATGCGGTTGATCAGCGGCCCCGACCGGAACGTGCCCAGCGCAAATCCAAAAAAGTAACCCGAGGCCATCAAGCCGACCATTTCGTTGGGGTAGTTCTCGATGTTGGCGCGCAGCGCCAGCAGGGTGGAGAACATACTGTTGCCGAACATCAGCAGCGTCACTGAGATCATCAGTGCCGAGAGCGCGCGCAGAACGGACAGGGCAAATCGCACCGGATTGGGAAAGGAGTCGGTGGTGACGGGCGCGAAGTCTACGCCCGAATATCACTATTGAGAAGGGTCAAAGCCACGAAATGCGACAGGAAGTTGCAGTATTGCGTTCTGTTCCAGGCAAGTGCCGTGTTATCCGAAGACTCGTCTCTGCGAAGCCGGTCGGTAAGGCGGGGTAATCCGCAGCGCGGCTCAGATTCTCCATGGAGTCGGTTAATATCCCCTTTTGACATCTGCGCGCCACTCCCCGGCATCGCCTCATCCCATCTTCGATATGTTTCTGGTCCACCTTGACGCTGTGAGTCTTGCCTTTGGCCCACGCAAGTTATTGCGCGAGGCGGACTTATCCATCGAGCCGGGCGAACGGGTCTGCCTGGTCGGGCGCAATGGGGCTGGCAAAACCTCGGTACTCCGCCTGGTCACTGGCATACAGGAGCCGGATGAGGGCGAGGTGCGCCGGCACGGTGACCTGTGCGTCAGTGAACTCGAGCAGATATTGCCTGGGGATGAGGGACGACAGGTCGGCACCTTTGTCGCTGAAGGCCTTGCCGACATCATCCAGATGACGCAGCGGTACCGTGAGCAGGCCGCCGCTGACCTTGACCCGCCGGGTCTCAAAGCGCTCCAGGACCTGCACAGCCATATCGATGCGCATGGGGGTTGGCACCCCCAACAGCAGGTCGAAAGCATCTGCTCGGAGATGGGGCTGGACCCCGCCCAGCCCATGAAAGCACTTTCAGGGGGTTGGCGCCGGCGGGCGGCGCTCGCCCGGGCGCTTGCCCCGCGGCCCGATCTGCTGCTGCTGGATGAGCCGACCAATCACCTGGACTTTGAGGCGATCTCCTGGCTGGAGCAGCGGATCGCGGCTTTTTCCGGTGCCGTGCTGTTTATCACCCACGATCGGGCATTTCTGCAGCGTCTTGCCACCCGGATCGTTGAGATCGACCGGGGCAAGCTGCGCAGCTGGCCGGGAGACTACTCTGATTTTCTTCGACGCCGGGCCGAGGCTCTGGAAGCGGAGCATCACGCCAATACGGAGTTCGACCGCAAACTGGCAGAGGAAGAGATATGGATACGCCAGGGGATCAAGGCGCGCCGTACCCGCAATGAAGGGCGGGTCCGTGCCCTGGAGGCAATGCGTGAGGTACGCGCCGCGCGGGTTAACCCCGACGCCCGGGCGAGGGTGCATATCGAAGAAGCCGATCAATCCGGGCGCAAGGTGCTGGATGCTAGAAATCTCAGTTTTGGCTATGGAGACACGCCGCTGATTAGGGATTTTTCCTTACGAATCCGTCGGGGAGACCGGATCGGTCTTGTAGGGAACAACGGGGTCGGGAAAAGCACCTTGCTGAGGCTGCTGCTCGGCGAGATTGAACCCGACGCGGGATCAATCAAGTGGGGTGTCAACGTACAGCTTGGTTATTTTGACCAGCACCGAAGAGAGCTGGATCTTGACAAAACAGTCGCCCAGATCGTGGGTGACGGCAGGGAATATGTCACACTGGACGGCAAGGCGCGGCATGTCGTTGGCTACTTGCGCGGTTTTCTGTTCAGCGCCAAACGTGCGTTGACGCCGGTGCGTGCGCTATCCGGTGGTGAGCGCAACCGCGTAATTCTGGCGCGCCTTTTTACTCAGCCGGCCAACTTCTTGATTCTCGATGAACCCACCAATGATCTTGATGTCGAAACACTGGAAGTGTTTGAGGAAAAACTTACCGAGTACTCAGGTACCCTGATCGTGGTTAGCCATGACCGGGTTTTCCTCGATAACACGGTGAGCGCTATCCTGGCCTTTGAATCTGACGGTTCGATCCGACCTTACGTCGGAAATTACAGTGACTGGGCGAGACATGGCCGACCCCTTGCCTCCGGAGAAGTGAAGCGAAGCCAGGCGGATCAGTCTGACAACGGTACATTCCGCCAGACGAGGCCCGTTAGCGCCCGCAAGCTCTCGTATAAACTGCAGCGCGAACTTGACAGCCTCCCGGGCGTTATCGAATCCGTTGAGATTCAACTCGAAAGACTCCGGAGCCAGACGCTCGACCCGGAGTTTTACCAGAGAGAATACAGTGAGACCCAGCCTGTACTGGATCAGTTGGCCGACCTTGAAAGGGAACTCGAAGAGCACCTTGAGCGGTGGAGCGAACTGGAAGAGATGAGTACGGTATTCACGAGCAAGCAGTGAAGAATCCGATGACATGGCTCTGGTCCCAGCCGGTTGTCCTGCTGACCCTGACCACACTTTTCTGGGCAGGAAACACGGTTGCCAGTAAGGTGGCTGTTGGCCATATCTCGCCCGGACTGCTGACATTCTCGAGATGGGCACTGCTGAGCCTGATTTTGCCGTTTATATACAGAAAGCAGATGGGCACTGTCTGGCCTCAACTGCAGAGTCGGTGGATATATGTCGTGGCAATGGGGGCCCTTGGGCTCGCTGCATTCAACCTGCTTTTTTATATCTCTGCTCACCACACGACGGCAGTCAACATCGGCATCCTTCAGGGCTCGATCCCCATCATCGTGCTGATCGGTGCGTTCTTTCTTTACCGCACCCGGGTTACCATGCTGCAGGCGCTGGGCGCAACGCTCGGGTTGGTAGGTGTCGTCACGGTAGCACTGCGCGGTGTACCGTCGCAGCTTGCTGACCTGCGACTGAACGAGGGCGACATCATGATGGCAGGCGCCTGTATTCTGTACGCGGGATACACCCTCGGACTCAAGAGCCGGCCCGATATCCCCGGAATCGTACTGTTCGCCTACTTTGCGATTGCCGGCTCACTGCTTTCGGCACCGGTGGCTTTTTTGGAGTGGTGGAATGGATCGATCATCTGGCCTGATCGGTCGGGCTGGATAGTGATTATCTACGTTACGATTTTTCCCTCGTTCCTGTCCCAGATTTTCTTCCTTCGCAGCGTAGACCTGATCGGGCCGGGACGAAGCGGCGTGTTTGTAAACCTGACCCCAATATTTTCTGCACTGCTGGCTGTCGTACTGCTTAGTGAGGCGTTTCAGTTTTATCACGCCATCGCGCTGACGTTGGTCGTCCTTGGGTTGTGGTGGGCGCGTGATCCGGCCTCCAGCCGCTGATTCAATGCAGACCTGCCGCAACCATTAATGCCGAGAGGCAACGGGAGCCTTTACATGAGCAGCTACGGGCGGGGTATTCTGATGATATTGGGCTCGGCCTTTTGTCTCAGCACTTCCGGGGTTGGTCTCAGGGTTATCCAGGAGGCTGACGGCTGGCAGATTCTGTTTTACCGTTCCCTCAGCATGATGGCGCTCGTCCTGATCGTGCTGATGATCCGGCACCCGCGAAGCCTTAAGAGCCGGTTGCGCGCACTTGCCTGGGACGACCTGGTTCTGGCGCTGATTCTGGGAACCGGGTTTGTTGCCTATGTGTTTGCCCTGTTGCAGACGACGGTCGCCAATGCACTCTTCGTCTTCAGTTCGGCCCCGTTCTTTGCAGCCGTGCTGGGATGGATTGTCCTGCGCGAACGCGTCGCCGCGCGCACCTGGATCGCCATTGCCGCCGCCATGAGCGGCTTGGGAATCATGGTGGGTGCCGGCATGATGGGGGGGCGTATGTCGGGTAACCTGATTGCCCTGTGGCTTCCGGTTTCTTATGCACTTTCCGTGGTGCTGGTACGCCGCTCGCAACAGGGCGATATGCTGCTCGCGCTGTTTTTGGCTGCCGGCGTGGCGACAGCCATCACCATCCCGTTTATTGATGACTTCTCTCTTGGCTGGGTGGATCTTGGCGTCTCGGTCTATCTGGGCGTCTTCCAGGTCGGTGCAGGGTTTATCCTGCTGATACTGGGTGCGCGATACGTGCCGGCGGCCCAGGTTGGGTTATTGGCGCTTGTCGAGCCGGTACTGGGACCGGTCTGGGCATGGTTCACCGTATCGGAGGTCCCTGCAGAGGCCACCTTTATTGGCGGCGCGATTATTCTGGCTGCGGTAGGGATAGACGCCGCAATTTCTGCGGCGCGCTCAGCCCGGGCGGGCAGTTAATCGAGTGCCTGATAGGCTGCTGCCATCATATCGGTACGCATCGGAGACAGGGAGCCAAGGTTCTGCGTCATCACCACGCCGACAAAGTCTTCCTTTCGATCCACCCAGTAATATGTGGCCGCCGCACCGCCCCAACCGCCTTCCTCTTCACTGGTGAGAGAGATTGCCTGGCCGGGATCCAGCATGACCCTGCCCAACAGGTTAAAGCCGTAGCCGGGACTCGGAAAAGGGCCCAGCCAGTACGGCAGCTGCTCGCTGCTCAGCCGGTTGTGCCACATGAAATCCACCATTTTGCGCGAAACGAGTGGAGCGCCCATTGGTGTCTTGCCATTGACCGTAAACTGCGCAAATCGAATGTAGTCATCGGCAGTGGAAAAAAGGCCGTGACCGCCACGGGCAAATACCCCGGGCTTGTCATAGGGATATGCATCGTCAACATCGAACTTCTTGAGCGGTGCGGTTGCCTCGGCAGCCTTAAGAATCTCATCCAGAGAACGGCCGTACATCGGCATCAGCCGGTGACGTTCTGACTCAGGCACAAAAAACTGGGTGTCTTTCATGCCCAGGGGGTCAAATATCTCGTTCTGCAATAGCGTCCCGAGCGCCTGTCCTGAAACAACCTCGAGCACCCGGGCCAGGATGTCGTTTGCAATGCTGTAGTGCCAGCGTTGACCCGGCTGAAACGCCAGCGGGAACTGTGCCGCCCGGTTTGCAAAGGTTTCCAGCGTACAGCCGCCATCGTTGACCAGGCCGTCGGAGAGATACAGGGCGCCGACAGGGCAGTCCGGCATAAAGTTGTAACTGAATCCTGCACGATGGGTAAAGAGGTGCTCAATCATGATTGGCGCCGCTCTTTCGGCACTGCCATCGGCGTTCAGGACTTCCATGTCCTGGAACTCGGGAAGAATGCTGCCAAGCGGCGTAAAGAGGTGCAAGCGGAACCGTTCCATCAGAATGACGCCGGCCGCTGCCACAATCGGCTTGGTCATCGAGTAGATCCGGTAGATCGGCTGATCCGGCAGAGAAGAGGGCGTCTCGCCCGGCAAGGCAACGCCAGCATCCATGACTTTGCCATGGCGTTTGATCAACCACTCGATGCTGGCGAAATGTCCGCTATCGATGTATCCCTTCGCAACCCTGCGGATACCCCGTTTCCGAAATTCGCCCGGTTGATCAATTGGGCTCATGGCGCTGGTTTTGGCCACATGATGACCTGGGTGCAACGGAACCACGCGAGTGTTTTCTGATCCTTCTCGGAGCTTATCTCCACATCCCAGATCTGCGTTGACTTCCCAAGATGCATGGGTTTCGCCACAGCTTTTATGGTTCCGCCGTCCGTAGTGGCGATAAAATTGGTTTTGGTTTCAAGGGTCGCAAAGCCTGTCGCACCTTCCGGGAGAGATCTGATGCATCCAAATCCCGCACAGGAATCGGCCAGCGCAAACAGGGTGCCCGCATGGACGCGGCCCTTCCACGAAAAGTGGTGCTTCTCAAGTTCAATAAGGCCCGTTGCTTCACCTGAGGGAGTGAATGCGAAGGTCATCCCCAGATGATCAAACAGATAGCCCTCACCGTGTGCCTTGAATTCTTCAGGTGTGACCATAAATCACTCGATAGAGGTTTCTATGATTATCGTTGTTAATCTGCAGCGGATTCAAGGCGGGCAAGAATATCCTCCAGTCCTTCAGTGAGAGAACGGCTCGCACCGCTTTGGGTTCTGCGGGCCAGAAACTGCGCGTTCAGCCCGCCCGGTGTCTGACAGGCGGCACTCATCATATGCAGTTCTTCGACAGGCTGTCTGACAGTAAGGTCAGAGAGCGCGTGATACAACGCAGTCGTATAGCGGGCAGCTGTCGTGAGATCCATGCCTTTTCCGCTCATCCAGGTGGTCACATCGGCTACCTGATCGAAAAAATCGGCCATCAGGGCGCTTGCTGCGCCGAAGAGGTTGAACTGCGCTTCATCGGAGACCGCCACACAGGTGCCGATTTTTTCAAAGAGTGTCTCAGCGCCAGCGTCCGGCGGACACAGCGCCACCGGCCCAAGGCCATGTTCTATCGGCGGCATGGGGATAACGCGGACAATATCCGTGGCGGGTGCCGCCCACGTGCGAAGTTGCTCAAGCGAAACGCCGGCAGCAAGGCTGATGATCTTCTGATCAGGTCGGTAATCCAGTTCCTTGAGGACATCGCGCACCTGCTCGGGCAGCACGGAAACCATAATCCAGTCGCTCTGCTCAGCCAGGGATCTGTTGTCACAGACAACCCTGACCTTTCGGTAGTCGTGAGCCAGTTGGGCAGACCGCGTTGCCGAGCGTTCCGATACCAGGATGGTGTCGTCATATCCCGCGACATCATAGAGGCCGCGTATGATGGCCTCGGTGATAACCCCAGTACCCAAAAACCCGATGATCATGTGTCCTCAGTTCCCGTTATCAGGTGGTTATCGTGCCACCAACTCCGAATCAAACGCGGGCGAAAGGCGCCCGGTTCTTCTCTAGTGTTCTATTGTTGTTATCAGCAAACAGGCGGGCTGGATCGCTTGACTCATGCGCCGCTTGGACTCAAGTGTAATCACTATCGAGGGTCAGGAAAATATAGCCATTTGTTCAATTTTGCGCCTGTGGTTTCGATTTCTCCACATGAAACAGAAAATCCAGAACTATCTGGTTAAACACTTCCGGCTGCTCGATGTTTACCAGATGGCCGGCGTTTGCGATCTCAAAGAATCGACTCCGCCGAACCCGATCCGCCATTGAGCGTCCAAATTTCGGCGGGCAGAGAGGGTCATGCTGACCAAAGAGAAACAGACTCGGAACCTTAATCGACTCAAGTGCCAGCTGCCTGTCGTATGGTATCGACGATTCCAGCGTCTTGATGTAGCTTTCCTTGTGCAGCATTTCAATACTTTGCACGAGTTGGGTGTAGTGATCGTCTGTGGCCATTGGGCTCAGAAGGGCCCTCGCCGCTGCATCAGCGATGTCGCGGGGCTCCTTGCCTTCCAATGTATCGGGGTCGCGGTATCCGGTGCTTACGGCTGCAGAACCGGAAAGAGTCTCGCATTTCTTCTGTTGCCCGTTGCCAAGGCGGCAGCTGATGGACCGCTGGTGGTCGAGGTGCTCGGCCGGATGTGTCCGGCCCGCCTTCTGCCCAAGCCGGCCTATGATCCGGACAACCGTCTTGCCCGGGCTTGATATCAGGGGTAGGGTGAAGCTTGGACTCTTGGTCCGGTGTACTGCACCCGGATTAGGGATTAGGTAGAGGGGCCCGAAGCATGTACCCGATCATTGCGCTGTGGGCGCACCCACGTTCACTCTCAACCGTGTTTGAACGCATCATGCGTGAACGCGGGGACCTCAACTGTCTACATGAACCGTTTATGTACGACTATTATGTTCACCGCCGGGTGAGGATCATGCCCGGTTTTGAGATAGACCTCGACCATCCGGCTGCGTACAGGGAGATCCGTGACTCGATCGTTGCTCTGGCGCAGACCGGGCCGGTGTTTTTCAAGGACATGAGTTACTATGTTCTGCCTTATCTGCCGACCGATCCGGATTTCGCCAGCAAGATAACGCACAGCTTCCTCATTCGGAATCCTGTCAGCGCAATCGTTTCATACTATCGGCTGGATTCAAAGATCACCCTTGAGGAAATTGGAATTGCGAGCCAGTGGACACATTTCAAAGCCCTGGTTGACCTCTTCGGGACAGAACCGATTGTGATCGAAGCCGAATCGGTTCAGGCAAGACCAAAGCAGACCCTCTCGCACTATTGGGAACAGGTGAAGCTTGACTATGTGGATCACGCGTTCAACTGGAGTCAGGAGGATGCCCCTGCAGCTTGGCAGCCGGTTAAGGGATGGCACCAGGGTGCGCTCGCCAGTCAGGGTATCCGTGATGCTGATCCGGATGAAGCCGCGCGCAAGCGGGAGGCGTTTGCGCAATGTCTTGTCGATGCACCGCATCTGGCGGATTATCTTGCCCACCACATGCCTGCTTATGAAGAATTGAAAAGCCGGGCTCAGCCCTGATATCACTGCCATCGCCGGTAGCGGCTGGTCAAAAGTACTCACAGATCAATCAGAAAACGGAAGATACATCGATGAGCCGAGGAATTTTCTACGGGTACCGGATCGTTGCTGCGAGCATCGTCATCCAGATGATGTACCTCGGCTCTGTATTTACCTACGGTGTGCTGTTCCCGGAATTCGAATCCGAATTCGGCTGGTCCCGAGCAACGATATCAGGGGCTGCCTCACTGAGTTTCTTTGTATTAGGGTTATTCGGTATTGTTATGGGGAAAGCGACCGACCGCTTTGGCCCACGAATAGTGCTGACTATCTCTGGGATCATATATGCAGCTGGTTATATGCTGTTGCACCGTGTAACCACTACTCTGGAGCTCTATTTGTTCTACGGGATTTTATGCGGGCTTGGTATAGCGGCACTTGAGTTTGCTACTTTGTCCACGATTGCCCGCTGGTTTATCAGGTACCGTGGGATGATGTCAGGTATCGTCAAGGCCGGTGCCGGGGCCGGCCAGGTTCTTTTTCCGCTGATTGCAGCGGTTCTGGTTACTGCATACGGCTGGCGCCACGCCTGCCTGCTGATCGGAATCGTTGTGCTGATAGGGCTCGTAGCGATGGCCCAGATAATGCGCCGCGATCCGGCAACGCTCGGTTTACAACCACTCGGGTCAGAAAAACCCGTAGAGGGGGCAGCCGAACACACTGCGGCTGGACTGAATTTAAAAGCAGCCTTGGCCAGGCAGCAATTCTGGATTCTCTGTCTGGCCAAGTTCTCTGATATGTTTTGTAGTTTTACTATTGTCGTTCATATCGTGCCCTACGGTATCGACCAGGGCCTTGCACCCTCAGTTGCCGTTGCGGTGCTCTCGACCATAGGTGGCTGCAGTATCATCGGTCGCATCTTGCTGGGTTCGACTTATGACTGGCTAGGCGCAAAACACTCGTTGTTGATCTGTTTCGCCCTGCTATTGGTAAGCTTTATCCTGCTGCAGACGCTCACCGATCCACAATTGCTGTTTTTGTTTGCGCTGATTTACGGTATCGCCCATGGGGGGTTTTTCGCTATCGTCTCTCCAAGCGTAGCCGATTACTTTGGCACCAAATCACATGGCGCTATTTTTGGCGTCGTTTTCTTTGCCGGAACACTGGGTGGCACCATCGGGCCGCTACTCTCGGGAATGATCTTCGACCTGACTGGCAATTACAAGATTGCGGTTCTGTTGCTTAGTGGGTTTGCCATTTTCGGGCTGTTGCTCGCCAGCAGGTTACGACCCTCGCCGATTGCCAACCAGTAACCCAGCGTCCCTGGAAAACTATTGCCTAAACAGTGGGCCTTCCATTGTGGGCTTGGTTACATCACCTGAACTCAAACGACTTCTTGAAGACCAGGACGATGTCAATATTGCCGAGCAAGTGTTGGCGTTTTTCGTAGTTCAGTTCGAGCCGCGTTTGCGCCCGGTTGCGCACGATGACAAATATAAGGTGTCACATTGATTGAGCAAAAGGCGTCGTTTTCAGTACAAATAGGATCGCGCTCATGCTATAGCCTCCGGAGGCTTCTTTCGGAGACGGGAAAGGAAAACTTTCGATGAACCCCTTTCACCTGATTCGGCGTCTTTATGACTGGGTGCTTTCCTGGGCTGACAAGCGAACAGGATTGCTCCATTTTGCCGCGGCGATACTGAACGCAACTTCGGCTACTGCGACTCACTCGATGCATTCGGAGTGCATGGTGAGGATGGCATGATTGGCGCGCCCGGAGGGATTCGAACCCCCGACCACCTGGTTCGAAGCCAGGTACTCTATCCAGCTGAGCTACGGGCGCATTCTTGATCCGTTAATTCTAGGGAAATCCCGCAGTTCCCTCAAACGGTATCGACCGAAAGATCGCGCACCGTCACAAGACAAATGTGCTACCTTGTGTGCCCATTTGCGGGGAGGGAGTCATGGCGCATTCAATCATTATCGGCCCTGGGGGTCACTGGTCAGGCGTGGTTCCCAGACGCGAAGCGTTGACCATTGTCGACTTGAAAGGCGGGCAGGGCGTTGATTTTCTCTGCTACAACGCTGATCAGCCCGAGGAGCGGTATCACGCGCCCAACACTTTAAAGGCGGCGCTGACCCTGAAGCTGACGACGGGTCACCTGCTTTATTCCGATGACGCCCGGCCGATTTTCACAATCACCGAAGACACCTTTGGCGGGCATGACACCATCGGCGGATGTTGTAGTGAAGTGAGCAACGAAATGCTTTACGGTGTTAAGGGAACAACCGGATGTCGTGAGAACTTTCTCAGGGGACTGGAATCATTCGGGCTCGGCCGGCGGGACATTGTGCCCAACATTAACTTCTTCTGTGATGTCCCGGTTAATAAAAGCCGGGTGCTGAGCGACACCGTATTTGTCCCCAGCAAAGCCAAAGTAGGAGCCCTGGTGACCTTGCGGGCTGAGATGAATGCGCTTGCGGTGATCTCTAACTGTCCGCAGGTGAATAATCCTTGCAATCACGGTAACCCGACAGAGATAGAAATCAGGATAACTGCCTCAATCTGAGCCGCCTGCCGTAGATTCTGCTTCGACGACCGGAGATCGATATGCCACGAACTACACTGCGCCCGAAGAGTCTCGACTTTCAGCCGAGGCCGACTTATCCCTACTCGCCCGGTACCCGGGGCGGGGGCATGATCTTCACAGCAGGTCAGGTGGCCTGGGATGAAACGGGCGAAGTGACAGGAATCGGAGATGTCGCTGCCCAGACCCGGCAGACACTGAAGAATGTTGTTGCGGTGCTGTGCGAGGGCGGCGCATCAGTTGACGATGTCATCAAGTGCACCGTCTACCTCGCGGATATCCGTGATTTTAAGGCGATGAATGCTGAATTCGCCAAGCTGTTCCCGACCGATCCGCCAGCCCGCACGACAATCCAGGCGAAGCTTGCCGAACCAACAATGCTGGTTGAGATTGAAGCGGTCGCCTGGGTGGGGTCCTAGGCAGGGTCCTCGTAGCCAAACCACGGCTGCTGAGTTACTGATCTTTCTTGAGAAGGTCTGCAAGGCCTGCCAGTGCCTTGTGGGTAACGGCAGCCGGCTTTTGATTCTCGATACCGGGCACGGCATCCACGTAGCGGGCGTGTTCATTGTCGTGACAGTAAAGACAAAGGTTCTCCCAGTTACTGCCGTCAGGCGGGTTGTTATCGTGATTGTGGTCTTTGTGGTGTACGGTCAGTTCGTGCAGGTTCTCCCGCGTAAATTCACGTCCGCACCGTCCGCACACCCAGGGATGGATTTTGAGAGACTGTGCCCGATAATCACGCTCGCGGGCTTCGCGGTCTTGGACCGCCTTGGCAACTACGGCGTCCAGTTTTTTATCGTCTGTCATCTGGTGGGCCAGGCTCGCCTTGCCGGCTAGTCTAACCCAGCAGGCGCTGGTAACTGAACCCAACTAAGGAGGGACACTTAAAGATGAGCAATCCCATGCTGGCGGTAGCCACAACTCTGATCGACAACGAGCAGGTCCGGGTAACCCGTTTTGATTTTGTGCCCGGCGCGAAGACCGGCTGGCATCGTCATGAGCACGACTATGTCATTACGGCGATTACCGATCTTTCGATGCGCCTGGAGGAGCCAGGTGATATAGAGCGGGAAGTCACTGTCAGTGCGGGCGAGGCGTACTATCGCGAGGCAGGGGTGGAGCACGATGTCAGCAACATGGGATCAGTGCCCATGTCCTTTATTGAAGTGGAACTCAAGTAGGTTCGGCAAGCCCGTGCAAGAGCTATCAAGCCACTGGCATTTACGAAGATCCCGTCCGGGAATGTTTCATTGCAGCATAGCGCCTGGGCGCCGCCAGGAAGAAACAGACAAAAGAGATCAGAAAACTCAGCGCGGCGAAAAGAAACGAGTAGTGATACGAACCTGATACGTCAAACAGCACGCCTCCAAGCCAGGGGCCGAAGGCCCCGCCGAATCCCATCCCCCCAGTGACGATACCGCAGAATAGACCAAAGTTCCGGCCAAAAAAGATGTCGGCCGCGCCGACAAATACGCAAACCGCGAATAGTCCCGCGCCAATACCAAATAATACAGAGAAGCTGTACAGGGGAAGCAGGCCTGAACCAGGTCCTAGGAACATCAGGATTATGGTGGCGGCACAGGTGAAGACAGATGCCACGAAAATAGTCGCCTCTCTGCCAATATAGTCCGAGATGAAAGAACTCGCCTGTCCGAGCACCATAAAGATCCCGAAGGCGGCTGTGGTGGATGCAGCCACCGCTGGAGGGTAGCCAGCATCAATCGCAAACTTCACCTGATGGGCCAGAATCAGGTAGCAGCCGGTGCCCCAAAAAAGCATATTCGAGACAAAGAGCAACCACAGGGGCCGACTTCTTAAGCCGGATGCCCGGGTCCAAAGTTCCACATTCGTCTCATTAGGATCTTTCGAAGGTGCATCGCGCGCGTCTGATGCTTTGCCACGAGATCCGATCGCCCGCAGGCCGCGCTCTTCGGGCGAAAAGGCATAGCCCAGCAATACGATAGGGATGAGAACAGCAACGGTCAGCAATCCCATAATGACGTAAGCTGTGCGCCAGCCGAAGCCTTCGATAACAAATTCCATCAGGAAGACAAAGACAAAACTGAGACCGCCCCCGGTTTGCGCCAGACCCAGCGCCATCCCGCGGCGCTCGGCAAACCAGTTCATGATCGTGGGGTTAAGGATGGGTGAGCCGGCGCAGGCAAGTCCTACGGGCGCGAGCGCACCGAACAGGATGTAAAAATGCCACAGCCGGGTCGCGTAGGAGCAGGCGGCAGCAGCCAGTCCCAGCACGACAATGCCGAACAACAAGAGTGTTTTCGCCGGC
>DCXP01000062.1 GCA_002327725.1 Proteobacteria bacterium UBA2133
CGAAGGTGTCGACGACAAACTGCCTGAATAAGGGACTGACCGACTGAACCGGAACCCGCCCCGTTGACGGGGCGGGTTTTTTTTCGACCGTACAATCAACGCCATGGGCCGGCTCTGGCTTAAAGACCCCCTTGCGATCCTCGCGCAGGATGCGGCCGGCGGCATCGTCATCGAGGGCGGCAAGATCTGCGAACTCGTGCCGTCTGGCAAGACACCTTCAGCGCCGTGCACCGTCTTCGATGCCCCTTCCCATGTCATCCTGCCGGGCCTCATTAACACGCATCATCACTTCTACCAGACGCTGACCCGGGCGCTAGCACCAGCACTCGGCAAGGAACTCTTCGACTGGCTGAAAGCGCTTTACCCAATCTGGTCCGGGCTCGATCCCGAAGGGCTCGCTGTCGCAACAGAACTCGCGCTGACAGAGCTGCTGCTCTCGGGCTGCACCACCACCTCGGATCATCATTATCTTTATCCCGCGGGGCTTGAAGACGCGGTGGATATCCAGGTTGGCGTTGCGGCGAAGATCGGCATGCGGGTCACCCTCACCCGCGGGTCCATGGACCTTTCTCAAAAAGACGGCGGCCTGCCGCCCGATTCAGTGGTTCAAAAGACAGATGAAATCCTGACCGATAGTGAGCGCGTGGTGAACCGCTTTCATCAGGCGGGACCGGGTGCCATGGTCCAGATTGCCCTTGCGCCCTGCTCGCCTTTTTCAGCCACGCAGGACCTGATGCGCGACACCGCCGTGCTTGCATCCCGTTTGAACGTTCGCCTGCACACGCATCTTGGGGAGACGCAGGACGAAAACGATTACTGCGTCGCAACGCTCGGAATGCGGCCGCTCGACTACCTGGAGGATTGCGGCTGGCTTGGCAACAGTACCTGGCTGGCGCACGGCATCCACTTCGACGATGACGAAATTCATCGTCTTGGAAAGGCGGGTACCGCGGTCACCCACTGCCCCCACTCCAACATGACGCTGGCTTCGGGTCTTTGCCCCGCCTGTGCTCTACAAACTGCCGGCAGTGCAGTGGGTCTCGGAGTCGACGGGTCCGCCTCCAATGACGCCTCCAATGCTATTGAGGAAGTCCGCGCAGCAATGATGCTACAGCGCCTGCGTGAAGGCGCCGGTGGATTCAGTCATCTTGATGCGATTCATCTCGCGACCGAGGGCAGTGCGCAGTGCCTCGGCCGCAACGATATTGGTGCATTGGCGCCAGGCAAACAGGCGGATCTTGCACTTTTCAGGCTCGATGAACTTCGCCACAGCGGCTATCACGACCCGCTCGCGGCTTTAATCCTGTGCGGGGCTTCCCGCGCTGACCGCGTCATGATCGGCGGTGAATGGAAGGTTATCGATGGGCATGCACCGCATATTGACGAGGCCGACCTCATCCGCCGCCACAGCAATGCTGCAGAAAAACTCAGAAAACAGGCCGGCATCGCGGGGTAGATGCCTTCAAAGCGCGCCACCGCAATTCCTGAAAAACCACGATATGATGCTGACTTACAGCGCCGACTTGATGCCACTTGTATCCTGAGAGGCGAAGTTGCATAAAATGTCGTACATGAAAGTTTCTTGCGGCCCTCGTTCTGCTTGCGTTGGCTCCAGAAAGCGCTATCTGGGAGCGGTTTTTACCTTACTTCTGTACACCCTGGGCCCGGTTTCTGGGACCCACGCTCAAGAACTGACGGTCAACGAGCAGTACGAGGCCGCCTTTCTTGAGATGTATGAAGACGTCGGTAATCTTGACAAGACTTTCCGCTTTGCGGAGCTCGCGATCGCGGTGGGGGACCTCGAAGGCGCTGTCGCCGCCCTTGAGCGCATGCTCATCATTGAGCCTGACCTGCCCCAGGTCCGGATGCAGTTGGGAACCCTGTATTTCCAGCTCGCCTCCTATGCCATGGCGCTCACCTACCTCAACGCGGTGGTTGCCCATGATGAAGTTCCGGATGACGTCAAACAGAGCGCACAAGACCTCATCACTCAAATTGATACGCTGATCTCGCCGCACCGCTTTAATGGCACGGTTGTGGCGGGTGTGCGTTATCAGTCCAATGCCAACGGTGGGCCGATGACGCAGAACATCCGCCTCTTCGGCGGCAGTGCGGTGCTTGACGAAGAGTACACCCGACAGTCTGACTGGGACGTGTCTCTCGCGGGCCAGTTCAATTATGTCTATGACTTTGAAACGGAGCCCAGCGTGACGCTCGAAACCGGCGTCTCCGCCTACAGCAGTTGGCAGGACACGCAGTCACAGGTCGACACCACGCTGTTCGAATTACAGTTTGGGCCGCGGTTGGTTTTCACCCCCAAACCGGGAACAGCATTGGACCTTCGCCCTTATGCGCTGGTGAATGACATGGCCCTGGGAGGTAAAGACAGCTTCGAGGGGGTCGGCGCCGGCCTTGACCTTGCCTTCAGGACTTCCATGGCAAGCGCCTGGACCGCGGGCACCCGCTATGTTGATCGCGATTACAGCCAGGCTGAGGAGGTCGGGCTCAAGGGGCCACGAACCCGGCTCTTTGCCGGCAGGACCTTTGGCCTTTCGAACCTCACCATCGGCACCATCAACCTCAGCGCCTTTAACGAGGACACCGATGAAAAATCCTCGGCCTACTGGGAGTACGGTCTGCAGGTATTGATCCAGCATAACCTCGCCGACCTAAGCCCCCAGCCTCGCCTCTTTGGAAGGCCACTGACTTTTTCCCCGGCGCCCTGGACACTGTCATTTAATATCGGTTTCTATGACAAATCCTACGATGAGGCCAATCCGGGCGTCGACGCCGGTGTCGTGCGCCAGGATGACACGCTGCGTAGCAGTGCGTCTCTTGTAATCCCCTTGACTACCCGGCTGAACCTGCTGACCACCGCAGGCTACACGGATGTGCGATCCAATCTACCGAACTATACTAATGAGAACTGGTTTTCCAGTGTCAGCCTACTGGGACAGTTTTAGCAATCGCATAGCGATATAAGATGATGAACATCAAAGGCCGCGCCCAAACCTCACTCATTGTCTTTGGCCTCCTCTGCCTGCCTCATGGAGCGGACGCGGCCACCGACGAAGTTGAAGTCGGTGTGACTGCCGCATCGGTTATCGATGCCAAGGGAAAGCCGCCGGTATCCCCGGCGCGCGATCTTGAGACGGGTCTTGAGGTCTTTTTCAACGAGAAGATCTCCACTGACGATACCGGAAGGGCGCAACTGCTCTTTCGTGATGGCACTTCCTTGACCGTGGGTGCCGGCTCCGAGATGACCATCGATGAATACGTGTTTGATCCTGACACCGGTACCGGGGAAATGGTCGTCAGTATCAGCAAGGGTGTGTTCCGCCTCGTCGGGGGCAAGATCTCCAAAAATACACCGGTTGTCTTCAATTCGCCTTCGGCAACAGTCAGCGTTCGGGGAGGCATCGCGTATGTAAAGGAGACGACTGCAGGACTTGAAGCGGGACTGCTTTATGGCACCCAGCTGAGTGTCACATCAGCCGCCTCCGGATTGACCGCAAGCACATCACAGACCGGGCGGGCCTTCAGCGTGAGCTCGGGACAGACGACGGCACCTACTGCACAGAAGATCAGCCCCGAGACACTGGCCAAGGACCTCGCGGCACTTGAAAAACCGGTAGATCAGCCCGCGCCAGCAGCCGCTGATGAGCCGTCCGGTGCTTCGGATCAGCAAGCGGGTAGCGCACAGCCGGAGGATTCTGGACAGGAGCCTGCCCCGGTCGAGGGAGATCAGGCGAACGCGGCGTCGCAGCCCGAGCCCAGCGAAAAACCAGCAGACGAAGGCGTCGCATCCGAATCCGGTCTTGCACGGACAGAGCCTGACCCGAACCAACCTCCGCCGGAAGAGGCGGGCCTTGTCGTGAGGGAAGGAAGCCCCGACGGGTTGTTGCCTGGTACCAATGAATCTTCGCCTGAACCAGGAACTGAACCACAGCGCCTTGCACCAATGACTCCGGGAGAACCCGGTGAAGCTGTGGCTGACGGCAGCATGATGCCGCCACCTATGCCTGGCAATCCGGAAGACCTGGCGGCTTCGCCTGAGGGGCTGACCCAGCCTGTCGAGATCGGGGCTCCGCCAATACCCAAAGCGGGTATGGCGGCCAACATCCCGGTGGCTGCTGCACCTCCCGCTGGAGGTATTCCCAACATGCCCGTCGCTCCAGCCGGCCTTAAGTTGGAGATCAATTCGCTTGCGGTCGACTTCAGCAATGATGTGGCGGCTTATGTTCCCCCGGTTGGGTCGCCCATAGGGCGCGCCCCGAGCAGGACTCCCGCTGAACCCGCCATGGCAATGGTCGATATGACCAAAGCCGTTGACGACACGGTCAAAGCACCGGGTGTCAGAACCGAGGACGGCAAGTCTGTTACCGCGCCAACCGGCGGCTGGGAAACTTCAGCGGCCTATTCTTTCACGGGCGCAACCGCTGAGGAAAAGCCCGCTTACTTCGAGCCGAAAACAGCAGACACCGGAACGACGGCTACAACAGCTTCAGCGGCTGCAGACCGTTGTGATCCCGATACTGAGTATTGTCCCTCGGAATCGGAAAAAGCAGCTGGCACAACGAAGCCTAAACCGGCTGAAACCGTCAAGGTCGAGACAACCACAACCAGTTGCGATCCTGCCAAGGGCTGCAAGAAAGTCGCTGATCCTCCAAAGTATGAC
>DCXP01000035.1 GCA_002327725.1 Proteobacteria bacterium UBA2133
ATGCTGGGTGCATCGGGCTCGGGCAAGAGCACCTTTCTCCGCTGCATCAATCTTCTGGAGGTTCCCGACAGCGGTTCTGTCACGGTACAGGGCGAAACCATTGGGATGACGGTTAACCGGTCCGGCGGTCCGGTTCCCGCCGATATGGCCCAGGTGATCCGGCTGCGGGCACGCCTTGGCATGGTCTTCCAAAGTTTCAATCTGTGGCAGCACATGACGGTCCTTGAGAACGTGACCGAAGCCTTGATTCATGTGCTGAAGATGCCCAAATCCGACGCGCACGACCGCGGCTGCGAGACGTTGGACAAGGTTGGCATGCTGGACCGCAAAGACTATTACCCGGCGCATATCTCCGGGGGCCAGCAGCAGCGTGCAGCTATTGCCCGGGCCCTTGCCATGGAGCCGGATGTGATGCTGTTTGATGAGCCCACCTCTGCACTCGACCCTGAACTGGTCGGTGAGGTACTCAAAGTCATGAGAACGCTCGCCGACGAGGGCAGAACCATGATCGTCGTGACCCATGAAATCGGGTTTGCGCGGGACGTATCCAACAAGGTGATCTTTCTGCACGAAGGGGCGATTGAATCTGAAGGCACCCCTGCTGAGATGTTCGACAACCCCACGTCAGCACGTTTTCGCCAGTTTTTGGCAAATGCCCTGCATTAGCCGAGGGCTGCCGGCAAACCCTGTGTACTCCGTGTAGTATTAACAGGCTGGATTTTCCAATAACCGAAGGGAGAAGAGAGATGATGAAAAAGAAACTGACACTGCTCGGCCTTGCGGGCCTGCTTGCCCTGGTCACCGGAACCGCGACTGCGGGCGACCCGTTGCGGGTCGGTGTGGAAGGCGCCTACCCGCCGTTCTCGTGGAAAGAGGCAGACGGCTCGCTCAAAGGCTTCGACATCGACATGTCGATGGAGGTCTGCAAACGACTTAACCGTGAGTGTGTGCTGGTTGAGCAGGAATGGGATGGCATGATTCCCGCCCTACTGGCCAAGAAATTCGACACGATTATTGCCTCCATGTCGATCACAGAAGAACGCAAGAAAAAAATCGACTTCACGGTGAAGTACTACAACACCCCTGCCAAGCTGGTCGCGAAGAAAGACGCCGGTTTCGACGGCACTGCTGCGGGCCTTAACGGCAAGCGTCTGGGTGTGCAGCGCGCCACCACGCACCAGTGTTCGGCGGAAAAACTGTTCCCGGGTGCTGAACTCGCTCTGTACGCAACCCAGGAAGAAGTCTGGCAGGATCTTGCTGCCGGCCGTCTGGATGCCCAACTCTCTGACTCACTGCAGGCCTATGAAGGCTTCCTTGCACTTGATGCAGGCCAGGGCTTTGACTTTCTGGGCGACGCCATCGATGACATCGAGTGCCAGGGTGTCGGTGCCGGCTTTGCAGTTCGAAAGGAGGACACAGCTCTGCGTGATGCACTCAGCCAGATCATTCTCGATATCCGCGCTGACGGCACCTACAAGACCATGAACGATAAGTACTTCGCTGTCGATATCTACGGCAACTAAGATACTTCCGTTTCATTCTGTATGACCTGAACGGGCCCGACGCGGGCCCGTTCCTTTTCTGACCCACCGATGGATTCCGTCTGGGAATACCGAAACCTGCTGCTGGCGGGAACCGCGGTCACCGTTCAACTCGCGCTCGCCTCACTGGCCTTTTCCGTACTGCTGGGCCTTGTCGGCGCTGCCGCCAAACTGGCCGCCAACCCGGTCTCACAGAAAATCGCCGGCGCCTACACCACGCTGGTACGTGGGGTGCCGGACCTGGTGCTGATGATGCTGCTCTTTTATGGGGGTCAGCAGATTGCCAATGATCTCGGCAGCATGACCGGCTGGTGGGACTACGTCGAGATCAACCAGTTCATCGCCGGCGTGTGGTCAATCGGCTTTGTCTTTGGCGCCTATATGACAGAGACTTTCCGCGGCGCGATTCTCGCTATTCCGCGCGGTCAGATCGAGGCCGGCATCGCCTGCGGCATGACACCGTTTCTGATTTTCCGGCGGATCACCTGGCCGCAGATGGTCCGCCATGCTCTGCCCTCGTTTACCAATAACTGGCTGGTGCTGATCAAGGCAACCGCCCTGGTCTCAGTCATTGGTCTTCATGACCTGGTGTGGAATGCCTCCACTGCCGGGCGCTCGGTACGTGAACCCTTCACCTTCATGTTTGCCGTGCTGATCATCTATCTCATTCTGACGGCCTGCTCCGACGTCGGGCTGCGCTGGCTGGACCGGCGCTACAACGTGGGAGTGGATAGAGCCTAGCCTCATGGCAGAAACCGACCGCACATTCTTCGACTACCTGGTCTACGTGAGCGAGAATCACTCACCACTGGACTTCATGCTCGTTGCCGATCACATAGACAAGTTCTTTTATGGCACCCTGCTCACGATCGAGATCACCTTGCTGGCATTGCTGATCGGGGGCGTCATGGCGATCCCGCTGGCGATTGCCCGCGCCTACCGCCATCGATGGTGGAATGGACCCATATTCGGGTTTACTTATTTTTTTCGCGGTACGCCTCTGCTCGTTCAGACCTATCTGGTCTATTACGGCCTGGCTCAGTTTGAC
Organism: Proteobacteria bacterium UBA2133; assembly: GCA_002327725.1. Lineage (GTDB taxonomy): Bacteria > Pseudomonadota > Gammaproteobacteria > Arenicellales > UBA868 > UBA868. Next base: position 2,590 of record DCXP01000035.1, read on the forward strand.
TTTGTCCGTGAGAGTTTTCTTTGGGGACCGATCCTTTCAAGCCCCTGGTGGTGCGCACTCATTACCTTCAGCCTCAATACGGCTGCCTATACGACAGAGTTTCTGCGCGGCGCCATTGAAAATACTGCGAAGGGTGAGATTGAAGCGGCGCGGGCCTGTGGCATGTCTCCCGCCAGGATGATGCGACGCATCGTACTGCCCAGCGCATTCCGGCGTGCCCTGCCTGCGTATTCCAACGAAGTGATCTTTATGCTGCACAGTTCCGTGGTCCTCAGCACCATTACCCTTCAGGATATACTCGGCGTCGGCCGATGGCTGAACGGGCGTTATTACCTCGCCTACGAGGGCTTCATAACCGCCATGCTGTTTTACATGGCACTGGTATTCATTATCAGCAGGGGCTTTCGCATCTGGGAACAACACTGGCTGGGGCACCTCCGGGCACGCACGACGGTGGAAGGATGATCAAGATTGCCATGATCGATTCCTGAACCGCAGTTTTTCACAAAAAGTTTCATGACAGCGACTTTACGCATCGCCCAGGATCTGATCCGCAGGCCCTCGGTAACGCCTGACGACAAAGGCTGTCAGGATTTGATTGCGGATCAGTTGATTCCCGATGGCTTCACCCCGCAGTTCATGAACTTTGGCGAAGTGCGGAACCTGTGGCTTCGGCGTGGAACGCAGGCACCCCTTTTTGTTTTTGCCGGGCATACTGACGTCGTGCCGACCGGTCCCGAGGAGAACTGGGTCCACCCGCCGTTCTCGGGTGAAATGATTGACGGGATACTGCATGGCCGGGGTGCCGCCGACATGAAAGGCAGCCTCGCCGCAATGGTTACGGCCTGCCAGCGCTTCGTCCAGGCACACCCGGACCACCGGGGTTCGATCGCATTGCTGCTGACCAGCGATGAAGAGGGGCCGGCTGTCGACGGCACCGTCCGGGTGACCGAAACCTTAAGCGGTCAAAACGAAACGATCGACTGGTGCCTGGTTGGAGAGCCCACCAGTTCAGAAAAACTCGGTGATACTGTCAAAAACGGCCGGCGCGGCTCTCTCGGCGGAACGTTGTCAGTCAGGGGAACCCAGGGGCACGTGGCCTACCCTCACCTTGCGGATAACCCCATTCACAGGCTCGCCGCCATCGTCCGTGAACTATCGGCAGCGCACTGGGATACCGGAAACGAATACTTCCCTGCCACCACTTTTCAGGTGTCCAATATCCAGGGTGGGACCGGGGCGACGAACGTGATCCCGGGTGAGGCGAAGGCTGAGTTCAACCTGCGTTTTTGTCCCGACAGCCCGGCTTCATCGCTGAAAGAGCGGATTGAATCGATCTGCAGGGATCACGCAGACCGCTTTGAGATCGACTGGAGCCCATTGGGCGCGCCCTACCAGACACTGCCAGGTACGCTTTTATCAGCGGTTGAAGACAGCGTGAAAGCGGTCACCGGTTATGCGCCACAGCTTTCGACCGATGGCGGAACCTCGGACGGGCGTTTTATCGCGCCAACAGGGGCCGAGGTCGTTGAACTGGGTCCGCTTAACCGGACCATCCATCAGGTGGACGAAGTCGTCAATGCCGACGATCTCGATACCCTGTCAAACATCTACGAGAAGGTACTGGATCGCCTTCTGACTTGAATCCTGAGCGCACCGGCCGGGTTCATTAACAAACGGTAATCTGTTAGTTACCTCCCGGTAACGTGCGGTGTCCTAAGGTGGCCCATGTAACAGCCACTTATCGCGAGGACACCGATGAATCTATACATTCGAAGCCTGCGCCGTTTTGGCCCAAGAGTTGCCGCCGTTGCCGGTGTAACCGCCATCGGCGCGGTACTCTACGCAGGCACAGCAGTCACTGCCATCCCGCAAACCGCCGATGCCGCAATCATCCGGCCGGCCAACGGATTTGCTGACCTGGTCGAGGCGGTCCGCCCAGCCGTTGTCAATATATCTACCCGGACGGTGCAACCCGCCGCTGTACGGGAAAAACACATGGACCACGGCTGGCCGGGGCGGCGCCATGACAGGAGACAGTTCGAGTTTGACGGTCCGCCGGAGATGCGCCGCTTCATGGAGCGCTTTTTCGGCAAGTCATTGCCGCAGGGGCCTCGAGGGCCGATGGACAGCCGTTCCCTGGGTTCGGGCTTCATCATTGATGCATCGGGACTGGTCGTGACCAATCATCATGTGATCCGGGGTGCTGATGAAATCGAAGTCATTCTCGATAACGGTGAATCGCTGCCCGCAGCCGTCCGGGGCGTTGACCGGAGGACGGACCTTGCTCTGCTCGAGGTCAAGACCGACGAGCCGCTGCCCTACGTCAGCTTTGGCGACTCTGACACAGCACGGGTAGGAGACTGGGTAATCGCCATCGGAAATCCCTTTGGTCTTGGAGGCACCACAACCTCGGGCATCGTTTCGGCACGGGGTCGCGATATCAACAACGGACCCTATGTGGATTACATCCAGATCGATGCCTCGATCAACCGCGGCAATTCCGGCGGACCCCTGTTCAATGACGTTGGTGAGGTCATCGGTGTCAATACGGCAATCTTTTCGCCAAACGGCGGCAGTGTCGGTATCGGCTTCGCCATACCGGCTTCGGTTGCACAAAGTGTGATCGACCAGTTACGTGACGACGGCCGGGTCGCCCGGGCCTGGCTGGGTGTTGAGATTCAATCTGTCACGCCTGAGATTGCCCAAGGCCTGTCCCTGGATGAGGCGCATGGGGCCCTGATCTCGAAAATCACGCCAAACAGCCCGGCTGCCCAGAGTGAACTGCAAACCGGTGACGTTATCGTCGGATTTAACGGGCAGAAGGTAGAAAACACCCGGCAGCTTCCGCGCATGGTGGCAAAAGCCCCGGTCGGAGAAAAAGCCACGGTCATCGTCTTGCGCGATGGAAACGAACTCGGTATCGAAACTACCCTGGAGCCCATGCCCGAATCCCAACAGGCCAAGAAAACCCGCGAGGCTGCGCCATCGGGCGGTCGGCTCGGACTTCGCCTGTCGGCCCTTGACGAGGACACACGTAGTGAACTCGGCCACGAGGGAGATGGGGTGCTGATCGAGGAAGTCATGCCCTCGAGCCCCGCGGCCCGTCAGGGACTCAGGGCGGGTGACATCATTCTCAAGGTGGGCAGCGTAGCGGTCCGCGCCCCGAAGGATGTTGTCAGCGAAGTTAAAAAGATTCACTCAAAAAGGAAATCGGTCTTGCTGCTGGTGCAGCGCGATGGTCGCCAGCGGTATGTTGCGGTAAAGACTGGCTGACTTAGGGTGCTTACTGTCCAGCCGGGACGATTTGTCCCGGCTGGATTTTTTTTTGATCCCGGTTTGTCAGCAGCGAAGGCAACGGTAGAATCATTGTCGTGCGCATTCTTCTGATAGAGGACGATCCCCAAGCCTCCCGCTACATCTCCCGGGGCCTGCGCGAGGCAGGTCATGTTATTGCCGTGGCGGACAACGGCTCCGATGGCCTGGCGATGGCCTCCCATGAGGACTATGACGTCCTGGTTGTCGACCGGATGCTGCCGTCGATGGACGGTTTATCCATTGTTGAGTCGCTGCGCGAGCAGGATAACCACGTTCCCGTCCTGATTCTGAGCGCGCTGGGTGACCTGGAAGACCGCGTGTCGGGTTTGCGGGCCGGCGGTGATGACTATCTGCCCAAGCCTTTTGCCTTTGAGGAACTGCTCGCACGGGTTGAGGCGCTGGGTCGACGGTCAAACCAGGGCGCGGTAACGACCCACCTCAAGGTCTCGGACCTGGAAATGGATGTCCTCGCTCGAAAAGTACAACGGGCCAGCCAGTCTGTTAACCTGCAGCCGCGGGAGTTTCGCCTGCTCGAATACCTGATGCGGCACAGCGGGCAGGTGGTCACCCGAACGATGCTCCTGGAGAACGTCTGGGATTATCATTTTGATCCCCAGACCAATGTCATTGACGTTCATGTAAGCCGGTTGCGGTCCAAGATCGACCGGGGATTCGAGAAACCGCTACTGCACACTGTCCGCGGTGCCGGGTACATGCTACGTGAACCAGAATAGTTTTCTTGCCAGTTCGACCTTTCGGCTGGCCCTGCTGTACGTCATTCTTTTTACCGTGTCGGTACTGGTCCTGTTCAGCTTCATCTACTGGTCGAGTGCGCGCTACATGGGGACCCAGTCGGACGCCGCAATCCGCTCAGAGATCGCCACCCTTGCGGAACGCTACGAGAGCCGAGGCGTTCCGGGTCTGCGTCGACTCATCCTCGACCGTATCACCCGGCAACAACCCACCGGCTCGTCGCTCTACCTGTTGTCGGATCCCCTGGGTAGGCCGATCGTCGGCAATATCAGCCGCTGGCCGCAAGTCATCCCCGATGATGGCTGGCTTAACTTCAATCTGGATGCCAGAGACCGGGATGACCCCGGCCTGCATCCCGCCCGGGCCCGACGCTTCCAACTGACCGGGGGCTTCCAGCTACTGGTCGGACAGGATATTCAGGAACTCAAAGCAGCCCAGCGGCGAGTGATCATTGCACTCAGCTGGGGCGTCATCCTGACGGTCCTGTTGGGGCTCGCAGGCGGGTTCTTCATCAGCCGCAAAATGCTGGCCAGACTCGAGGTGATCAACGAAACCAGCCAGCGGATCATTGCAGGCGAACTGAAGCATCGGGTTCCCGTGAGTGCCCGGGGCGATGAGTTTGATCGCCTGTCCGGCAATCTCAACCAGATGCTCGACCAGATTCAGGAACTCATGGACGGGATCCGTCAGGTCAGTGACAACATTGCCCATGATTTAAAAACGCCGCTCTTTCGCCTTCGGCAGAAACTCGAGTCACTTACTGGTAGACCGTCATCGGATGCGGGCCATAGGGAAGAACTGGAAGATGCCCTCGCCGAGGCAGACCGGCTGCTGAATCTCTTCAACGCGCTGCTGCGGATTGCGCGTATTGAGTCGGAATCGACCAAAACCGTCATGCAGCGCCTGCCGCTATCCGAGCTTGCCAATGACGTCGCGGAGTTTTACGAACCGCTGGCCGATGAGAAGCATCAGAACCTGACGGTTAGCGCTGAAGATGCAGTGGTGATTATGGCCGATCGGGACATGCTCTTTCAGGCGCTGGCTAATCTCGTTGATAACGCGGCTAAATACACACCGCTGGGGGGCAACATCAACCTCATGGTTTCGGCAGAAAAGGGCGAGGCCCGTATCACTGTTTGTGACAGCGGTCCCGGGATCGCGCCCGGCGAAAGAGAAAAAGTTTTCCAGCGTTTCTATCGAACCGACGTCAGCCGCTCAACCCCAGGCAACGGGCTTGGATTGTCTCTGGTGCGGGCGGTCGCCAAGCTGCATAACGCAAAACTTACCCTTCACGATAACCATCCGGGACTATGTGTCGAACTGGCACTGCCCTGCGCCCCTGAAGAACTGCCGGTCTAAAGGAGTCATCTGCAGCATCGCCCCTGTCGATCAGGATGCCGGTCACGGGTCTGCTGATCGACTACGGCTTTTCTGCTGCTGCCTTTCGCACAGTCTCAGCCGTCTGCCCGAACAGAACGCTACGGGACCCTTCCGTTACCGGCGTCCCGACGTTAACCGTCTTCGCCTGACGGTAAGCCTCAACCACGGCTGGTCTCTCGCCGATCTCGTCAAACCAGCGTTTGATGTTAGGGAAGTCTTCAAGATCAATCTGGTGCCGTTGGTGACGGGCAATCCAGGGGTAACAGGCGATATCACTGATGGAGTAATCCTCACAGATAAATTCGCGCTTCGCCAGACGCAGGTCCAGAACAGCATAAAGGCGGGAGGCTTCCTCGTTATACCGGCGAATGGCGTACAGGACCTTCTCCGGTGCATAGACATTGAAGTGATGGTTCTGTCCCAGCATGGGTCCCAGCCCCGCCATCTGCCACATCAGCCACTCGAGCACCTCGGTGCGTGCCGTCAGGAATCGCGGGAGCAATGCGTCGGCCTTTTCGGCAAGATAAATCAGGATGGCCCCGGATTCGAAAACCGACACAGGCTCGCCCCCGCCCGGTGGCGCATCATCAACGATGGCCGGAATGCGGCCATTAGGCGCAATTTCGAGAAACCGATGCGCAAACTGTTCGCCCTGATTGATATCAACGGGCGTCAACTGGTACTCAATGCCGGTTTCGTGCAGAAAGATCAGGGGCTTCATGCCATTGGGCGTAGGCCAGAAAAATAGTTCAATCATGTTATCGGTGTTGTTGCGGGGGAGATTCCGATCAGGGCAGATCGGACCTTAGATTGCGCGCCGACATGCCCGTGCTAATCGCCGGATTTTCGTCGAGGATACCAAAGTTCGGTATACTCCGCGCTCGTATCCGATCATCGGGCGGAGGCCCAAATTATCGAGTGGCAAAAGAAGAACATATTGAAATGGAAGGCACGGTTCTTGAGAACCTGCCGAACACCCAGTTTCGGGTAGAACTGGAAAACGGACATGTGGTCACTGCACACATCTCCGGCAAGATGCGAAAACACTATATCCGTATCCTTCGCGGTGACAAGGTTACTGTTCAACTGACCCCCTATGATCTCAGCAAGGGTCGGATTACCTACCGGGCCCGCTGACCCCATAAAAAACCCCCGCGGTGCGGGGGTTGGATTCCCGGCCTAAGCCGGTGCTGTCTGTTTTGCGATCGCTTTCCAAAGACGGGGAAGAACCCTCCGGAACACCTTACTTGATCTTGGACTCCTTGTAGGCCACGTGTTTGCGCACCACCGGATCATATTTCCGGATTTCCATCTTCTCAGGCTGATTGCGCTTGTTTTTGGTGGTCGTGTAGTAGTGACCGGTTCCCGCTGAAGACACCAGTTTGATTTTGTCTCTCATGATCTACTCCTGTGCCTGATCATACCTTGGCACCACGGCCGCGTAGGTCCGCGAGCACGGCGTCAATACCCTTTTTATCGATGATTCTTAAGCCCTGGTGGGAGACCCGCAACTTCACCCAGCGGTTCTCACTTGGAACCCAGAACCGCCGGTCATGGATATTCGGCTTGAAGACCCGCTTGGTCCTGTTGTTGGCGTGCGAGACATTGTTGCCCGACATCGCCCGCTTTCCTGTTACCTGGCAGACTCTGGCCATGGCGTTAACCCTAAATGCAATCAATCCGAAGGGCGCGATTTATACCAGATTTTGGGCCTATTTCCTAGGGCGACACACTTTCCAGCCGTAGGGTGTGCCATTCTGACCGATCGGCCAGGATTTCCCCGCAACCCGGGCAACCGTTAGACTCCGCTATCATGCCTTCCCTCGCCGATCAGCACATTGTCCTGGGCATCACCGGGGGCATCGCGGCATACAAGTCTGCGGAACTCACCCGCCGGCTGATGGATCACGGGGCCCAGGTCCAGGTGGTCATGACCGATGCCGCCAAGGCATTTATCGCCCCACTCACCCTGCAGGCACTCAGCGGTCGAGCGGTCCGTGACACCCTGCTGGATCCTTCAGCGGAGTCCGGCATGGGCCATATTGAAATTGCCCGCTGGGCCGACCGCCTGGTGGTGGCACCCGCCAGCGCCGACTTTATTGCCCGACTCGCCGGCGGAATGGCATCAGACCTTCTGGCTGCCGTATGCCTCGCCACTTCGGCACCGGTTGTTCTGGCGCCGGCAATGAACCAGGGCATGTGGCGCAAATCAGCAACACAGCGGAATATTGCGACCCTCAAAGCCGACGGTGTCACCATTCTCGGACCTGCCTCCGGAGAACAGGCCTGTGGCGATGTTGGGCCGGGAAGAATGCTTGAGCCTGGGGAAATCATCAGCCACCTCACGCACTCTGGACAGGCGAAAGCGCTGGATGGCACCCATGTTACGATCACAGCGGGGCCGACATGGGAAGCCATTGACCCCGTCCGCGGCCTGTCCAATCACAGTTCCGGCAAGATGGGATATGCCGTCGCTGCGGCAGCTGCAGCTGCAGGTGCCGCCGTTACCCTTGTCAGCGGCCCCACGGCACTGGATCCACCACCAGGCATTCAGTATCGGCCGGTTCGGTCAGCCGAGGAGATGCTGGCTGCTGTAGAACAGGATATCGAAGCCTGTGATGTATTCATCGGCGTCGCCGCAGTCGCCGACTACCGGCCTGCGCAGTCCGAAAATTCCAAGATTAAAAAGAACGCCGAATCAGTTACCCTGGAACTGGTTCGCAATCCCGATATTCTCGCCCGGGTGGCACAGCAGCAAAAGCGCCCCTTTACGGTCGGCTTTGCTGCGGAAACAGATCAGCCCATCGCATATGCCCGCGAGAAACTGCATAACAAGGGTCTCGACCTGATCGCCGTCAACCAGATCGACGAGGCCAACAACCCTTTCGGCAGTGATCAGAACCGCCTGGTACTGATCAGCAAGAACGATGAGATAGATCTTGGCCGTGACAGTAAATCAGCGCTCGCAGAACAACTGATCTCAGAGATAGCCCACCGATACCATGGCCCGCATTCAGCTTAAGGTTCTCGACCAGCGCCTGGGAAAGGAGTTTGTCTTCCCTGACTATGCGACATCGGGTTCAGCCGGCGTCGACCTGGTGGCCTGTCTCGATACTCCTCTCACCGTTGATCCGGGTCAGTGCGAACTGATCCCGAGCGGGATTGCGATGCACATTGCCGACCCTTCCCTCGCTGCCGTGCTGCTGCCAAGATCCGGGCTTGGTCACAAGCACGGAATCGTGCTTGGGAACCTGGTCGGCCTCATCGACAGCGACTACCAGGGAGAAGTGAAGATTTCCTGCTGGAACAGGGGCAGCGCATCCTTTGAGATACAACCCGGTGACCGCATTGCACAACTCGTCGTGGTGCCTGTCGTACAGTGCCGCTTTGATGTCGTCAATGCCTTCGACGAGAGCGATCGGGCCATTGGCGGCTTCGGACACACCGGGACGCGCTGAACAACTCAAGAGATCTTCTGCTACCGCCGCTTGGGTCACAACGAGGCGGATGAGCCCTCAATCACCCAGCCCTCGATATACCGGATGATCCGTGCCCTGCCGACGATGCGTCAACGCTATGCCGAAAAGCTGATTGCTGAAGGGACTATCAGCAAGACGCAAAACGAAGCTATGGTGGCGGATTACCGCCAGGCACTCGATGAAGGCCGTGTGGTCTACCCGCCTGCGCCTGCCCGGAGTGCAACCTGATCCAGTGCTTGCCCCAGAGTTTCTCGCTGGCTGGTGTAATACAGGCCGAGTGCCGGGGAACGGGTATCGCTAGCAGCCTGCATGGCAAGCGCTAGATCAGAGCTGTCGTGGTCACTATCCAGCTCGCGCACGGTCAAGTCGAGATTCTGGTAGGTGCGGTCGGTTTTGTCGAAAGTGACGCAGGGTGACAGCACGTGCAGATAGGAAAAGCCCGGATGTTCGAGTGCCTGTTGGACCAGGCCGGCGAGATGATGCGGCCAGCCGGCATAGGTTTGACCGACCCAGCTTGCACCATAGGACAACAGCATCAATAGCGGGTTAAGTGGAGCATCGCGGTTTTCAAAAGGCGAGGTTGAGGTTTTAAAACCGATGGCCGAGGTCGGAGATACCTGACCCTTGGTCAGGCCGTAGATACCGTTATCAAACAGAATATAGGTGATGTCAACGTTGCGCCGGGCAGCGTGAGGAATGTGCCCACCGCCGATGGCGAATCCGTCGCCGTCACCGCCGATAGCAACAACCGTGAGTTTCTCGTTAGCTACCTTGATGCCGGTGGCAACCGGGAGTGCGCGGCCATGCAGGGTGTGAAAACCGTAAGTGTCCATAAAGAAAGGAAAGCGTGACGCGCAGCCGATGCCAGACACGACAACGGTATTCTCTTTTTCGATCTGCAGGTCATTGAGGGCGTTAGCCAGTCCCTCAGTTACGCTGTAGTAGCCGCAGCCCGGGCACCAGGTCGGCAGTGCCTGGGAACGATAGTCCAGGCGCCCACTTTGACGGATTTCGTCAACCTTGTCTTCGAGGTATACAGGCTGTTGGGGAATCATGGTGTTTGGTCTCGGCTGGGTGTCAGGCTGCGTTATGGCGACGCCGGTGTTTTCGGGCAGCCCTGCGGATCGCTTCGACCAGGTTGGCGACGTCAAGGGGTGCACCGGTGGCATGACTGATCCGGGTGACTGGTAAAGCGATTTCACTGGTGAGCAGCTTAGCGAATTGGCCGGTATAGTTCAGCTCAGGAACGAGAATCTGCTGGCAGTCTTTGTAAAAGCGCAGTACTGACCGAACCGGGAAGGGTGACAGCATCACGACTTTCATCGCCGCACAGCGGATGCCTTCTTGTTGCGCCAGCAGCATCGCTTCGAGCGCCTCACCGAAGCTCGATCCCCAGGTCAACAGGCCGACCTCAACTTTGCCGCTGTCCCCGAAACGCTTAGTGAAGTTGATGCCAGGGTGCTTAATCGCCGCCTGCAGTTTTTCGTGCCTTTTCTGAGTCATCAGGCTGTGCGTGCCGGAATTGTCACTGGGGTTGCCGTATTCATCATGCTCCAGCCCGGTGGCGGTATGGATACCGCCCGCCTCGCCTGGAATGCAGCGTGGGCTGACGCCATCGGTCGTGAGTTCATAGCGGCGGTACCCGGCCCCGGGGGTCGTTGCAGGTTTCCAGTTCTTGGGCAGAAACTCATTCTCATCCTGCAGGAATACAGTCTCGTAGCGATTCGAGAGGTATAGATCGACCAGAACGATGACCGGGACCTGAAATTGCTCGGCTATCTCAAAAGCGCGTCCGGCACAGCGGCGGCAGCCTTCAACGTTGGTGGGCGCGAGTACGATCCGTCTGGCATCTCCGTGGCCACCCCACACCGCAAGGTTGAGATCGGACTGCTCAGTCTTGGTTGGCAAGCCGGTGCTGGGTCCACCGCGCTGGGAAACAAAGATCACCACCGGCACCTCAGCCATTACCCCCAGTCCCATCATCTCTGTCATCAAAGACAGGCCAGGTCCGGAGGTGGCGGTAGCGGCCCGGGACCCGGCGTAACCGGCACCGATGGCCGCCGAAATCGCCGCAATCTCGTCTTCGGTCTGTACTAGCCGCCCGCCGTGTCGGGGCATTTCCACGGCGAGGTGTTCCATGATCCCGGTGGCTGGGGTAATCGGGTAGCCAAAAAAGGTTTCGATACCCGCATCCAGACAGCCCTGTACGATGGCACCGTTACCCGTCATCATACGCGCTTCGTGAGTGCTTTTTCGCCCCCTTGGCGCGTCTATGCGTACGTCATCGAACTGGTAACTGGCTGCCCCGGCCTCAAAACCCGAATCGAACGCAGCCAGCGCGCTCTTGGTCACCGCGGCTGCCTTGGATTCGAACTTGGCAGCGATGGCATGGTGGAAAGCATCCTGCGGCAGTTGATAGAGGCCGGCGACAAAGCCCAGTGCGACAAAGTTACGCGATCGATTGGCCCCGGTAGCCAACTCTGACACCTCCCGCATGGGAAGCGCATAGGGTATGTGCCCCGGTTTCAGGTGGCCGGAGATATGGGCGCCCTCAGCAACCGCGCTCATCGGTGCGGAATCGTAAATGAGCGCCCCGTAATTGCGGACTTCACCGACGTGCGGAATGGCATGCAGGTCATTGAGCGATACCAGCACATCGGAATACCCTTTCATTGAGTACACCCGGCTGGTCGCTACGCGGGTACGTGCGATGCATTTGCCGAAACCACGAATTTCAGCCGGATACTGGTCAAAGGCGATGACCCGGTAGCCGATATGCGCCATAGCCCGCTTGAAGATATCGCCCACGGCAATGGTGCCGTCGCCGGCAGAGCCACAGATCGAGATTTGGATGTCGGTATCGTAGGCCACGTCAGTCGTACTCCCAGTATGGTGAGTACAGCGTGCCGTCGCGGTTGATTACCAGTTCTTCACTTACCGTGGAGGTGAAGGTCGCCTTTTTGCCGGTCATGTTGTGGGCGGCTACTTCGCCCATAGCCTTGACGTTACGATACCCGTAGAAGAAACGATACGCATTGTGTTTGGCAGACCAGATCTGACAGACGTCGCCAGCGGCCCAGATATTGTCCCGGACAGTCTGCAACTGCGGGTTGACCAGGATGCCACGCTCCATGTCAATACCGGAGGTAGCCAGAAAATCGACCGTGGGTACAAGGCCGTAAAAAGGCATGACAACATCGCCGCGGATATGTTCGCCGTTCTCGAGAAAGACCCGCCGGGCGGACCCCGTTCCGCTAATCATCTCGATGCGCTCGACCCTGCCGGAATCCTGTACCTCCACCCCCATGTTTGTGAGTGCTTGCAGGTATTTCACCCGCTCGCTTGGAGTGACTTCGTGTGGCCAGAACGTGCGCGAATCCAGCACCAGGATCACGCGATGGCCAGTAGCAATAACAGTGCGGGCAAGATCAATACCCATGACATCCCCACCAAGCATGATCACGGTACCCCCTTTGCGCACTGACTTTTGGGCCTGCATGGCGACGATGAAATTGTGAAAGCCGAGCATCAACTTGGTGTAGTCGAGTAGCCGCTCTGGAATGTAGGCGTGACCGCCGGTTGCGATCAGTAATTTGTCGTAGTGCAGTGTTTCCCGGTGTGCCAGAGACAGGGTCTGGGTACGCGTGTCGAGTTCGGTTACCTGGGTTTTGCGTCGCAGGGTGATGTTCCTTGATTCGTAGTACTCGGGTGGGTGAACCAGGTAGTCAACCCAGTGTTGGCGGCCACGGAAGACGTTCGGTAGATCGTAGCGGTTGTAAAAGAGCAATGCACCGGCCGAAACGATAGTAATCCGTGAATCGGGCTCCCGCTCACGAATCACACTGGCTGCGTGGTTACCCGCGATGCCATTCCCCAGGACTACGTGATGCGTGGATGAGGGCATGGATCAGATATCCTGGGTGATGATCTCGTTCTTAGTGATTGATATGCAGCGAGTCGGGCAGACCGTATAGCAGGCTCCACAACGGATGCACTCGTCGTTGTCTATCCAGATTGCTGCCGCATCACGCCACACCCCAGTCTCCTCCAGCTCTCCGTAGGTGCCGTCATCGTTGATCGCTACGCCCTCGACCAGCTTGATACAGTCCCTTGGCGCTACCTCAATACAGGCACGGCAATAGATGCAATTATCGACATCAATCTCGTACTTTAGGTAACACAGGTAACAGCGCTTGGCTTCCTCGAGGCTGTGGTCGGCATCGAGTCCCTGCTCAACCTCAGTGCTCATTTGGTCGAAGCGGTCGCTAACGGCAGCGGTAGGCATGTCCTGTCGCTCGATAAAGTCGAACTGGCGCTCGCGCACAGGTTTGTCTACGGGCTCGATACGCACCACCTTATGTTGGCGTACCCGCCCCATGAGCCAATTGTCCAGCTTGACTGCAGTCTCTCGTCCGTGACCGATGGCCTCAATCACGGTAGATGCACCGCTGACAAAATCACCGGTAGCAAAAAGGCCTTTGACTGAACTCATGTCGTCTTCACCGATATGAATATTGCCCCAGCGATCAAGTTCAACGGGCACGTCGAGGTAGTCGTTTACCGTGCGCTGACCGACGGCAACCAGCAGTGTGTCGAAGGGCTCGGTGAATTCGGAGCCGGGAATCGGGATCGCCTCGCGCCGGCCGCTGGCCCGCCAGCCGCCAAGCCGGTTCTGAACGAAACAGATACCGGTGCCTACGCCATTGTCATCGATCTGTAGTGCGACCGGGGTGCGCAGGCCACGGATCGGAATCCCCTCACGCTTGGCTTCTAGAATCTCCTCGTCCATAACCGGGATGTAATTCTCGCTGGTGCGTATATGGATACTGACGGTCTCAGCACCCAGGCGCCGAGCGACCCGGGCGCAGTCCAGCGCGGTGAAGCCGGCACCCACTACGGCCACCCGCTGCCCCACAGTCTTTGTTTTACCCCGGTGCAGGTCGAGCAGGAAATCCAGGCCATATTCCGCGTTTGGCAGTTGTGCCACGAGGTCCTGATCGGTGTCCTGGTCACGTAGCGGCAACGGCATGGCTGCCATGCAGCCTGTGGCAAGCAGCACGGCGTCAAACTGGCTCCTCAGGTCAGAAAGTGGCACCTCACCTTCACCGTTGCCCACAGTGACACCGGTCTGCACTGTTACCCCCATCCGGGTGGCGTTTTGCACCTCAATATCCAGAATATCGCGCGGCAGACGGAACTGGGGGATGCCGTAGCGCAGCATACCGCCGGCCCGGACCTCGCGCTCGTAGATAGTGACACTATGACCGAGTATTGACAGATCGTGAGCTGCGGCGAGACCAGCAGGGCCGCCGCCAACGATCGCAACCCGCCGACCGGTCGGGGTATAGAGGTGCTCACTGATCCGGTGACTCTCGGTCTTGAGAGTAGCGGCTGATCGCTTCAGGTGACAGATGCTTACTGGTTTGCCGTTACCTGGCCAGCCGTGGCGGCAGACTGGCTCGCAGGGCCGGGAGCATATCCGTCCGAGTACGCCGGGCAGGATATTGGCAATGCGGTTGAGTTCGTAGGACCGGCCGTAGCGGCCCTCAACTATGGTGCGGATATAACCAGGGATATTGGTGTCGGCCGGGCAAGCTGCCTGACAGGGTACGTTTTCGCGCACCCAGCCGATGTCTCGTGGGTCGGTAGAAAAACGGACTGTGGTGACAACCCGCTCCCCGAAATACTGTTGTTGCGAGAGGTCCTCGTCCTCGCTGAGGTATTCTCTACGGACGCGTTCGTTACCCACTATAAACTGGATGCCCCTTATCAGATAGGCACTTTTGTTGGCGGTCGTACTCTAACGGACACGGGCGGATGAGGAAACCCCCGTGGCCCGATATCCGGCTGTGATATCAGGTAACCGAAGTGATCTCGACAAACGACGGCTGCAGCGTCCGATATCAAACCATAGAACAGGATGAAAATATCGACTGTGCCCATGATCGGTGCTCAAGTCTGTGAATTGATCAACGAGGCCGTCCTGGCTATGTCGGTGGAGGCGAGCACAGAAGGTCTCGCGCGGACCGTGCATGCCCATCCGATGCTCGCCGAAGTGGTACACGAGGCAGCACTGGCATCCCACGGTCGGGCAATCCATAAAGTCAACCGCTGACGGCCGTCGCCTGACGGCGATCCAGCACCCTGCCACAAGCCCTGTTTCATCAGCGTGCCAACACCGTGGCGCGTCGTTAAATATTGAAAATTATGGTATAATTTCCTATTGCCTTGGCGCAAGGCCTGTGTGACCGCTCCTCGCGGTATCGATACCACAGCCTGCAGCGCTCCCCAGCGCATGCCGTTACTGCTCAGTCCAGGATACCCATGAAGAAAGCTGACCCGGTTCTCAACTATGAAGAGTTTTCTCATCTTTGCTACCACGTGGTCCAGATCGAGAAGGCGGAACTGCCGAGCGGCGGCTCGGACGGCAGCTGCTATCGCTACGTTGTGGCTAACTCGGTTTCGTCGGTGACCGGCTACCGTCAGGGTACCAAGCGCGAAGTCACCCAATATTGCGCAACCCTGATCGAAGATCTCAATCTCAGGACCATCCCCAAGAAGAAGGTCTGATCCCCACTCCCGGGAATCTGAAGGCACCGCTGCCGACAGACGGGGTTTCTTTAAAACGCCTGTGTCACGTGGATCACGCTTTATGAGGGCGCCCGCGTGAGTATCGGTCAGATTCCTCTGGCGCAACTCGCGCTGATCTTTATTCCCGTTGCGATCGTTGTCGTCATTCAATGGCGATGGTCACTGGCCTCGCGGGACACCCTCTATGGGCTTAGCCGGATGGTGGTGCAACTGCTCGCCGTCGGCTACGTGCTGGTCTTTCTTTTCGAGTCTGACAGTCCGCTGCTGGTATTCGGGGTGCTTTTTGTCATGATCACGGTCTCCAGCTGGATTGCGCTTCGCCCGCTGGGCAAATCCCGGCCTGGCCTCTACTGGATCTCACTCATTTCCATTACCGCCGGCGGCCTTCCTGTACTTATCCTGACCACCCAGTTCGTGATCGATGTGGAGCCCTGGTATGCGCCCCGATACCTTATCCCGCTGGCAGGAATGATTTTCGCCAATGCCATGAACGCCGTCAGTATTGCCGCGGAGCGCTATCAGGCTGAACTCGATAACGGGCACCATCCGGAAGAAGCCCGCCATATCGGGATGCAGGCGGCGATGATCCCCCTGGTGAATTCTCTGATGGCGGTCGGACTGGTTTCCCTGCCCGGGATGATGACCGGGCAGGTGCTCTCGGGCGTTTCTCCGCTGATTGCGGCACGCTACCAGATTCTGGTGATGTGTATGCTGTTTGGCGCTTCGGGAATATCAGCGGCCTGCTTTCTGCACTTATGGATGCGACGGCCACGGGGCTCTCGCTAAGCCTGCTCTGTTATTTTTTTGCGGCAGATATCTGCAGAGCAAGCGCGGCGAACAGAATCGCACCGCCGGTCAGTGTAGCGGCCGTCGGCACATCGCCCAGCGTCAGCCATACCCAGACCGGCGCCAGTAAGGGCTCACCCAACGCAAAGAGAGTCAGCTGAACCGCCGGCACGCCCTGTGCTGCAAGGGCAAAGAGTACGCTGCCAAGGCCCAGTTGCACCACGCCCAGCAATGAACACCATAATACCTCGATCAGAGGAATCACGAGGCCAACACCGGTACCCATGCTCACTGACATACTGATCAGCGTTCCAATAATCCCGCCGTACAGGACTGCCGGCGTCATGTCGATATTCTTGCCGGCTCGCAGGCTTACCGCGTAGACACCGAAAAATAGAATACCCAGCACCGCCACTGCCACACCAAACCTGTCGCCAATGTGCAACCGGCCCCCCACCATGATGCCGATTCCAATAACGGCCATCGCGATGCTCACCCAGACCCGCGCAATCACCTGCTCACCCAGAAATACCCGGCCGAGTAAAGCGGCAAAAATGGGAGCCGCAGCCATAACGAATACCGCCACCGCTACCGTCGTATACTTAAGTGCAATGACGTTGCAGAGCATCGCACCGCTCAAAAGCGTCCCGGCGACCAGAACCTTGACACCACCTGCCCTGAGCACCGCAACAGTCGAGCGCCGGTAGCGGATGAGGGTCACTATGGCCACAAAGAGCGCAAGCGAAGCACAGCGGTAGAAATTAATCTGCCATTCGGTCGCCTGCTCCAGTGATTTCACCACCACGCCGGCGAGACTCCAGAAAACCGGGGCTGTCACCGCGAAAGCATAATGACGTCTCAAATCTTCTCCTCCCGGGATGTATTTTGCCCGAGACAGGCGTTAATCTCCTACTGACCGATCGATTTTTTGCCTAAACCCGGACTACCCCATGCCGACCCAAGCCAAGTGGTACTTTGACTTTGTCTCACCGTTTTCTTACCTGCAGTTCAAGAGACTCGATCGTCTGCCGTCAACCCTGGACTACGACATGGTCCCGGTCCTCTTTGCCGGCCTTTTAAAACACTGGGAACATAAGGGACCGGCTGAGATCAGCCCAAAGCGCCTCGATACCTACCGTTACTGCCAGTGGCTGGCTGATCGCCTGGGGGTGGCATTTCAGATGCCAAAGGCGCATCCTTTTAGTCCGCTCGGGTATCTTCGCCTTTGCCTTTCACTCGGGAGTTCGCGTGAGGTCGTTGGTGCAATCTTCGATTTCATCTGGACCGAAGGCGCACCGGTGCATACCGAGGCAGGCATTCAAGAGCTCGCCAATCGGCTCGGCGTCGAAAACCTGGCGGACCAGCTGGATTCGCCAAGCGCCAAGCAGCAGTTGCGGGCTAACACCGAGCAGGCCATTGCGGAAGGCGTCTACGGCGTGCCGACTTTTGTCGTGGGTACGGAAAGATTCTGGGGCTTTGACCAGATGGAGATGCTATGCGACTGGCTTGCAAACCCGGATCAGATGACGCACATCGCAACCGAACGGTTCGCAAAACTGCCCTCGGGACTCTAACAAGGCAATTGAGTATGATGTCGCAACGGTATCTACGATTCAGCTGCCTAAGGTGACACCGCAAGCGAAATCCTTCGTTTCCGATTATTGATTATTGAAAGGGAAACCATGGAGGAAACCGGCGTAGCCCGCTCTTACCGGGCTGAAACTTTGGAGGAACAACAGGCAGCTTACGACAGTTGGGCGAAGCAATATGAAATCGATCTTTGCGCAATGGGGTATCGAATACCTGCCGTAATTGCCGCCGTATCCACCCGCTTTATCCCCTCGACTGCCGCACCGATCCTGGACGCCGGATGCGGCGGCGGCATTCAGGCGGAGGCACTCGCAATGCTGGGCTTCGGACCCATAACCGGAATCGATCTTTCGGAAGGCATGCTCGAGGTCGCGCGCACCAAAGGCATCTATAGCGACCTGCGCCAGATGACCCTCGGAGAAAAGCTCGACTTTGCCGATAACACATTCGCCGCAGTCATTTCCAGCGGTACGATTACCCCGCACCACGCACCTCCGGGCAGCTTTGAGGAGTTGATCCGGGTCGCAAAACCGGGTGCCCCAATTGTCTTCAGCCTGCGGGATGACCCCGCCCAGGAGCCCGAATACCCCGAGGCCGTAAAGAGACTCACCGATGCCGGATTATGGCGGGAAGCATTTACCACCGAGAGTTTTCACAGCATGCCCTACGGGGAACCCCAGATCACCCACCGGGTTCATGTTTACCAAGTGAGTTAAGTTTTGGTCAGCGATCTGTGCTCGAGGCACTAAGCCTATTGCAGATTTCCAGCCCAAATGGGCGGCCGGTACTGATGCCAGCCGAATTCCTTTTCCAGTTCAGCGGCAACCTGAAGAATCAAATGATCTTTGCCGGTGTGCCCTGCCAGCTGCACGGCACATGGATGCTCCCCGTTATTGAGCTGAACAGGCAGTGATGCTGCAGGCTGGCCGCTGACGTTGCAGATATAGGCAAAAGGCGCAAAAGCATGGCCCCTTTCCCCCCAGGTTTCCATGTTGAAGTTCGCTGTGCGGCTGTCCATGTACCCGACCGGAATCGGATCGCTGCCGAGTGTCGGAGTCAGCACCAGGTCAAGCTCACTCATCGAGTTGATCAGCCGCATCGAGGCCTCATGCGCGCCCTGGCGGGCACGGTAGAGATCCATTGCGCTTAAAGAGGCAACCCGCTCCCGGACAAAATGCGTTAACGCCTCCAATTCCTCATGCAGCGGTTCACGACCCACCTCTTTGATCCGGTTTTCAATCTCGTAAACCACATCCACCATCCAGAGATCTTCCATCCAGCTTCCCAGGCCCAAGTCGACAGGGTACGCATACTCATCGACTTCGTGTCCCATATCCGCCAGAGCCATACTCACCTTCTCTACGGACACCTGCTGATGCTTGCCGACCGAATCCCCGTACGGCGTCGAGGTCGATACACCAATGCGGAGCTTGGGCGGTTTCTCGTCAAGAACGGCCAGGTACGAGTCCACTTCGGGCCGAACATGGTACCGGCTGCCGCGTACCGGACCTGCTGATTGGTCCAGGGCTGCCGCACTGTCCCGCACTGATCGTGTCAGCACGTGGTCGGAATTGAATCCGTTTGAGAATTCCATGAAGTACGGCCCCATGGGATTCAGGCCGGTCGTTGGTTTGAGCCCAAATACGCCACAGCAGGCAGCAGGGATTCGGATCGAACCGCCCAGATCCGTACCGTGCGCCAGAGGAACCATCCCGGATGCGACCGCGGCCCCTGCGCCACCGGAACTGCCCCCGGTCGTGACCTCGGGGTTCCAGGGGTTCAGCGTCACGCCGCGAAACGTTGGCTCACAGACAAAATCCTCCGCAAATTCGGGCGTATTGGTTTTGCCGAGAATCACCAGCCCCGCCTCGCGCCATCGTTTTACCAGTTCGCTATCCGGCTTGGGTTTTACCCCATCGAAAAAACGGCAGGAAAACGTTGTCGGCATATCTGAAGTGAACTGGTTGACATCCTTGAGATAAAACGGGGCGCCTGACACGGGCGACTCCGGCAACTTCCCCGCTGCTGCCGCACGGGCATTATCAAAATTGGTTATCACCAACGCATTCAGTTTCGGATTCAGCCGCTCTGCTACGTCGATTGCCACCTCGGTAACTTCCTCAACTGAAACCTCTTTTGCCTTTATAAGGCGGGCAATACCGACCGCGTCGTGTTCTGCATAGTCACTGAAGTTCATGGATGACTCCCCATTAACTTGATTGCTTCGAGATAGAACCGACGCGGCAAGCGCTAAGCACTGGCACGCCCAGATCTAGGACTGGCTGCTCATCGCTTTAAGAATCATTGTTTGAGTAACTTCACCGACAATACGATTCTCATCATCGACGACCGCCAGCGGACCGTCACTTTTCGTCAGCGTATCAATTAGCGAATCGATTTTTGCTTTATGATGAATGCGCTCAGCACTTTCGATTCGCGTTGGATCCGAAACCGCCTGCATTACCCTGCCCACGCTCACCACTTTGTAGCGCGGTACATCTTCCGTAAATTCGCGCACATAGTCGTCGACAGGATTCGTGACGATCTCTTCGGGCGTTCCGATCTGGACGACAACGCCATCTTTCATGATCGCGATACGGTCGCCCATCTTGATGGCTTCAAGAAAATCATGGGTGATGAAAATCATGGTTTTGTGGACTTCTGCCTGAATGCTCAGCAGTTCGTCCTGCATTTCACGTCGGATCAATGGATCCAGGGCACTGAACGGCTCGTCGAAGATTAGAATTTCCGGGTTAACTGCCATGGCACGGGCAAGGCCTACCCGCTGCTGCATCCCGCCCGACAGTTCCCGGGGGAAATGCTCTGCCCAACCGTCAAGGCCGACCTTCTGCAGCACTTCAAGCGATCGCGCCTTGCGCGCCTCCTTGTCCATACCTCGTATCTCAAGACCGAAGGAAATGTTGTCAATGACTTTACGGTGGGGGAAGAGCCCAAAGTGCTGAAACACCATACTCATGCGAAAACGTCGCAGTTCAGTCAGTTTCGCCAGGTCGTAGGACATGATGTCCTCACCGTCGATAATCATCGCACCGGCGGTGGGCTCAATCAGGCGGGAGATGCAACGGACCAGTGTGGATTTTCCGCTCCCGGACAGGCCCATGACGACGAAGGTCTCTCCGGTATTGACCTCAAAGGAGACGTCCTTAACCGCGATAACATGCCCCGTTTGCGCCTGGACCTCAGCGCGGGATAACGAGCGGTCAAGATCCTTCAGTGTCTGCTCGGGGTATGCCCCGAATATCTTCCAGACATTGTTACAGACAATCTTTGGCGTTTCCGACATTCAATCCTTCTCTTAAGGCCGCCGAGGGAACTCATCTCCGGCCCGGAGAGGATATCTCTTCACTCATTGAAGCCGGTTTTCTTTGAAGATATGCTAGTGGATTGACCGAGTCCAGGCAAATCTGATGCGGGATCCAGAATCGAGTTCCAGGGACACTTTGACGTCCGGCCTGTGGCCCGACTACCGGCACTGGTTCACCGGAGCCGTCGTCCTGCTGATTTCCCTCGTGATCTGGAAGATCCAGGGCGGTGAGACTGTCTTTCCCGAATCCTGGATCAGCGCCTTTCCTTTTGCCGACAAGGTCAATGAATTCGACAAATGGATGAGACCGGTCCTGCAGCCAACCACCCGGGCGCTGGGGGCCGGAGTCACGTGGTTCTATGAATACATTGTCGATCTTTTGATCTTCACGCAATGGCAGATCGTACTGGTGGTGCTGGTATTGCCTGCGTTTGCGTATGGAGGATTGCGCCTCGGGCTTTTTGCTGTTGCCGTCGTGGGCTCATGGCTGGTGCTGGATATGTGGGACGCGGCGATGGAAACGCTTAGCCTGATGTGCATCTCCATTGCGTTTAGCGCAATCGTCGGCATCGCGCTCGGGATTGCTGCCTCACAGAGTGATCGGCTCGAAATGATCACCAAGCCGATCCTCGACACCATGCAGACCCTCCCCGCTTACATATACCTCATTCCCGCATTTTTTCTGTTTGGCCTCGGTGCACCCGGCGCGATCCTGGCAACCGTGATTTATGCTCTGCCGCCCATTGTGCGTCTCACCAATCTTGGTATCCGCCAGGTGCCCGTAGGCATTGGCGAAGCCGCAACCTCTTTTGGCGCGACAACCATCCAATCACTGACTAAAGTCAAGATCCCGCTTGCCGTACCCGCGATCAAGTTGGGGGTCAATCAGACGGTGATGATGGCGCTGGCGCTGGTGGTGCTCGCGACATTTATCGGAGCCCCGGGCCTCGGCGAGATTGTGCTTCGCGGCATGCAGCGCCTTAACGTGGGTAAGGCGCTTGAAGGGGGCCTGGCGATCGTGCTGATGGCCATTCTGCTGGATCGTGTTACCTATGCGATGGGGCGGGACCCGCAACGCACCGATCAGGGAAGGGTCCAGATTTTTCACCTTTTCCCTCAGTCCCTCGAAACGTTCCGACTGATCCGATATATCGAATCCCTCATCGACCTGGTGTGGCGTCAGATCGGGAACGCTGGCCGCGCAGTTACCCAACTCATCGCTTTACTCCCATGCGCCCTGGTGAGGGCCTACGATGCCGACATGGGTATCAAGATTCACAAATTGCTGTTGCGGCATGCTTTTCTGATCGCGAGTCTGGTATTGATTTCAATGATGCTGCTGCTGGATGCCTATACGGATGTTTTTGCAAACTTTCCAAAAGCCTGGGAGCATCGCTTCCGGACGCCCGTTAACCAGTATATGGACGTGCTGGTCACAAATGAGACTTTCTATGCGATCACTACCGGCATCAAGAAGGGTCTCTATTTCGGGCTGATCAATCCACTGAACACCTTCCTGAAAGGATTACCCTGGTGGTACACCTGCCTGTTGTTTGTCGGTGTCGCCTACCTAGTGAGTGGACGCGCGCTCGCATTGATCACTTTTGTCGGTCTGCTGTTCATCGGGGCAACCGACTTATGGGCCTTCAGCATGATCACCCTGTCGACGGTCACCGTGTCGGTATTGATCTGCTTCGTCGTCGGCGTGCCGCTTGGGATCATGGCCGCATATAGCCGAGCAATTGATGGGATTCTGAAACCCATCCTGGATACGATGCAGACCATGCCGGTTTTTGTGTACCTTGTGCCGGTAATCATGCTGTTTGGTGGTGGTCAAATCCCTGCGGTGATCGCAACGGTCATCTACGCCATTCCTCCGTTGATTCGTTGTACGACGCTTGGCATCCGTGAACTGCCTGAAGAGATCGACGAGGTTTCCCACTCGTTCGGTGCTTCAGTCATCCAAACGCTGATGAAGGTGAAAATTCCGATGGCAATCCCAGCCATCATGATCGGTGTGAATCAGGGCATCATGATGGCGCTCGCGATGGAGGTCATCACTCCGTTGATTGGCGGCAAGGGTCTCGGACTCGAAGTCTTCATCGGTATGAGCACCGCAAGTATCGGCGTATCTCTGCAGGCAGGCCTCGGCATCGTCCTGCTGGCCATCATCCTGGACCGGATCTCCCAAGCCTGGACAAAAACCCAGCGCGAGGCGATGGGCCTTTCCTGAGACGACGCAACGCCGGATCTGGTCAGCGAAAACGCCTTTAAACCAAAGGCTTAGTGAGGGCCTCAGAGGAGTGATTCGCACCTTAGCTTGGCCCATTTCTACTTTGGGGGGCTCTGGCCCGGGGGTGCCAAAATCACCCAGCAGGTTTATGGTAAAAATACGGTTATGCCAACACGGCATTGAGAAATCTCGAACCACGAGGAGGAGAATAAAGTGAAATCCACTTTTAAAGCGGCCCTTGCCGCGGTCATTATGAGTGTCGGTCTCGTTTCGGGGCCTACAGCACAGGCAGGAAAACGTCTGGTGTTGCCTGATCTCGATTGGACCGGTGCGATTGTTACCTGCCGGACAATCCAATGGGTTCTTGAGAACCACATGGACTACAAGGTCAAAACCGTATCCATGCCCGGCGGACCTGGCGTCTGGGAAGCGATTCGCGCAGGCGATATCGATTTTTACTGCGAGACCTGGCCTTCATACAACCCGATCAAGTCGGAATACCTTGAGGAATATGGAGGTGATGGCTCACTGGTACGCATCGCTGACACCGGCATCATCGGCGCCAGCGGCTACTTCACGCCCCGATATGTGATTGAGGGTGATTCCTCACGCGGGATTGAAGCCGTCGCACCCAATCTGAAGACCGTACAGGATCTCAACCAGTACAAACACGTGTTCAAAAGCCTTGAATCCGGCGACAGGGGTAACCTCATCGCCTGCCCCGAGGTTGCCTGGTTGTGTGAAGATCAGGAACGCATGGACGGGCTCGGTGTAGATTTTCATGCCCAGAACATGGGCTCCGAAACTGCCCATTGGGCTGAGATGCAGGCCAAATACAAACGCGGCGAGCCGTTCCTGGCCTATGCCTGGGCTCCACACTGGATTTTTGCGGCACTTGATCTCGTAGAAGTGGAACTGCCTCCGTACGATGAAGCCAAATGGCCCGCGACCAACTGGCCGCAGGACATATGCTTCAAGTTTGGAAGCCCTGCCTCCATCGAGAAGCATCCGGAAGTCGTCGCACTGCTCGAGAAACATCGCCTGACCAACGATCAGCAGGCCGGGATGATTTACGAAGTCGACGTCAACAAGCGGGATGTAGACGAAGTGGTGGCGGAGTGGATGGAAGCCAACGAATCTGTCTGGCGATCCTGGCTGCCCTAAGCCGGTAACGACCTAAGGTCACAAAAACAGGCTCCTGCGGGAGCCTGTTTTTTTAGCCGGCCCCAAGATCAAAGGAGGAAGTGGCGCGCCCGGAGAGATTCGAACTCCCGACCTCGTGGTTCGTAGCCACGCACTCTATCCAACTGAGCTACGGGCGCGTACCGAGAAGGCTGCGAATTCTACCACGCCAGAAACGCCGTTTTGACCCATGGCCCGTCAGAAATATTGTGTGGCAAAAACGGAGAGACCCGAACCCTCAGAGGCCTTACTTTTCTGGCGATGTTTCAGTAGTACTTCTTTGTCATCTTAGTCCGGACTGGTCCTGGCCTATTTGCGAAAACCTGAAAAGGCAATCACGCAAATGCTATGGCACCCTTGCCCGTCTTCTTGACTCCATACATTGCGTTATCAGCAGCCTTAATAAGTTCTTCGGGTGTCAAACCATTGTCTGGATAGAGCGCAATGCCGATGCTTGCGCTGATTTTCACCTCACCTTCAGCCGTTTCGATCGCCTGGCTTACATTCTCAAGAACTAACTTGCCAATCGATTCTGCGCTCTGACTGCCCTGTTCTTCAGAGACAATCAGAAACTCGTCGCCGCCCAGTCGGGCAACCATATCTTTCTCTTGGACGCTGTCGGCTAAACGATTTGCTGTTTCCTTCAACACAAGATCACCAATGTTATGGCCGAAGGTGTCATTGATCTCCTTGAACCCATCCAAGTCGATAAAGAAAACGCCTAATTGCGCTTCAGCCCCGTCGGCCCGAACTATCGCCTGATCAAGCCGGCTTTGGAGCAAGCGACGGGTCGGGAGACCTGTCAACTGGTCATGATCGGCAAGATGCTGAATTGCCGCCTCGGCACTTTTCAACCGCGTGATGTCAACAAACGCGAAAAGCAACAAGCTCTCCTCTTCGACCGGAATTTCCGACATCGAGGCTAACCCCCACATAACCTCTCCATCGGTGCGGCGCAACCGCAATTCGAAATTTCTCACCTCATCCTCAACCGAGAACTTAACCATCAGATTCTCGCGCTCTTGCGAGTCGACAAAAAAATTCTCCCAGGACTGTCCGAGAACCTGGTCGCCATCAGCTCCGAGCAGTTCACGAAAGAACTGGTTGGAATAGACAGGCCTGCCACTTTCGACCTCTATTACCAAAATCCCGACAGGAACAGTATCGTTGAAGGCTTTCAGTCGCTCATCCTCCTGGATGAGCCGCTCGAAAGATGAATCGATTAATTTGCCCATGTTGGTGCTCAAAAAGATGTCTGAAGGTGCAGTGATTTCACTGAAAGACCGCGGATATTAGCATGTGGGCATCCAACTCCGACCGGCCTTGGAACTTCCGCTGCCCCTGTATCGAAAGCTCAAATCCATAAGCGCCGAAGAAACAAAGGACCCTAATAGGGTCCTTTGTTATCTGGCGGAGAGGGAGGGATTCGAACCCTCGATGGAGCTACTAACCCCATACTCCCTTAGCAGGGGAGCGCCTTCAGCCGCTCGGCCACCTCTCCTTCAATTCAAAACCTGAAGTTCAGTCCTTCTGGTGTTCGCTGCGTGGTGTTTTGGTATCTGCGGCGTTCTTTTCTGTCTCGCTGTCGTGCACGTCTTTGCTCAGGATCTCCTCACGATGCACGGCAACATCTCTTGGGGCATTTATGCCAATCCGGACCTGGCCTCCCCGCAGCCCGAGGACCGTTACCTGGATGTTTTCGCCAATTTTCAGCGTTTCACCCACCCGGCGAGTCAATATCAGCATCCCTGCATCCTCCGTCTCCTGATTCTACAATACCCTCGAGCGTTACCCCCAAAGATCAGGCTTCTTCTGCCTCGGTCAGTTTTTCTTCGGTGATCCCCCCTTCCAGTTCGAAGGCCTTATGCAGTGCCCGGACCGCAAGCTCAAGATACTTGTCGTTGACACCGACCGAGATCTTGATCTCGGAGGTCGAAATCAGTTCGATATTGATGCCTTCTGCAGCAAGGGTCTCAAACATTTTGGCAGCCACCCCGGAATGTGAGCGCATACCGACGCCAACAATGGCAATCTTGGCCAGCGTATCGTCCCCAATGACATCCCGTGCGTTGAGTTCTTTTGCAATCTCGTTCAGCAACTGCATCGCCTGGGCATACTCGTTGCGGTTGACCGTAAACGTCAGGTCAGTGGTGCCATCCTGGGCGACGTTCTGAATGATCATGTCGATGTTGAGATGCGCCTCGGAGATCGGGCCGAAGATTCGCGAGGCGACTCCGGGCTGATCGGGCACTCCCCTTATCGTTACCTTCGCTTCATCGCGGTTGTAGGCGATGCCAGCAATTAGCGGCTGTTCCATATCACTTACCTCATGCGTAATCAAAGTACCGGGGCTCTCCTCAAAGGAAGACAGCACCCGAAGCGGCACACGGTATTTACCAGCGAACTCAACAGCGCGTGTCTGCAGGACCTTGGCGCCCTGACTGGCAAGCTCCAGCATTTCTTCCACCGTGATGCGGTCAAGGCGCCTGGCCTCGGGAACAATTCGGGGATCAGTGGTGTAGACCCCGTCGACATCAGTAAAGATGCGGCACTCGTCGGCCTTAAGGGCCGCGGCCATCGCAACCGCGGTGGTGTCCGAACCGCCGCGACCGAGTGTCGTGATGTTGCCCTTGTCATCAACGCCCTGGAAACCCGCGACCACAACCACCCGGTTGTTTTCAAGATCTTCGCGGACGCGTGCGGCGTCGATGTCCAGGATCCGGGCTCTGCCATGAATATTGTCGGTCAAAATCCGCACCTGGCCGCCGGTATAAGAGCGGGCATCGATCCCCCGCTTGTTAAGGGCCATCGATAACAGCGCGATGGTGACCTGCTCTCCGGTCGATACCAGAACGTCCATTTCGCGTGCGTGTGCGCCGGAATCGATCTCATCCGCCAGCGCGAGCAGCCGGTTGGTCTCCCCCGCCATTGCAGAAACGACCACGACCAGGCGCTCGCCTTTCTGGTGGCTTGCGCTCACGCGATCGGCGACCGCGTCGATCCGCTCGACAGATCCGACGGAGGTGCCGCCGTATTTTTCAACTGCTAAGAACATGCTGCTGCTATCACTCGCGACCGGGGCGCGCATTAAAACCGTTTTGACCGGCCGGGTAAAGCCTTGCTGTTAGAAAATCAGGTCTCAGCGTGAGGCCAGCCATTGAGGAACCTCAGCCAGCGCCTTATCGAGCCCGGCAATGTCTGCACCGCCACCCTGTGCAGAATCCGGCCGGCCGCCGCCCTTGCCGCCAACCTTTGCAGCAAGTTCGCCGACCAGTTCTCCTGCATGGCAACGGTCGGTGAGATCTTTGCTGACCCCGACGAGCAGGGTTGCCTTACTGTTCTGCACGCCACCGAGCACCACCACGGCCGAGCCCAGCCGCTGCCGCAGCCGATCCATCATGGACCGCAGTCCCTTGATATCCACGTCATCATAACGTTTGACGAGAAGCGGTATGCCATTGACCTCCTGGACTTCGCTCGCGGGATCGTCACCTGCGCCGCCCGCTGCAAGCTGACCCTGCAGTTGTTCGATCTTGCGTTCGAGCTCGCGGACTCGAGTTGCCAGACTGGTCGCACGCTCCTCAAGGTCTGCGCGTCCGGTTTTTAATGCTGCCGCCAGCCGACTCAGGGTAGCGCTCTCGTTCATACCGTGCTGGTATGCCGCCTCTCCGGTCAGCGCTTCCAGCCGGCGCACGCCCGCTGCGATGCCGCTCTCGGAGGTAATCCGAAAGGTTCCGATATCGCCGGTCCGCTGTACATGGGTTCCGCCACACAGTTCCAGTGAAAATTCTCCCATCGCGACCACGCGCACCTCGTCTTCATAACGTTCACCAAAAAGTGCAGCAGCTCCTTTGGCCCGGGCATCTTCGAGCTTCATCAGGCGGGTCGCGACATCGTCGTTGCTCCGGACCTGCCGATTGACAAGGCGCTCAACCTCGTCAATCTCGGCACCCGACATGGCCTCGCCGTGAGAAAAATCAAAGCGCAGGTGTTCATCGTCTACCAGGGAGCCTTTTTGCTGAACATGCGTGCCGAGCACTTCCTGAAGCGCCGCATGCAATAGATGAGTTGCCGAATGATTGGCCGCGGTCGCACTGCGGCAATTGGCATTAACCTTCGCGCTGATGTTTGTTCCTTTGGAAAGCAAGCCCGTGGTCACTTTGCCGGCATGGGCTATGACTTTATGCGCGAGAAAATGCACATCCGAGACCGCAAACGCACCCTCCGGCCAGGTCAACATACCCTGATCCCCAACCTGTCCGCCACTCTCTGCATAAAACGGTGTCCTGTCGAGGATGACAAGACCTTCGCTGCCCTCACCCAAGCAATCGGTTTCGGCATCATCCAGCACAAGAGACAGGACCGTCGCACTGTCGTCAAGACCCTCGTAGCCGGTAAAGTCTGTTCTCTCCTCAACGCTGACCTTGGCAACGCCTTGCATGCGGAACTGACTCGCTGCGCGGGCCCGGTCCCGCTGACCGGCCATCGCCTGTTCAAAGCCTTCCATGTCGACACCCAAGCCGCGCTCCCGCGCATAGTCGGCGGTGAGATCAGCAGGAAAACCAAAGGTGTCGTAAAGGCGGAAAGTAAGTTCACCCGGGATCACCGTTCCCGAAAGCTCAGCCAGTTCCTGCTCGAGGATGCGCATACCCTGGCCCAGTGTCTGCGCAAAGCGCTCACCCTCAAGCGCCAATGCCTCTGCCACACGCTGCTGGGCTTCGATGAGTTCCGGGCAGGCCTCGCCCATCTCTTCGGCCAAAGGTGCAACCAGCTTATGCATAAACGGTCCGGATGCTCCGGCCTGATAGCCATGGCGGATCGCGCGGCGGATGATACGGCGCAATACGTAACCGCGCCCTTCGTTTGACGGCACCACGCCATCCGTAATCAGGAACGCGCTGGCGCGGATATGATCTGCAATGACACGTAATGAGGTGTTGTTGAGGTCGCGACAGCCTGTTACTTCGCCTGCAGCCTTGATCAGCGCGACAAAAAGATCCGTCTCGTAGTTGCTGTGCACGCCCTGCAGCACCGCCGCCGTGCGTTCGAGACCCATACCCGTATCCACCGAGGGCTTCGGTAAGGGGGTGTCGTTACCATCGGCATCGCGATCGAACTGCATGAAGACGAGATTCCAGATCTCGACATAGCGGTCGCCGTCCGCATCAGGTGACCCCGGCGGACCCCCGGCTACCTCGGGGCCGTGATCATAGAAGATCTCGCTACAGGGACCACAGGGACCGGTATCGCCCATTGCCCAGAAATTATCGCTCGCGCCGATACGGGCAAAGCGCTCAGACGGTACGCCGATCTCACCGAGCCAGATATCAGCCGCCTCGTCATCTTCTTCAAAAATCGTGACCCAGAGTTTTTCCGCTGGCAGGCCGTAGCCTTCCGTGAGCAAAGTCCAGGCGTGCTGGATCGCCTGGCGCTTGAAGTAATCGCCAAAACTGAAGTTGCCCAGCATCTCGAAGAAGGTGTGATGGCGGGCGGTATAGCCGACGTTATCGAGGTCATTATGCTTGCCGCCTGCACGTACACATCGCTGGGCGGTGACGGCCCTGTTGTAGGGCCTTTTCTCCTGTCCGAGAAATACATCCTTGAACTGCACCATCCCGGAATTGGCAAACAACAGGGTGGGGTCGTTATGGGGCACCAATGGGCTGCTTGGCACGATTTCGTGGCCATTTGCAGCGAAATAATCGAGAAACTGCTTTCTGATATCCCGGGTCTTCATACTTATTCCAGCGACCGAAAACGCGGTCCGGCAGGCCGGACAGCGGGTAAAAGCCTGATTTTAACCGGGACTCTGCCATTCGCCGAGCACCCGGCGAATCGTTTCGGTGTCAAATCCCCGTCGCTGCAGATACGAAGCCCGGCGGGCCCAGTCCCTGTAGTCCTGGATCACCTGATTTTGAAAGTGGCTCGCGTACTTCGCTGAAGCGATCTCGGCCCAGCAGAATTCCGCATCGGAAAGGACAGAGTCAATGATCCGTGGGTCGACCCTGCGCTCGCGCAGTTCCTGGCGGATATAAGCAGGACCGTAACCGGTCTTGGCGCGGTGGGAAACCAGTGCCTGTGCGTAACGCGAATCAGAAAGTTCGTCACGCGCACAAAGCTCGTCGAGCACCTGATTGATCAGAGGACTTTTATAACCCCTCTGCAGCAGTTTCTGTTGCAACTCACCGCGGCTGTGCTCGCGCCGCGCGAGCAGACCGAGCGCCTTGTCGCGGACCTGTGCGCGCAGATCCACATCGGACTCACTCATGAGTCCCTGGCGAATTACGCCTCTTCGGCCTCAGGCTCGGGTTCGGGCTCAGCCTCAGCAACAGCATCAGCATCTGCCTCCGGACGGTGTCCGATCTCATTGAGGCCCATTTTCTGGCGGACCACGTTCTCGATTGCCGATGCCGCATCGGAGTGCTCTTTCAGAAATTCACGGGCATTGTCCCTGCCCTGACCGATACGTTCACCGTTGTAGGAGTACCACGCGCCTGACTTCTCAACAATCTTGTGCTCGACGCCCATGTCGATGAGTTCGCCTTCCTTGGAGATGCCTTCGTTATAGAGAATATCGAATTCGCACTTCTGGAACGGCGGCGCCACTTTGTTCTTGACGACCTTGACCCGGGTCTGGTTCCCCAGAATCTCTTCGCCTTTTTTCACCGCGCCGATCCGGCGGATATCGAGACGCACCGAGGAATAGAACTTAAGCGCGTTGCCGCCGGTCGTGGTTTCAGGGTTGCCGAACATCACCCCGATCTTCATCCGGATCTGGTTGATAAAGACCACCATGGTGTTAGAGCGTTTGATGTTGGCCGTGAGTTTGCGCAATGCCTGGGACATCAGTCTCGCCTGCAGGCCAACGTGGGTATCGCCCATTTCGCCTTCAATCTCGGCTTTGGGGGTCAACGCAGCCACGGAGTCGATCACGACCACATCGACAGCAGCTGAGCGCACCAGCATATCGGCGATCTCCAGCGCCTGTTCGCCGGTATCCGGCTGCGACACCAGAAGATCGTCTACCCCGACACCAAGGCGCTCTGCATACACCGGGTCCAGCGCATGCTCGGCGTCAATAAAGGCGCAAGTGCCGCCGGCCTTCTGCGCTTGTGCAATTACGGAAAGCGTCAGGGTGGTCTTGCCTGAGGATTCCGGCCCATAAATCTCTACGACACGTCCGCGGGGCAGACCGCCGATGCCAAGCGCGATATCAAGCCCAAGTGAACCGGTCGAGATACTCTCGGTACCCTGTCCGGCCTGGGCATCACCGAGGCGCATCACCGAGCCTTTACCAAACTGCCGTTCGATCTGCCCGAGAGCCGCGTCTAAGGCCTTCTGCCTGTTCTCATCCATGTATCACTCCGATTGCTGAGATTCTCTGATTTGCCGATTTCGCTGATTCTGAACTCACCCACCACCGGGTGTATATCAGGGCCAGGTGCCATTATTTCATAATCCAAATGATCAACCCAGCGAACTGCTTCACAAAATCATCCCGGGGCGCTTTGGGCAATTCTGGCGAGTTCCGACAGCGCCGTCGCCACAGACTGCCAGCGGACTTCGTCACGAGCACCATGAAAATGAAAGCGCTCAGACACCGCATCCACCCCCGGTAGTTGCCAACCCATGTATACCGTACCGACGGGTTTTTCAGCGCTCCCGCCTCCCGGGCCGGCGATGCCCGTGAGTGAAACCGCGGCGCTGGCATCTGTGCGGTCGAGCACCCCGGTGACCATGGCCTTTGCCACCTCAGCGCTGACCGCACCGTGGCGCGAGATAAGCGACTCGGGTACGCCAGCAAGCGATACTTTGGACGCATTGCTGTAAGTGACGAGGCCACACTCGAACCAGTCTGAACTACCCGATATGGATGTCACCGTCTTGGCAATCCAGCCCCCGGTACATGACTCAACAGCGGCAAGACGCCAGCCGCGGGCTATCAGGATCTCGCCCACCTTTGAGGCGATTTGCACAAGTTCATCTGATTTGGTCATATGAAAATAGTAGTCTCAACGGCGCCAGACCCTGGCAGCAGACATTATTATCACCCGGTGACTCACAGCGTGAGCCCGTAAGCCATAATTCCTTTCGTGAAAAGGCGAACTATTTTTCTATGATAATGGCCTTTGGGAGTCACCGGAACATGAAAACACTGCCGACCCTGATCCCATCCCTCAAAGCGCGCCAGCGCTGTCTTTCCGTTCTCGCCGCCGTCGCCTTGTTCTCTACCTTCCCGAGCCACGGCAGCGACCGTGACCGGGAAGACCGCCTGGTCGAGGAGATGGAGGCAAACCTCTTTGACGGCAAAGTGATCTCACTGATGCCCGATGGTGACGCGTTCGCGGCCGTCGAGATGGAATCGCAGGCTGATATCACCCGGGGCGCTGTCATCCTGCTGCATGGCCGGGGATTTCATGCCGACTGGCCCGAGAATATCGGACCTCTGCGCGTGGCGCTGTCAGAAGCTGGGTGGCATACGCTGTCGCTGCAGATGCCGGTGCTGGAGAAGTCCGCCAAGTACTTTGACTATGTTCCGGTCCTGCCCGAAGCCCTGCCCCGAATTGATGCGGCACTGGCGCACCTTGCGGCCGAAAACATCTCGCCGGTTGTGCTGCTGGCGCACAGCTGCGGGGCGCACATGGCCATGCTCTGGATGGAACAGCTTGCCGATGAAGGTATCGATGCCTTTATCGGAATCGGCATGGGTGCAACCGACTACCAGCAGCCGATGCGTCACCCCTTTCCTTTTGCCTTACTCAAGGTGCCGGTGCTGGATCTTTATGGGGCGCTCGATTACCCGGCGGTACACCGGATGGCGCCCGAGCGCCTGCAACTGATCAATGAGGGCGGCAACCCGTTATCGAAACAGGTGGTCAGCGCCGGTGTTGACCACTACTTTACCGACAACAGCGATCAACTGATTGAGGAAGTCAACGGCTGGCTGGATTCTTTCGGCTGGTAAGCCTATTTCCCCGTCAGGCGCATTTTTGCTCATCCGGCGCGGGCACTTGGCCCGTAGGCAAGATACATCAGATCATTCTCGGCAAAGCGCTCGTCGCGAAGCGCGCTGACATCAATGGGCGGTTCGCGTTCGAGCACCATGGCTGCAACGGCCTCGCCAATCCCGGGCGACAGCTTGAGCCCGTGCCCTGAACAACCCATCGCCAGGTACAGCCCCGCAACGCCGCGGGCCCAACCGTCGATCGGTTGAAAATCGGGCGTGACACCATAGACTCCGCTGACATCGGAGTGCACCTGAAACTCCCTGAGTTGGGGGATACGGTCCTTGAACACCCGTATTACTGTGATCACACCCGTACACAATTTTCCTGTTGTTTTCGATTGAGTACAATCGATTCATACTGCATTCATCGTGACACACCTGCTGTGAAGCGCGGCCTGCCCATGCGGATGAAATCGGTCACTGATCAACGGACACGTGTCATCACCCAGGCTTGCATTGCTTCGCCTTTGATTGAGAAAACCGTACGATGGCGGCACCAATAACCCGGGCATCTTCTTTGATGTTTCAGTGCAATGCTCGGGGAGAGCACAAGACATGACCAGCAACTCCTCCATATCCTTTGCGCAGCGCTGGTGGGCCTACCAGCAGGAGCGGGTTCCCGCTGATTGCGCACGGGCCATTGATCGCTGCGTTCAGTTTCTGCGCTGTCAGTTACTCGGCTCACTTGAGGACGGGTATCGTGATGGTTCCTTCATGGCCAGCGCTTCTGGTCACGTTCTTTTTTGTAGGCTTTCTACACTCTAAACTGTAATGTTCAAGATTCAGTTCGCTAAGGCAAAGATACTTATGAAGATCAGTGAAAAAGCCAACAGATGGCGATCAGAGGCTGTTTTGGGCGGCGACCCCAAATCAAATTCTTGAAAAAGGAATACTCAAGTGCACAGGTTTAGGAGGCGGTGGGCCATGCTGGTCATCAAGCATAGAACCCTGGTTCTGGCACTGTCGCTTATCTTGTTGGGGCTGGCGGGATGGTCGATTGCGACTAAACCGATCTATTTTGACAATTCCAATGAGATGTATTTTCTCATGAATGACCCCAATCTGCTTGCGGCCAACAAACTGACAGATCTGTTCGGCGATTCGGAGTACTTATCGATCGGGATATCCGCGCGTCCGACCGATCAGGATGTATTCGAGCCGCAAACCATCGAGATGATTGATGACTTAACTCAATTCCTGGAAGACCACCCGATCGTGACACAAGTACGGAGTTTGTCCAAATATCAATATACCCACAATGATGGAGGCCTATTAGCCACAGATTATCTGTTCGATGACACAAATGCCCTGCCTGAAAATCCCAGTTTACTGCAGGATGCACGCAATATTATGGGTCTTGAGAAACTGGCCCTGGACACCTTGATAAGCCGGGATTTTCAAAATACCCGGATCATGGCAAGAACCGAGTATCGAAAAGCCGCAAATGATCATAAGGTTCAGGTAGTCACCGACGTTATCCATTTTATTGAGGCCGGGGGGTACAAAAATAAGGGCTATCAAATCCATTTATCAGGCGTACCGGTCATCAGTGAGCGCTTTGAAACCTTAACTAAGTCGGACAGTGGGTGGATCAACCCGACGATAGTTATCGTGATGACCCTGATCCTGTTTCTGACCTTTCGATCCATTACCGGAACCCTGCTCCCCTGGGTTCTAATTGGTATTACGATATCGGGAGTGACTGCCATTCAAGCCCAGTTGGGGTGGCCATACACTGCGGTGAACACCGCCCTAGTGCCGACATTGATCATTATCGGCATTGGCGCTGCTGTACATGTTCTGGTTGAGTTCTACCATTTTCGCAATCAGGGGCAAGACCCCAGACAGGCCGCCACCGAGACCATAACCAATTTGCTGCAGCCGGTTTTCTTTACCTCGCTAACCACCTCACTGGGTTTTTCTGCATTGGCCGTCACCGATCTATTACCCGTAAAACAATATGCGTACCTAGCCGCCTTAGGCCCAATGATCATATTTATTGTTGCCATGACCACTTTGCCGGCAATCCTGAGTTTTATTCCCTGGTTGACCAAAAAAACAACAAATGCCTTTGCAGGCGATTGGGTCAGTCGCATCACATCCTCGATTCCAGACTTCAGTTTTAAACACCGCAGAGTAATTACAGCGTTTGGTTTCGCTGCACTGGTTTTCAGTATTGTGATGATGCCGCGGATCACAGTGGATTCTAACTTTATCAATTACTTCAAAGAAAAAAGCTGGGTCACTCAAGACTTACGTTATTTTGACCAGCACTTCAATGGTATAGCCGGCC
Source organism: Proteobacteria bacterium UBA2133 (assembly GCA_002327725.1). Classification (GTDB taxonomy): domain Bacteria; phylum Pseudomonadota; class Gammaproteobacteria; order Arenicellales; family UBA868; genus UBA868. Next base: position 38,527 of record DCXP01000035.1, read on the forward strand.
TGGAGATCATCGTAGATTCCGGGACCACCGGAGGCATTAAGGAGCCAAGGTTTCTTCATCGAGCGAATACGCTGCAAAATTATCTGAAAACTCTGGAACAGACTGGTGAGGTCGTTTCTTTGCTGGATTTTCTCAAACAAATCCGCCAAGCCGTCTCAAACGATGACCCAAAGCATTTCACACTTCCAGATTCCGTTGAGATGACTGCACAATTGTTGTTGTTGTATGAAAACTCCGGCCCAGATGAGGATTTGTCTGATCTGAAAGACTTTGATGAACGGTATATCCGGATCACAATTCCAACTATCAATATGGACGCTAGCAAGATGACTGATTTGCTGGCGACCATTAACGACACGATAGATAAGGATTTTCCCGATCTGGCTGTCGAGATTACGGGGCCCATCGTGATGCTGAATTCCCAGGATCGATACATCAATGAGGGGTTATTTCGCTCCTTCACCATCGCTCTGGGAGTCATCGGCCTGAGCTTCTTTTTCCTGTTCCGATCAGTGAAATACGGATTTATCGCACTCGTCCCAAGCGTTGTACCAATTCTTATTACCGGTGGCATAGTGTCACTGCTTGGCATATCACTGGATCTGGGCACGATGGTAGTCGGCGCCATGACTATGGGTATCGCCGTAGATGACGCCATCCACGTAGTCAGTCGTTACTTGCTTGGTCGCTCGCAGCAACTGTCGGTTAGAGATTCTATATACCGTGCCATGACCGAATCCGGTCGAGCGGTCGTCTTTACTTCTGTAGTATTGGTAATCGGATTTAGCGTCATGCTGCTCGGCTCCTTTATTCCCTATATTCAAACTGGGCTGTTTTCCGCAACCATCATGGCATTGGCCCTGCTTGGTGATCTCATCGTGCTCCCGGCTCTTTTGTATTTAGTGGATGGACGAAACGAAGCAGCGAGGAACCGTTCTTCGCTGCAGCCAAGTTAATCATTTCAAATCCCGGGAAACCACCCAAATGCCGCATTTATCAGTTTTGACAGGAGTCTTCGGCTTCTTCACTTTATTAATCGCACCGGTTATCGCCACGGCCGAAAGTTTTACCGCATATGAAATCATGCAGCGCGTTGATGCTCGAGATACCGGTAAAACGGCTGTTAGCCATAACACGCTGATCCTGATCGATAAGCGGGACAGGCAAAGAATCAGAACTCTGAAATTCTTCTCAAAAGACTACGGCGAGGTCGAAAAACGGATCTCTTTCTTTCTTGAACCTGCCGATGTGCGGGACACGGCGTATCTTTCGCATGAATGGGAGGACGAATCCCGTGAAATTGACTCCTGGCTGTACCTGCCTGCCCTGCAGAAAGTAAACCGCATCGCTGCAGCTGACCGTTCTAGCGCCTTCATGGGCAGCGACTTCACCTACTCGGACATCGATGGCTTTAAGATCGATGATTTTGAATACACCCTGGTTAATGATAGCGACCCAGTTGATGGTGTTGACTGCTGGGTATTGGAGTCAATACCCAAAACTGAAGCAGTTGTCCGAAAAACCGGCTACACGCACTCAAGATTCTGGGTTCGCAAAGACAACTTCATGCAGGTCAAATCAATCATCAATGTCAAGAAGGGCAAACGGATCAAATTCTTCATGGCGCGGGATATTGAGCTGGTTGACGGTATCTGGATAGCCAGAAAACTTCAAATGGTGACTACTCGCAACAACAAGCGGCAGCATTCAAGCCTGTTCATAATCAACGATGTTACGTTTAACCAAGAATTAGAGGATTCAATATTCGAGGTCCAGTCCATGCAGCGGGGCAGCTGACTTGCGCACAGTACTGTATAGGTCTGCATGGCGAGCAGCACTTCTGCTACTGCTGCACTCAACTGCAGCTCTGGCTGATGATTTTTTTGCTGACATTCCAACAGAAGGCAAAAGCAGTGCAGTCACCGAGCGACCGCGTCTTTCCGTTACCGGGGAACTATCTCAGGACTTGGCCTATGGCCTGGCGGCACCTTTGCCACCCGCATCTCACCGTGATCAGGCTGGTGTCGACAGCCTGAGCCAGCGGCTTCGACTACAACTGACGGCCAAGCCTAACGACTGGCTTTCAGCACGATTGAGTGGAACCACATCTTTTGAATGGGCCAGTTGGGATAACGGGGAACTTGACTTTTCAAACACCGACACAGATCTGGAGTTGAAGGATGCCTACGCAGATGCCGCCTTGGGAAATAAGGTCTGGCTGCGCGCGGGTAATCAGATTATTGCATGGGGCGAAGCCAAGGGACTGGCAATAACCGATGTGATTAACCCGCGGGATTCTACGAAGCCTGGCCAAGCCGAGTTGGAAGATATCCGGGTACAGGTACCGGCGCTCTATGCTTCTTTTCCGACTGAGGATTTCTTTACCGAACTTGCCTTTACCTGGGATGCAGGGGGCATTAAAACTGCAGCCAGGGGCGAGGCTTTTGACCCCTTCATTACTGTGCCAAGAACTAGTGCACAATTTGTTGATGTACCCCCGGAGAAGCACTGGGAATTGATCGGGCGGGTAAGCGTCAATTTCAATGGCGGCGATCTATCGATTGTCGCAGGCGACCTAAATTGGGATGAAATCAGTGCCGTTAAACTGATACCGGATTCTCCATCACGGATCGAACTTGGGCAGGCAAGAGGCCAGGTATTAGGATTTTCCGGCAACCGAGCGCAGGGGAATTGGTTGCTCAGATTTGATGTGGCTCAGCAGTGGAATAAACCTTTGCGCAGTGCTGATGTCACCCAAATACCCTGGGATACTCGCGATCAAACACTTTATGCAATCGCAGCCGAGTATTCGGGGATCAGTGATTGGCTCATCTCTTTGGAACTCGATGCGATTCAGACTCACCAACACACACCTGAGTTAGCAGTCGAACATTGGCAGTTAGGCTATTTTGCCAGAGCGCGCTGGGCGGCGTTAAATGAGCGCCTCCGAACACAGTTCGTGGTCAATGGCCTACCTGGGGATGATGGCAGGATCACCCGCCTGTCTTTGCAGTACCAGTGGTCTGATGCGCTGCACCTGAATACCGATTTGGTGCTATATCATGCCCGTGAACCTGAAGCCCTTCTCTATAATTACAGGAATCAGGATCTGATAAGACTGAGTGTTTCTTACTTTTTTTGAACCCATTCCCTGCCTCAGGGGGTACTTACCGCAATTGGACTCTACCGCTTGGACGTTCCACTGGCGCTAGGTACATGAGAGCGCTTAAAACTAGAGCGCCCTGGCAACAACGCTATAGGTTCTCGAAGGCGGTCCCGACCGGTCATAAGTTGTTTTGCCCTCTTTTGCCAAGGCGCCGATAACCGGCAAACCAGTCGCCGCTGCCGTTTCCCACAGCGGAGACGCAAGTTCATACACGACCGGGGTAGCCCGCCACATCTCCAATAATGCTGCTGTATGAAAAATGATCCGGGTGTGATCCGTTGGTGCATTTTTATACGCAAATACAAATCCGCCAATCTTGCCACTATCATCGGCGAGAATATGAAATAAATCAGCTTCCATCAGTGGCTGAAGATGGATAAAAGCTGTCAGGAATTCGTCCTGGGAAATCTGTGAAAATCCATAGTTCGAGGAAAATATTTCCATCGTTGGCCGGTACAGCCGTTGCAGTTCTTCCGATAATTGCCTGACATCCCCTTTTCGGATCGCCAATCCCGGCAGTGGTGATTGACTGGCGCTTTTTTTGAAGTACTCAGCGCTGCTCTTCACAAAATCGGGGGGCAGATCCCAACTGCTCCAGGTTGCCAGCACCTCGTACCCCGCTTCTTCCAGGAGCTTTCCATAATATTCCGGATTTCGAGGTTCTCCAGGAAAAGGGCTGGTATCAAAACCGCTCATCTGCACACGGTAGCCTGAAAAAATATTGAGATTGACCGGGCCGTGAACGTGCGTTACCCCTTTTCCCTTCAGCCATTCCTCTGCAGCCCGCAACAGGGCCTCGGCGCTGGCTGTATCCTCTGCAAAGGCAAAGTACCCCACATGCCCAACCAACTGGCCGTCATGCTGGTGCAGGTTCTGATCCAGACTGGCAAAAACGCGGCCAGAAGATTTTCCCTCTTTCTCGCAGACAAAGCCGCAGCCTTCGGCGTGCTGGAAAAACGGATTGTCCGGGGAGAGTTGGGCCTGTTCAAGATCAAGAGGAATCGAATTTCGATCTAGCCCCAATACCTCGGGCACCTGATGAAATACGCCGAATTCCTCAGTACCTAAATTAAGCTGTTGGATTTGCACTATTGATCTCCTGCCCGGAAGCTGAAATGATACCGGTATCACCGTCCAAGACAATATGCTCCTGCGGGCCAAGCCGGGCGACCGCATTTTTTACGCCGACCACGGTCGGTATCCCCAACTCACGCCCGATAATTGCGGTGTGGCTGAGCAAACTGCCTTTTTCTGAGACCAGCCCAGCGCACTGCGCCATAATGAAAACCCACGCTGGGTCAGTGTTTTTGGTTACCAGAATGGATTCACTCAGGTCATCTATCTCAAGCGCCTCCCGGGGATCACTGATCGCCAGGGGAATCCCGTCGACACGGCCCGCCGATGCCCCCAAGCCAGTACCCAACACGCCATCTTCGATCTCATAGCTTTGTTGGTCGGTTACGTCAGTTCTCAAAAACCAAGCATCTTTTCCATCAGCGTCGACTGCCTGGCAGAAAAACTCAGGAAATACCTTGGGCCCTGCCGCCCACTGGGAGTTATCTTTTGCCTGTTTGGCCAACTCCTGCGGACTGGTTTTGCTATCAGCAAACTCGAGTAACTGCTCAAGAGTAAGTCCAAAAAAGTCCTGCACATCGACTTCACTGAAATATAAGGGATAATCAACCTTGAGCCTGCGCAGCATCGCGAGCAGTGCAGTGCGCACCAACCCAAAATACGCCCCACGGATGAATCGGGTCTCTTCTCTGGTCGCGATGGTTCTTTGGGCGAAACCTGTAAGTATCTTAAGCCACCAGCCGGAAAAACCCGTCAGCTGCACCGCTGCATCGGATTTTTCTTCAGATCTATCGGACCGCGCCATCGTCTTGGGTGCCTTAAGTTTCCAGGACAATAAGCGGAAAAACTCCAGTGGCGACTGGCTGAATGTAAGCGACTCGAGCTTCAATTCCTCGAAACATCGGTGTCCGTAAACTTTAAGGTATCGGTCAACAAGGTTCTTCTCGTTTTCAAAGCCCGCCTGCACCAGTGCTGTAAATATTCCCGAATAAGGCTGCTCACTGGTACTGTCGACCTCACCCATCGCACCGCGGAAAGCCTCGAGAAATCTCTTGGGATCTGCAATAGCTTCACACAGACTCTCTAATTCTGATAGCGGCTTGCGAGACTCAATGCCTTCCTGGGTAACAATCAACTTTGGCAGGACTGTTTCCGGATAACCGTGTTTACCCAGCAGATCCACGATTTTTCGCGTGGACAACATAATCAGCAGGTCATTCAACGAAGTTAAAGCAAAATCGCTTGCCTCCTCAATTGCGCGATCCAAAGCTCTGGGGATTTTCCTTGGGTCCTTTTCGGCGCGAAAATATTCCAAAGACTCTGCCAGTTGCCTATTTTTTTGTTTGGCAAATTGACGGAATATTATCTTGTGGCGAAAGGTAAGATTAAGAATCGCTGCGTAATAACTCAGGCGTTCACCTTTACTGTGTTCATCAACATCGTCGATGATCACATCCAGATTGCGCGCTCCGCCGATCATCCGATGCCAGTTATCGACTGTGGCCTTTCCGCCCGGCACCGAAAGCAGCATGCGATAATAACTTTGAAGGTTGTAATAAAGATGCCCCCCTACATCGGCGATCAATGTCTGATACACACTTTCGCTCTGTTTTTGACGTTTTACCGAAAGCCCGAGGATTGTCCCAACCCGTCTGTGAACCGTCTCGTAAACTCGGCGGACAAAACTCGCGCCCATCGGACTGATCAACCCAGGATAACTCTCTGACAGATTTGTATCGGCAAAAAACTCAAGACCCGGTAATTCAGTGGTAATCGGGCGGGCCTGCAATAAATACAGCGTCCCTTGATGGACTGCCCATTCGACATCCGCTGGGCACCCCAGATTGCGCTCAATACTCAAAGTTGCTCGGACAACCTCCAGCGCCATTTGGGGTTCCAAGGCGGCTTTTGCACTCATACTCGCAGGAACTTCGACTTGATGGGTGTAAGACGGCTGGATTGCGTCAAGATTGTGGGCCACCATTGTCTGCTTTTGTGCAATGTGACTTTCAACCAGATTTTCCCAGCGATCTGCATAGAAGCGGTCGACCTCGACCGTGCCGGATACCACACCCTCGCCCAACCCAAAGGCGGACTCAACGTAGCAAAGCGACGAGTCACCTACGGGTGCACGGCTGAATGCCACCCCACTAACGTCTGCAAAGATCATTTCCTGAATAACTACTGCCGCCGATTCATGTTCCCGGGCCTGACTGTGTTTTTCGTGATATATCTGCGCCCGCTTTGAATCAGCCGAGTCGAAACAGTTATTTACCGCCGTAATAACCTGGCTTGGTGGCACAAAAAGAAACGTATCCATCATCCCGGCATAACTGGCTTCAGCACCATCCTCAGCCGCCATGCTGCTTCGCACTGCAAAACATTTTGCATCCCAGTTCGTTATGTGCTTCTCAAGTTCTTCTTTGATTGACTCCGGCAAGACCTGATTGTTAGAGCGCCATTGGGAAAATGCTTTCGCTGAAAGCACAACAAACGGCGGTACCCGCAAGCCCCACTGTTTAAGGCGAAACAAATGCAGAGCTTTTCCACCGAGCATTGCGGCATTCTGCTCTTGTTCCTGATAGTCGGTTACTAGGACGCGCACCATTCCCCCTTGGAACTGTGGCCGCTTAATTGGCTGCGGCAAATATTTTCTGACCTTTGGGCTCTTTTCCAGACAACCCGATGGCTTCGATCACCTGCGCCCGGCAACAGCTAAATATGCTCCCACCAAAGATAGGTCATCGCTAAGGCCAAAACCGGGAAAATGATATAAAACACGCCCCGCGGTTTGGGGATCCGCACGCGAAGGACAAACAGCACTGCAACAATAACCAGGGTGACTAACAGCGGGCCTCTTGCCAGACCCCCTTCCGGAGTAAATGCGAAAAGCATAACAACCGGAAAGATCAAGGCCGCGTAAGTCACGGGCAGGCCTGTGAAATAACGCATTGGCCCGGTACTTTTGGTGGCAAGGGTATTGAAGTACGCGAGTCGGGTTCCTGCACAACAGGTAAATAACAGCATTGCAGCAATCTCGATCGGGGCAGTCATGCCCGAAGTCACCAGGACAAAAACTGGCGCCGCCCCGAAACTCACCATATCGGCAACCGTGTCGATATAGATGCCGTATTCTTTTTCCGCCTCGGACAGATTGCACTTTCTGGCAACCATTCCGTCAAAAAGATCAAAGACACCTGCATAAATCAGGCAGATGGCAGCCAATGGAACACTTCCTTTAACTGCAAAGACAACGGCCAGGCAGGCGCAGACAAGCCCGCTTAGCGTCAATACCGCCGGGGGATTCAGGTAACCGATGAAAATTCCAGATTCCCTGCCTGAGCCGGTGGCCTCTAAAGCATCGCTACTATCTTTTTTGCGGGATGAATTCATTGATTAAACCCCTTTTCTATGGCCGCACCTTAGCGGTAGCTTGGGAACAACTTAAGCCTGCTGACCTATCTTTGAACCATACTTTACAATCGTTTCAATACCATCGCGCGAATAATTAAGGATATCCTGATCAGGAACAACGATGCCTGGCTCAAACAATAAAATAACAGTCGACCCTCCGAATTCAAAATGCCCCTTTTGTTCCCCTCGCTCAAATCGGCCCCCCTCGGGCTGGTGCTGCACAATTCTTCCAACTACCAGAGCACCTACATCAATCTGGACAACAGTTCCAAAGTTATCCGTGTGCAGTACACACGACTCTCGTTGATTCTCGGTAAATACTTTTAAGTTTCGCTGCAACGCGTAAGGGCTGACGGAGTGCAAGAAACCATTGATTTTATGATGCTTACCGTGAGTTCCTGAGTCGATGTAGCCATAGCGGTGATAATCTACTGGAGCCAGCCGAGTGACAAAACAATCCCCACCATTGTACTGAGCCGCCAACACAGCATCATTAAGCAACGTCGCCATGTCGAACTGAATACCTTTTACGGGAATCACGGTTTTATTTAAGACTGGATAGTGAATCATTCGACCATCCGCCGGTGAAATAAGATGCCCAGGCGTATTATCGATCGGTCTTGCTTCATCGACTAATTCGCGAATAAAGAATTCGTTGAAATTAGCGAACTCTTCCAGGGGCCGCAGGATTTCATCAGTATCAATTGCATATTGCTCTACAAAGGGAGCAATAGAAGCTTTACTGTTAGCATGACGCTTTACACGTCCATAACAGCGGCTGAACCATAGCTTCTTCAGTAGGCGCTCGCAGATCCAAATACCTAATCGCGTTCCATAGAAGAACTCCATGAACTTGCGCTCGAAAACAACCTCGTACTCCAGAGATTTCGTCAATCGATTGTAAAGCGGTATATCGGCTATTGGCATAGTATCTTCACAAATACTGTTGCTTTACTATTTCCTGCTTCGTTCATGCATCTCTGGAAGATCCCAGTAAGAACAAAAAAACAGCAGGCCTTGAAGCCAACGATATCTGACTGTTCTTTCTAACTCGATTGATCGATGCTGAAAAGTGTGTACTCGCGATTTGGCATAACTCCGAAACGATCAAAAATACACGGGCCCTCTTTAACCATCGCCCCGACGAGCGTTTCTTTACCATTTTGCAAAATCCAATCCCAACATTGGTTGACAATCGTGCCCATAACCCCTTTCCCCCGCACAGTTTCAAGCAGAACAACAAGATAATATACGATGCGCTCCTGATCGAATGCGGGTAATCCACCGGCTGTCTGTCGCATGGTTACCCCGATATCTGGAAACATAACGACAAACCCTTGTGGCGTGTTCTGCAAATCTCTGACAATAGGGGTAATCTCAGGTAAACATATATTCTGCATTGGGCCGAAAAGAGCAGAGAATTCTTTCAATCCGATTGGTGTGAAGCCGACGTTATCTTCAAAGCCCGCGATCATTACCTGGTAGATATCAACAAGGTTGGCCTGGAAGTCTCTCGGATTACTTGGCACAATTTTCAGACCAGCCTCCGCGAGACGCTCCAGGGTGTACTCTTCAGTCTCGCTCCGCATCTTTTCAAGAACATTCTGCCCCACCTCCCACGAAAACCATCTCGCATAGGTCTCGAAACCGTATTTCCAGAAAAACTCCGGATAATAGGCGGGGTTGTAAGGTTCTGAATAAAATGGAACATGCCCAAATCCCTTGGTCATGAAGCGGTACCCATGCCAAATCGAGAAATCCATCGGCCCCCAAATGGTGCTACAGCCATTTTCGCCTAACCAACTTATCGCCTGATCCAGAAGGGCTTCTGCGATTTCGAAGTTCTCTTCACATTCAAAAAATCCAACCAGGCCAATAGGGTTGCCATTTTTCACCAAGCGGTCATTTATAAAACCTGCACAACGCCCGGCAACCCGAGTACCTTCAAAGGCTATAAAACACTGCATGGCACCGTACTCGAAAAAAGGATTGAGCGTTGAAAGTTGCCATCGAATCCCGTCCCTGGAGGGAGGAATCCAGCGACGATCATCAGCATGCAATCGCCAAGGTAGATCGATAAATTCCTCTATGGCACTACCTGCGGCAGGAATGGACTTAACTTTGAAGGTCATGACGCCTAAAATTCTCCAGGAAACAGGCTGCACCGATTCACGCATGAGACGGAGCCTTCTTCCAATGCCGAACGCTATTATCCGATCTTTAAAGGCTTGATCAGTGAACAATAGACTCGGAAGAGTTATTCACTACATCTGGGAAATGTTCCCTCCCCATATTCTGGTCCTGGCAGGGCTTGCCAAGTTTTTTGCTGTGTACTTGAGCTTACAGGCACTTCACGGAGATGGACCCGTTTTTGTCAATTGGGCTGGAATATCTGGTGCAGCATGCCTGATTCTCTTTCTTCTATTATTACGCGTCTACGATGAACTAAAAGATGTTGAAGCAGACATCCGCCTTGGCACAGCGGGTGACCCTCGATACAAAGATCGCCCTATTGTTACCGGGGCGGTGAAAATCGAAGACATTGTTGCGTTTCGCTGGACAATCACCATAGCCCTTGTTCTGCTGCATATTGCCGCAGAACCACTGGTGATCGCGACATTTTTAGCAGTGTTCTTTATTCTCTGGTTATCTTTCAAGTGGTTTTTTTGCCCTGCCATTAAAGAGAATTTATTGCTGGCATTAGTCACCCATAATCCTTTGACGGTGGTGCTCCTGCTGTATGTATTCGCGGTGTTCTTTACTCAATTCCCAGGAGTCACTCTGGATGTTACATCCATCATATTATTGATTGTTGGTATCTGGATGCCTTTGGCCGCATGGGAGTTATCCCGTAAACAGCGTATTCCGGAGGATGAAACTGACTATCAAACTTATACCAAGATCCTTGGGGTGAAAATAGCACCCCTTATTCCGGCGGCCTTTATCCTTATTGCTGTAGTGTGCCTTGCATCGGTTTCTGCTCGCTGCGGGCTATCTTTAATCTATCCTTTAATTCTGATTGCCGCTGCGGCCATTGCTATTGGAGGATATCTCCGGTTTTTATTCTTCCCAACCTCAAAGAATTCCAAGCTGCAGCCTGTTACCGAGCTATTCATACTTGTCACCGATATCGGCCTGCTATTGGCCATTGCACTAGAACGTGGTGTACGCTGGGCTTAAGGCTTTAACCCATCTGTTTTTTGAGCCTCACAAAATATAATAAAACGTTAACTACGTAGTGAACAATTCCGCCAATTACCGCTAACACTACGACATCGAGACTAGTCATCGGTAACACGATTGCCATTGCAATCGCGCAACCAATACTTGAATCAACTTGATCAACGACTAGAAAAGTTTTCCCGACCCACCCATCTTTATTAGCCCCTGGTGCAATGTCTATCCGCCGCTTGATAAAGCTATTTGGCAACTCGGCAATGATATAACCCAAACCTAGAAATGCGCCAAATATCCAGGCATTCTTTGCAATGCCCACACTTTCACGTCCAACAATCGTCAAGCTATGAATCGTATCGGAGTAATCGCCTAACACACTGTTAAGGCCAAAACCCAGAAGCCCCCCCAGCGGCATGCTGATAAAGCCCTTCCAGGTCTTGTTGTCCCCAAATAATCTTTTCCCGTCCCTAAGGCTGATGCCCGCATCCACCGGTGCCAGCAAACTATTCAGAACTGGCAGCTTGATCAGAACCATATGAATCACCCCGGCAACCATCATCAGTACACAAACATATGTCAACTGAGCTATGGAATAGTTCATCGGGGCATCCAAAAAAACCTTATGGCATAAACACCGCCAACTCTAGGCTATGACAACCAGTCAGTGTGAGCCCGTCGCTACAACAAATGGGGGCTCCATCGGCTATTCGCTCCCTATTTGCTCTCGCCACGTTTCGATTTCTCCCTTGGCATAATCGTATCCCACCGATGCAATTTCCCGTATTGATTCGAAATCCATTGCTGGAAACCGGGTGACAGGTGGGCGG
>DCXP01000051.1 GCA_002327725.1 Proteobacteria bacterium UBA2133
CGTTACCTCACCAACAAACTAATCCGACGCAGGCTCCTCCAACAGCGCGAGGTCCGAAGATCCCCCGCTTTCCCCCGTAGGGCGTATGCGGTATTAGCCCGGATTTCTCCGGGTTGTCCCCCTCTGTTGGGCAGATTCCTACGTGTTACTCACCCGTCCGCCACTCGTCGGCACCAAGGTCACCCCGAAGGGATCCCAGCGGTCCGTTACCGTTCGACTTGCATGTGTTAGGCCTACCGCCAGCGTTCAATCTGAGCCAGGATCAAACTCTCCAGTTCAAGATTGTTTCCGTCGGACAAAGCAAAAGCCCTGCCTTCCGGAGCGCTTCTTTTCCATCCGGACTTTCATCAAGATGAAATTAAAGCGCACTACTGTTGTTCGGAATCAGACGCAAAAGCGCCCACACAATCTGCCTGTAAATTGTTAAAGATCAGGACACACCCGGATAGGCTTGCCCAAAGAGGGCCGGATTATACAGATTCGCCATCGCCGGGGAAAGCGATTTTTCGCATTATTTGGCTATTTTCTGCGATTTTGAGAGAGCGGCGCCGGGGCGTTTTCCCGGGGCCGGGCGTCATCTTCACCCACTGCTGTAGATCCCGCCTCGCAGGTGTTGAAATCTGAGGGTTTTACGTTAATCAATGCGGATTCTGGCAATCCGGCGCTTGCCGACCTGCAGGACGCCTTCAGTACCCGCCGGGAGTATCGTTTTGGCGTCTTCAAGACGCTCGCCATCGAGGCGTACTGCCCCCTGGTTCACCAGGCGGATGGCTTCTGAGGTGCTGCTGGCGAGCCCCGCATCTTTTATGGCGTGGGCAAGCCCGAGGCCGTCTCCAGCTGATGCCAGTGTCTTCTGCTCAAGATCCTCCGGCACTGCCCCTTGCGAAAACCGCTCAATAAAACGCTGCTCGGCCCGCTTGCCCTCGCCCGGAGCATGGAACCGGTCTACGATCTCCCGAGCAAGCTCAAATTTGACATCACGCGGGTTGGCTCCCGAGGCCACATCTGCGCGCAGCTTTTCGATATCACCCAGCGATTTAAAACTCAGCAGTTCAAAATAGCGCCACATCAGTTGGTCAGAGATAGACATCAGCTTGCCGAACATCTCGTCCGGAGCATCGGTGATGCCGACCGTATTGCCAAGAGACTTTGACATCTTCTGCACCCCGTCAAGACCTTCGAGTAAAGGCAGCGTGATCACCACCTGGCTGGGCTGGCCGTACTGTTTCTGCAATTCCCGTCCCACAAGCAGGTTGAATTTCTGATCTGTCCCGCCCATCTCGATGTCGGTCTTGAGCGCGACCGAGTCGTAGCCCTGCATCAAGGGGTAGAGGAACTCGTGAATCGCTATCGGCTGGCCACTTTTGTAGCGGTTGGCGAAATCGTCCCGCTCCAGCATGCGTGCGACCGTATGCCGGGATGCCAACCGGATGACTCCCTCGGCGCCAAGCTCACTGCTCCACCGTGAGTTGAACTCGACCTGGGTCTTATCCGGATCGAGAATGCGAAAGACCTGTGATTTGTATGTGGTGGCGTTGGACTCGATTTCCTCCACCGTGAGCGGTGGACGGGTAACGTTCTTGCCACTGGGGTCGCCGATCATCCCGGTGAAGTCACCAATCAGGAACACCACCTCGTGGCCCAGTTCCTGAAACTGGCGCATCTTGTTAATGATGACGGTGTGACCCAGATGAAGGTCTGGCGCCGTCGGATCGAAACCGACTTTGATCCGCAGCGGGCGATCAAAAGCCAGGCGTTGCAGCAGTTCCTCCTCGAGCAGGATCTCATCAACCCCGCGCTTGAGTTCTGCCAGCACGTCCTTAAGCGCGTCCTTGTCGTTACTCTTAGTCATTACCAGTCAATTCTACCCGACGACCTGAGCTCCTCGCGGCAGGTCTCGAACCGGGTGAACGGCAAAGACCGGGGTTGAAAGCCGCGTCACCGATGAAGCCTGCATACCCTATTAATGACTCGACTCGATAAGTTCCGGCGTCTCCGCGGCTGCTGGCTGTCCCCGCAACCTGGAAATTTCTGTTGAGGGCAAATGCTCACTCGAGCAGGCCATTCGTGACATCGCCATCTGCCCCGCACCCTTAAGACTGCTCAACGCCTTGAACGCCGACTTTGCCCAAAAATACTTAAACGAAATGCAAGTTTGCCGGAAAGCGGAGATAACGGGTCACTTTCCAACCTGAGAATCGACTTTAAATGTGAATTACAAATTATTTTGACGAATGATTAACGTGAAGGTAAATTACCCCCTTCTTTCGGGCGCTTATGGCGCTTTTTTCTTGTCTTCTTATGATCCGCAAGAGAACACCCACGTTCGGCAAAGACCTTCGGTATCTTTCCCGTCGTCCCAGAACGGGCCGAAGCCGCGTATTGGGCCACCCTTCCCACTGGCTGGCTACCCTTGCGATCGCGATTGCCATCGGTATCTGGCTGGGCAGTTCCCCCGACGCTGCGGTCGAGCGCTCCTCCTCAACCCTTAAGAACCAGATTCAGTTGGTGCTGGGACAGGATCCGGTCACCGCTCCAGAGACTCGCATCACAACGGGGGTCAGTCTCCTGCCGCCAATTGAAGGTTTCCAGGGCGTGGCCGCTATTGAAAAGCCAACGCCCGCAATCGGAGCAGTGGTAGGAGAAACAAAGAAGGAAAACGCAGAAGCAGAGAAAGAAGAAAAAGAAGTGACAGAAAGCGAGCCGCAAACCGTTTTACCCACTGCGGTAGATACCGAGGCTCATGCGCAACCTTCCCTGGCAACCGCCGCTGCCGTGACCGAGGCCGTTAGCGGCATGTTGGATAAAGCACCGGCCGAAGCACAGACTTCGGTTTCACCGCCTGAGCGCATTCCCTGGGAATCAGTACAGATTCGCAGCGGTGATTCCCTGGTTGGAATTTTCAAGCGCATGGATCTCGGCATCGCTCAGGCGATTCGTATCAGCAAGGTGCCCGGGGCAAAGGCGCTCATCAATCTCCGAACCGGACCCTATCTGAAAATTCAGCGAGACGGCGAAGCACTCGTTGCGCTGCAGTACCAGCCGGATATCAGCAGCTTCCTCCAGGTAACGGTGCACGACACCGGATTTGTTGCGCAAACTATTGAACGCGCCTTCGATACTACGGAGCTTGAGGTCACGGTAGAAATTACTGACTCGCTGTATCAAAGCGCCCTGCGGGCCGGACTTCCCAACTCGGTTATCTACCGGGTGACGCAGATCTTTCAGTGGGAACTCGATTTTGACCGCGACGTTAAGTCGGGAGACCGACTGACCGTGATTTATGAAGAACGGTCGCTAGAAGGCCGGAAGGTCGGGAATGGACCGGTTCTGGCAGTGAGGCTGGAGAACGACGGCGTTGTGCGTCAGGCAATCCGGCATGTCAATGCTGATGGCAGCAGCGCCTATTACACGCCGCAAGGCAAGAGCCTGCAGCGCGCGTTCCTGCGCTCTCCGATCCCGGGTAGAGCCGTTACCTCCGGTTTCTCCTATAACCGCCTGCATCCGATTCTGAAGGTGCGAAGAGCGCATCTGGGCGTCGATTATGGTGCGCCACACGGAACGCCGGTCGTTGCGACAGCCGATGGAAAAGTTATTCGCGCCTCGCGCAAAGGAGGGTATGGCAAAACAATCATTCTCCGGCACGGACAGGACTACCGAACGCTCTATGCGCATCTTTCACGCTATGCAAAAAGCGTTCGCAAGGGTAAGTGGGTCAGGAAAGGCCAGGTCATCGGCTATGTTGGCTCGACGGGGCTCTCTACCGGTCCGCATCTGCATTACGAAATTCATGTCGCGGGGAAAGCCCGTAACCCGCGGTCGCTCAAACTGCCTCGGGCAGCATCCGTCGGCCGCAAAGACAAAGCGGGCTTTCTCAAGCACGCCGAGGTCTGGATAAGCCGCCTTGACGAGGCCTACCCATCTGCCTGACACGGGCAAGCCAAAAAAAGTTACGGGCCGTACGCTCCGCGCAAAGAACAACTGATGGCACCGACCTTCATCGGCCTGATGTCTGGCACGAGTGCTGATGCGGTGGACGGTGTCGCGGTGTCGTTCGACAACGGCGCAGTCAACATCCAGGCGACCCAGTCCGACCCCATCTCGCCGTCGCTGCGCGAGCGCATCACTGACATCATGCGGGGGCGTGATGATCATCTTGATGCCCAGGCCGCGCTGGATGTCGACCTGTCACATGCCTTTGCGGATTGTGCCGAAAAACTGATCGCCCGGCTCGATGCACTGCCCCAGGCCATCGGCTGTCACGGACAGACAGTGCGCCACCGGCCGGAGAAAGGCTTCACCGTACAGCTCGGCAGCGGGGCCTTTATTGCGACCCGGACTGGCGTGCCGACAGTGACGGATTTTCGGTCTGCGGATATTGCGCTGGGCGGGCAGGGTGCGCCGCTGGTCCCCGCGTTTCACCAGGACCTTTTCGGGTCTGACGAGGAAGACCGGGCGATCGTCAATATCGGCGGGATCGCCAATGTCACCCTGCTGCCAAAGGACGCATCGGTTAGCGGATTTGATACCGGCCCGGGTAACACCCTGCTGGACTACTGGTACCGCGAGCACCATGAGGGAGACTGGGATACCGACGGGGCCTGGTCCCTTACAGGAAAAGTTGATCAAGCGCTGCTTAAGAAACTGCTTTCAGACAAATACTTTTCCCAGCCTGCGCCAAAGTCTACGGGTCTGGAATACTTCAGCCATGAGTGGCTTAAGGGGCGGCTGTCAGGGAATGAACACCCTCAGGATGTTCAGGCAATGCTTCGCGAATTGACCGCGGCCACGATCGCAGATGCGATCACGAATAGACTGGCTCACGCGCGTACCGTTTATCTTTGCGGTGGCGGCGCACAAAACAAAGCGCTCAAAGACGCCATCCGCGCTTTATTGCCCAATACCGACGTGACCAGCACCGCCCGTCTCGGAATTGAGCCTCAGTGGGTAGAGGCCTGCGCTTTTGCCTGGCTCGCGCGCCAACGCCTGGAAGGAAGACCGGGCAACCTGCCTTCGGTGACCGGTGCAAGCCGTGCAACCGTACTCGGCACACTGCACCAGCCCTAGCGGTACTCTCAGAAGTAAGCCCTAGATTCCGAACGAAGAGCCGCAGCCACAAGTTATAGCGGCGTTAGGGTTGTTTACGATGAACCGGGTGCCCATGAGGTCGTCGATGAAGTCGACTTCGGCACCGGACAGGTACTGCAGACTGAGCGGGTCCACAACGAGTTTGACGCCGCCGCGATCGAATTCGAGATCATCCGCCGCGCTCTCTTCCTCAAACTGGAAGCCATACTGGAATCCAGAGCACCCTCCGCCCTGAATGTAGACCCTGAACCGCAATTCCGGGTTGGCTTTGGAGGCGATTAACGCGTTAAGCTGGCTGACTGCGCTTGCAGTAAGCTGTAATCCGCCGTCGTCGTTCACGATAGGTATCTGGGTCGACCTGAATTTATCTACCGAGAGATTTTACCAGTACCACGGGCCTGGCAGGTACGAGAAACTCACGGCCAAAGAGCGGCCGCCTGCAGGCCGTCTGTCTCCTCGAAACCAAACATCAGGTTCATGTTCTGTATGGCCTGACCCGCCGCGCCTTTCACCAGATTATCCTCTACCACCAGGATGACAGCCGTACTGCCATCCTGAGGGCGGTGGCAGGCAATCCGCGCCGTGTTTGAGCCGCGAACGCTTCGGGTGTCCGGATGAGAACCCTCAGGCATGACATCCACAAAAGGCTCACCCGCGTAGCGCTCCCGGTAGAGTTCGGTCAGATCGATATCGGTGTCATTAAGTTGCACATAGAGTGTTGCCTCAATACCCCGGATCATAGGGGCGAGATGCGGCACAAATGTGAGGCCCACTGACTCCCCGGCGACTTGGGTCAGGGCCTGACAGATCTCCGGAAGATGCCGATGCCCGGGCACTGCATAGGCCTTGAATGAATCGGAGGTCTCACACAGTAAGGTCGCCACCGAGGCACCGCGCCCGGCTCCGGATACGCCTGACTTGGCGTCGGCAATCAGCTGGCCAGGGTCAACCAGGCCTTCTTCGAGCAACGGTGTCAGGCCCAGAATCACAGACGTCGGGTAGCAGCCCGGATTGGCAACAAGACGAGCGTCACGGATCCTCTCGCGGTTGATTTCGGGCAAGCCATAAACCGCCTCGGCCACGAGCTCAGGGCAGGCGTGTTCCAGTTGGTACCACCTGGCCCACTCGCTGACGTCACGGATTCGAAAATCCGCAGAAAGATCAATCAGGCGCACGCCCTCCTCCATCAGAGCGGGAGCATGGGTCATGGCAACGCCATTAGGCGTTGCCGTAAAGATGACATCACACCCTTCCAGACCTGCATCGTCCGGATCACAGAACCGAAGATCGGTGTGACCGCGCAAACTTGGGAAGACGTCGGCTACGGGCTTGCCCTTCTCTGAGCGCGAACTGATCGTTACCACCTCGGCACGCGGATGATCGACGAGCAGCCGCAATAACTCCACGCCGGTGTAACCGGTACCGCCAATGATGCCTGCCTTGATCATGGATGAATCCGCCAGATGAGAGACCGGTGCATATTCTACCTTTGCGCGCCGGTGAGCCCGGCTTCGCGCTCGTAACGGCTCAACAGGATACCGTCTTCTCCACAGCACGCATCGACACACTTTCTGACTTCGGGCAACGATGCCCAGCCAGGCAGATAGGCTGTCACCGGGGAGTTTCCGGTCGCGCAGTCACAGCCTTTGTCAGCGTAGATATAAACCTGCTCCAGCCCACGCTCGCGTCCCAGCCGCGCCGCCTCCTCAAGACTCTCGACCGGCGTCGAAGGGACATCCATCATGCGGTACGCCGGATGAAAGCGCGTGACATGCCAGGGGCTTTCACTGCCGAGGTTATCGTGGATCCACTGTGCGATGGCGCCGATGTTCTCGTCATTGTCGTTGTATCCGGGAATAACATTCGTGCGGGTCTCGACATGGATACCGAAATCCTGCGCTGTCCTGATGGACTTGAGCACCTGGTCAACAGACGCCCGGGCACAGATATTCTGATAAAAGGTATCGTCCATGCTCTTTATATCTGAACAGAGCACATCGATTTTGCCGCGCAGCAGCGCCAGGGCTTCGTCCGTCACAAAACTGTTGCTGACATACACCGTGTACAAGCCCTGATCATGAGCCGCTGCGGCTACGTCCAGAACATACTCCAGCCACACCGCGGGCTCCGAGTAAGTGAAAGCAATCCCCTGGACTCCGCTTTCAAGGGCCGCGAGGACCAGTTGATCGGGAGGAACAAAAGCCGCACGGGATTCTCCCCGGGCCAGTGCATCCAGCGCCTCGGTACCCCAGGAGATCTCCAGGTTATGGCAGCCGCCGCAACGGAAACTGCAGCCATAGCTGCCAACGGACAGCACTTGCGTCCCGGGCCGGTAATGGCGAACCGGTTTATCCTCGATCGCCCCGACCGCCATCGCCGAGATGATCCCGTACGACAGGTTGTACAGGGTGCCGTTGCGGTTCACATGGGCCTGGCAGAAACCCCGCTGGCCATGATGCAGGCCGCAGCGCCAAAGGCACAGGTTGCAACGTGTCTTCCCCGATCCGGTGACTTGCTGCAATCGTGTAGGCATCAACCGGTATACGTCGCGGCTCGCCTCTGGCTTGGGGATTTCGGTCATACCGCTTTGGACCCAGGGATATCGAACGATACAATCCGCAATGATAGCGGTTTTTCACAAATGCAGCCGTACCCGATCCATTGAACCGGTAAACCATGCAGGTCGCCAAACACCGTAAAGCGAAGAAAATTCAGGAGGCGCTCGGACCTGATTTCACGGTGCTTGAATTTGATCAACCCACAGCGAGTGCCACGCAGGCCGCTACGGCTATCGGCTGCACGGTTGCACAAATTGCCAAATCCCTGGTCTTCGCCGATGCGAGCGGTGGCCCGATTCTGGTGATCGTATCCGGAGCAAACCGCGTCGATGAAACCAAGGTGGGCCAGATTCTTGGGACCACGATTCATCGTGCTGATGCCGACTTTGTCAAAAGCGCAACCGGGTTTTCGATCGGCGGGGTACCGCCCGTTGGTCACACTACACGCCTTAGCGTGGTGCTGGATCAGGCGCTCAGGGACTTCGACGAAATCTGGGCCGCGGGGGGCACTCCCAACGCGGTGTTCAAGTTAACACCGGCTCAATTAAAACAACTAACTGGTGGCATTTATTGTGATGTCAGGTCGATCAACATTTAGTAATGTCCAGTAGGGCCGCCCTGGACATCACAAACAGTAGATACACGCTTTCTTGTATGTCAGTCATCTCCAGGAAAACGCATTCCAATTTTCACCAGGAGCAGACCCATGTCCGAGTCACATCCTAGCTTAAAGCTTTATGTAACCGAGAACTCGCCCTACGCTCGACTGGCGCGCATCATAGTTCTAGAAAAGGGGCTCGAGGACAGGGTTAAACAGATCGTCGCACAAACGCGGTCTAGCGACAGCCCCTATTATGAAATCAATCCATCAGGACGAGTACCCTGCCTGATTCTGCCAGATGGGGTTCGTCTGGAGGAATCCCAACTGGTGTGCAGCTACCTCGACCATCTGGATAACGCACCCCAGTTCGAACCGCCACCGGGAAGTAACGGCTTTCATGTCCAACGATTAGAAGCGATGGCGCGAAGCCTCACTGATGGAGTTAGCGTCTGGATCAGAGAAGGATTTCGCCCGCAGCAGGAACGCTCTCCCGGCGTGATCACTCATGAGCGGAATCGGGCCGCAAGGCTGATTGAAGCCTGGGAAACAGAGGTATTGCATCCAGTGATGGGTGGTAAATTATCTAACATGGCCCAAATGACGTTGATCGCTGCACTCCATCTGGAGCGCTGGAACCCGAATTTCGAGTGGCGTAACGGCCACCCGAATCTGGTGAGTTGGGCCGAATCACTGGCGCCGCGGCCTTCGATCCGCGACACGATGCCTGTGGTCTAATTCTGCTACCAGAGATCGATAGACAGAAAGATCAACCGAGAAATCAATGAGAACATCAAGATGATCCAGACAGTGGCCGATATTTCCCGTGTCAGTGCGCACCTATACGGCGATAAGACCGCGCTGATTATTGAAGATAAACAGTTCAGTTTCAGCCAGATCGACGCGATGGCCTGTCGGATCGCCAACGGCCTGAAGGCAGCCGGTGTGGAGCCTGGAGACCGGGTGACGCTATATTCGCCCAACTGCTGGGAATGGGCAGTCAGCTACCATGGTATCGCCAAAACCGGTGCAGTGATCAATCCGATCAACGTCATGCTGACGCCCGATG
The DNA here is from genome assembly GCA_002327725.1 of Proteobacteria bacterium UBA2133. Lineage (GTDB taxonomy): Bacteria > Pseudomonadota > Gammaproteobacteria > Arenicellales > UBA868 > UBA868. The sequence continues at coordinate 9,314 of DCXP01000051.1, forward strand.
AGGTCAGATACGTTGTCGGAGACAGCGGCGCCAAGGTCGTTATCGGCTCTGCCGACAAGGCCGAGCCGCTGCTGGATCTCAAGGGCAGTGGTGAGCTCAACGAGGTCGTATTGTTTGGTGAGCAGGTGGCCACCGGTGCGTCGTCGTTTGAGGACTGGCTCAAAACAGGCGCTGACAACTTTGAGGCGGCGCAGTGCGGGCGCGATGAACTGGCGGCGATCTGCTACACATCGGGTACTACCGGCCATCCCAAAGGCGCCATGCATTCGCACCGCAACATTGTGACCAATGCTCACGGTACGGCGCTGATGCATGTGCGGACCACCGGGGATGTCCTCGTCAACTCATTGCCATTGCCCCATGTCTACGGATCGGTGGTCTTTAACAGTAGTTTCATGTACGGCATGACACTGGTGATTGTGCCCAGATTCGAAGAAGAAGCCATCCTGTCGGCTATTCAGCAGCACCGCGCCACTATCCTGGATGGCGTGCCTACGGTGTATTACTACCTGCTGTCCCATCCAAAGTTCGATGACTATGACCTGTCCTCTCTGACGCGCTCGACGGTGGGCGGTCAGACCCTGCCGGCAGCGAAATCAATCGAATGGACGGAACGTGTGAGCACGCCGGTTCTGGAGCTCTGGGGAATGACCGAGCTTGCCGGTGCGGCGAGCGCGAACCCCTATTACGGTGACAACAAACCAGGCACTATCGGTCTTATGTATCCCGGCAGCGAGGGCAAGATTGTCTCGGCCGATGATCCCGATGTGGAACTCGGCGCTGGCGAAGAGGGCGAACTCATGGTCCGTGGCCCACTGGTGATGCTGGGCTATTACGGTAACGACGAGGCAACTCAGAACGCCATGGCACCGGGCAACTGGATGCACACCGGGGACATTGCGACCCAGGATGAAGACAGCTACTTCACAATTGTGGACCGCAAGAAAGATATGATCCTGACCGCGGGTTACAACATCTACCCCGCCGAGCTGGAGCGGGTCATCTGTGGTCACCCTGCCGTGGCCCTGGCCGCCGTTGGCCGCATCCCGGACGAGGCGAGGGGTGAACTCGCCAAAGCGTATGTCGTACTCAAACCCGACACCCAGGCCAGTGGCCAGGAGATTGTGGACTTCTGCCGGGAGACTCTTGCCGCCTATAAATTGCCCCGGGCCGTTCAGTTTGTCGACAGCGTACCGCAGACTTCCAGCGGCAAGATCATGCGCCGTCTTCTGAGCGAGATCGACGACGGCAATCGTAAAGTGTAAAAAGCATGGTCCGATGACGGGTCTGTCGCGACCGCCATGCCGTGGCAGGCCGGTGATCAGCCCAAAAAATGATCCCAGACTGAGGGAATCTCGGCGTCAGTCGTAATTAATGGCGCGAGGCGGGGGCAAAATGGCCAGTGCGAATAACTCGAGTGTCGTTATATCGCCCGCGCCGCGCCGAGATACGACTCAACAAGTCTAGAATTATTGAGCAATTCACCCCCCTTCCCCTGCATCACGATCCTGCCACTTTCCAGAACATAGGCGTAGTCCGATATCGCCAGCGCTTGGCGAACATTCTGCTCAACCACCAGGATGGTCAACCCCTGGTCTCGCAACTCAGCAATAAGGTCAAAGACCTCTTTCACCGCAATAGGTGCCAGGCCAAGGGTCGGCTCGTCGAGCAGCAGAACCTCTGGGTGGTTCATCAAGCCTCTTGCCAGTGCCAACATCTGGGCTTGCCCCCCACTCAGGCTTGAGCCGAGCAAGTCCAACCGCTCACCCAGCGCTGGAAACCGTTGCACGAGCGAATCGGGAATAACTTTGTCCAACAGGAAACCGCTATTTGAGTAACGCCCAGCCAGGAGATTCTCACGGACGGTTAAGGTAGCGAAAAGTTGCCTTCCTTCGGGAACCTGCACGATGCCTTTTTTTACAATCTGGTGCGCTCGTAAGCCGGTGATATCCTCACCCGCAAAAACGATCTTTCCCGAGGCAACCGCACAGATACCGGCGATGGCATTAAGCATCGAACTCTTTCCGGCGCCGTTGGCACCGGTGATCGAAACCAACTCACCCGCTTTGACCTTAATCGAGATACTATCGACCGCCTGCACCTCACCGTAATTGACCGTAAGGTTTGAAACCGCCAACATGCTTTTCAGACCCGCCCCAGGTAGGCCTCGATGACCTCAGGCTGACTGACAACTGATCGGGGATCGCCCTCGGCAATTTTCTCACCGTGGTTTAACACGCACAGGTGCTGACAGACATGGGATATCAGATCCATTTTGTGCTCTATCACAATACAGGTTCGACCTGGTGCGATACGAGAACGAATCAGTTCTGAGATGCTGGCGGTTTCTGCGGGTGTCATGCCGCCAGCCGGCTCATCCAGAACCAGAACCTTGGGATCACAGGCCAATGCCCGTGCAATTTCCAATCGACGGCGTAGCGGTAGAGGCAATTCACTGGCAGAAAGGTTACGCTGCTCCAGCAGGCCGACAGTTTTCAGCGCCTGGCGTGCCGTCGTAACCTTCGGATCACCGGTGCGTTTCGCGCGACCCAGTAATGTAGTCAAACCTGCCTTGTCATGGCCGATAAGCGCCGCGATCACGTTGTCAAGAACACTCATGCGGTTGAAGATGCGGACGTTCTGAAATGAGCGGGAAACACCCAGCCGGGTAATCTGATCGGCGCTCGCACGGCTGATATCTTTGCCATCAAGAAGCACACGTCCTGAATCCGGGGGGTAGACGCCGGTAATGATATTGACCAGCGTAGTCTTGCCCGAGCCATTGGGGCCAATCAGCCCACTGACCGTCCCTTGCCGTAGGTGCAGATCAATGCCGCGCAAGACCTGCAATTCGCCGAAAGTCTTGCTGACGCCTTGCAGTTCAAGCACGAAACCACCTTCGAGCAATGCTCTTCAACCAGTAAACCCGTTTTTCGTCGAAAATGCCTCGTGGCATGAAAATCAACATGAGCGCTACCAGGCCGCCGAAAACAACCATCCGGTAACCCTGAATTACCCGCACAGACTCCAGGAAACCGATATCAATCGCAACACCGATGAGGGGACCCAATACGGTCCCGAGGCCCCCGATCAGACCATAGGCCAAAGCGTGTACCCCCAGCATCATGTTGAAGATTTGCGGTTCAATGTAAGTGAACGAGTGAGCGTATAGAGTCCCTCCGAGGCCAGCGATGAAGCCGGCGAGTATTGCCGCCGTGACCTTGTACCTGACTGGGTTCAGGCCTTGGACCCGGGTTAGCAGGGGATCTTGACCCAACATCCGGAAGATCATACCCAGCCGGGAGCGCTCTATTAGCACCAGGAAAAAAAGCACCAGAAGCAAGATGCCGTAAATCAATAAAGTGTACTCAAGGACGCTGACATCGTTATCGAAGATCCAGCGTATCTCGCCGAATCCCTCCGCGCCGTTGGGACCGATCAGTTCGCCGTCGATCTCGATCTGGTAGGTTAGCTTGAACAACGACAAGCGAACCATTTCTGCGAAGGCCAGGGTGGCAATCGAAAAGTACAGGCCGCTGATCCTCAGTGTGAGCAGGCCGACAAAGCCAGCAGCAAGCGCCGCCAGCGAACTGCCGAACAGCAACGCCAGCCACAGTGGCCACCCCCACAGTGTTGTCGCAATCGCGCCGGCATAGGCACTGATTCCGAAATAGGCCTGCTGTCCGAACGATATCTCACCGCTGATCAGCAGCAGGTATGCCGACAAGGCAATAAGCGAAATCATTCCGATATTGGAGATAACAGTTAGCAGGTAGTCGTTGGGCATGATCAATCGACTGACCTGTCAGACCCGCTCGTACGCCGCCTGCTGCTGAGTGACAATCCTTTGGCCAACCAGCCCGCCAGGCCGTACGATCAGCATTATGAAGAGCAGCAGGTACGCAGAAATATCGCGAATTAACGGCCCTCCGTACCAAAATGCGTTAGCTTCAACCACGCCGAGAAGCAATCCGCCCAGGATCGCGCCAGTCAGCGAACCCATACCACCCAGCATCATCGCAATCAGGCCCTTGAAAGTGGCCCACAGTCCGAAAAACGGGGTAACCTGCGAATCAGCTGAAAGGATAAGGAACCCGGCAAGTCCGCCAAGAACTGAAACAACAGCAAATGCCAGAAAAAAAATGTTTGAACTGTTGATGCCCATATATGTTGAGGCCAACGGGTTGTCGGAAACCGCCCGCAGTGCCAGGCCGGGCCGGGTACGGAATAGGAACAGGTGCAGCAGCGCCAGAAGCACCAACGTCAGCAGGAACATTGAGATGTGTTCGCTGCGAACAAAAAACGGTCCGATATCAATGACCGTCGAAGTGAAGAAAGTTGGGAAGGGGTAAGTGCGTTCCGGTAACAGGTGCATCGCGACTTCTTCGAGCTGCATCCAGATTGCAAAGCTCGAAACCATCGAGGCAATAGCCGCGTCACGTCGTACGGCCCAAAAACAAAGCCGCTCGACGTAGATACCGACCGCAACAGTGGTAATCACAGTCACCAGCACGATCAACAAGGCATTCTGGGAAAAGTTGAGATATACCCAGGTGCCGGCGTAGGCGCCTAGCATAATGCTCGGGCCGAACGACAAATTTAGGCGTTTCATCACCCCGAACACCAGGGTAAACCCCAGCGCTAACAGGGCGTAGCCTGAACCGAACATCACCCCGTCGATACAGTTCTGAAGAAAATCGGTCATCGTCAGAACCTGGGCGGGTTAGGTGCTGGGCTTAGGTTGAGCCGGCACCCAGATAGGCCCGCTGGATAACTTCATCCTGCTGCATCTCCTGGGGATTGCCATTGAAAGTTACCTTTCCTCCCTCCAGCAGGTAGATACGGTGAGCAACCTTGAGCGCCATTCGGGCATTTTGCTCAACCAGCAGGATACTGACGCCCTCCTTATTCAGTAAGCTGATGATGCCGAAAATCTCCTCGACTATGATAGGTGCAAGCCCCAAAGACGGCTCATCCATCATCAGAATCTTGGGCCGTGCCATCAGAGCACGACCAATGGCAAGCATTTGCTGCTCGCCACCAGAAAGTGTACCCCCAGACTGAGCGCTTCTTTCTTTTAGCTGGGGAAAGCGCTCATAAATTCCTTTCAGATCGGCATTTATTGCCGGCTGATCCTTACGTGGCCTGGCGAACGCCCCGGCAATAAGATTTTCCTCTACCGACATCTGCGGAAAGATTAACCGATTTTCCGGCACCAGGGCGACGCCTTTGCGGACAATGCCAGCAGCCGACAGATTTGTAAGGTTGTCCTTTTCTAACGTAATACTGCCGCTATGGGAATTGAGAATCCCGGCAATAGTGAACAAGGTCGTAGTCTTGCCGGCTCCGTTAGGCCCGAGCAAGCAGGTTACCTGTCCCTCGCGGGCCTCGAGATTCAACCCTTTGAGTGCTTCGATCGCGCCATAACGCGTCACGATGTTGTCGACTTTCAACATGGCGTGTTAATCATCATCAGACTGGCCAAGGTAGGCCTCCTGGACGGATTTATTTTCCTGGATAGCGGCCGGTTCACCCTCGGCAATCTTGGAGCCGAAATTCAATACCGCGATGCGGTCGGTAATTCCCATAACTAAATCCATCACATGCTCAATCAGGATGATCGTCATTCCCTGCTGGCGAAGCTGGCGTATTCTCCTATCAAGATCCCGGATTTCATCATGATTCATCCCAGCTGCTGGCTCGTCCAGAAGCAGCAGGCTGGGCTTGGTCGCAGCAGCACGTGCCAGTTCCAGGCGACGCTGTTCTCCAAAGGCGAGATTTGACGCGAGTTCATCGCCTTTATCGGCTAAACCGGAAAATTCCAGCATGGCATCGATTTCATTTTTGACCGGGCCGCTCTTGCGAAACCAGCGATAAGAAATTCCTTCGGCACGGGTATCTTCTGCCGAGTTGCGGGCAACCCACAGGTTCTGCCAGACGGTAAGGCCCGGGAAAAGACGGATATTCTGGAAGGTGCGGGCGACGCCCGCTTTCACTCGGGCATGGGGCGATAACTTTGAAAGAGACTGCCCTTGAAAGATAATCTCACCAGCTGTAGCCGGGAAAACTCCGGAAATCAGGTTCACCAGGGTACTTTTCCCGGAACCATTGGGCCCAATCACGCCGATAATATCACCCGCATTGACCGCTAGATCCAACTCCCTGACAGCCTTAACCCCGCCGAAATTCTTTGAAAGGGATTTAACTTCTAGCATTGCAGTTCAAACCCCCGCTGGTGACGGTGGGCCGCGCCCAAACAGCACCCAAAAGTCGCACGATCGCGCATCATGATAGACGACGAGAAAAACGCAGCCTAAGCGTGTTTTTGATCCATCGAAGCATCTGGCTATCGAAAAGACCACGGGGTTTGACGTTCATCACAACGACGATCAAGGCGCCAAATAACAGCATCCGCCAATCACCCAGAAACCGCAGGCCTTCGACCAATAGACCCTGGATAAATATAACGGCAACCAGTGTGCCAAAGACATTCGACATGCCACCGAGGATTGGATAGGCAATGGCAAATGTTGCTAACAGCACCGTAAAGGCATGCTGGTCGAGCATCGTTATCTGGTGGGCATACAGGCTGCCCCCAAGACCCGCGATAACACCGCCTGCCGTCATCGCCGCCACCTTAACAACCGTTACATCAATCCCAACAGTGCCTGCAGCCAGCTCGTCATCGCCCACCGCTCGAAGGACAGCACCGGATCGGGTCTGGTCGGCCCACCAGATAAGCGCCATCACAATAATGACAAATATCCAGATCAGTGAGGTTACCTCCCAACTGGTCCAGCCATGCTCGGCGAAATAACGAATCTCGGAGAACCCCATAGTGCCGTCCGGTCCCACCTCAACACCATCTTGAGTAACACGCCACCTGAAGTTGTGAAAAAACAGTCTGACAAACTCACCAAAAGCAAGCGTTGCCACGACCAACATAAGACCTCGAACCCGAAGTGCGGGAAATCCGACCAGAAATGCCAGGAATCCGGTAATCAGCATCGCTAGCCCGATTGCCGGCAGTATGCTCCACCCGAAAATCACGGTCAGAACCGAAGCGCTATAGGCCCCAACTGCAAAAAACCCTGCTTGGGCCATAGACAACTGCCCGGTCAGTAA
>DCXP01000053.1 GCA_002327725.1 Proteobacteria bacterium UBA2133
CCGACACTCCGGGTCAGTTGGATTTTGGTGATTTTCGGATCATCCAGGTTGTCCAGATATTCCCGCGTCTCCAGCCGGGTAGAGCCATCGTTTATCAACAGGAGCTGCCAGTGAGGATAAGTCTGGCTCCGGACAGAGTTAACTGCATCCGCAAGCCAGGGTCTTGGGGTGTTATGGACCGGAACAATAACGCAGATTACGGGCCCATCGGGGAGGTCGTGATACGGAGCATCGATCACGGGCCGCGCTGTGTCCAAGATCAGCTCCAATCGCTCCCGGGGAGCAGTTGGCTTCTGCGACAGTTGCTCGATGGCGTTGAGATTCGCCGTTTCCTGCTGATGCACTCTCCAGGCAAACACGATCTTGCGAAGCACCTCGGCCACTCTCCAGGCCTTGGAGGACTTGAGCAGTTCCAATTCGGCCGAGCGTAGATCGAGGGATTTACGCAAGTCCGCTAACTGTTTCGCAAGGTCCGATACCTCATCACGAACTCGCTGTAGATTTCTCTCTTTATCCCATAACCGACTGACGAGTTCCTCGTCAGCCCCCCGTCCATAAATCAACTCAGGCCATGCAATACTGAGATCCACATCCCAAACGCCATCATCGCCTGCGGTCTCCCTATCCAGCGGCATTGAGAAAGAGAGGCCATTCGCGTCCTGATCCTGCAAGTGACCAAACACCAATCTCTTCTCGACGGACGTTATCTCTTGGGCTTGGGATCGAATCTGACCTGGGCCTCGACAATCGATCAGCGCCGCCGACTGACCTTCTATGCTGCTGAATACCTTCAGAGACTCAATCCGGGGGTTCGCAAGCCATGAAGGGAAAATCAGGCTGAACTGCTGCCCTTGCGCAGCGTGCTCGGAAAAACGAATGTGAAACCGGCAGCCGTAGCGGGCAAGGCCAATGGGGAACCGTACCAGCACTCTGGAGGCCTCCCGCCCATCGCTAAAAGCCATAACGCACAAGAGTTGAACCAGATCCTGATCGCCAAACCGGCGTTCGAGCATACTCGCAACCGCAATGACGCCAAAACGTTTAAGCGTAGCGCTCCGGAACCTTCGTTCAAACCGTTCCAGATTCCGAACGCTGTCATCGGCAGAGACGCCTACGGTGGTGCAGAGGTGTGCTACAAAATCCCGGTGGCGTGGACCCCACTGTCTTGCCGCCGGTAAAACGTCCAGTTGCAAGGCATTCCGAGCCAGAAAATAAACAACACCCCGGCAAAAAGCAGTCTTCTCGTCAAACCCGGTCGCAGGACAGCGCCATTCCTGATCGATGGGGTGAATCTCGCCCTTACCCCCGATGACGAGATTGTCGGGAATAAGATCTACCGCAAAGCCCTCTGGCCGCTTGGATTCCTCCTCAAGAAACAGATAGAACTCCTTGGCCAGCTGCAAGAAGCCCGCGCTATCGTTCCTTGAGAGCGCAGACAGCCAGGCCTCGGCCAGTGTTTTTCCCGCGCGATAAGTCTCAGACCCTAGAACGTGGTCGACGCCCTGGCTCCTGGCGGATCCCTTCAACGCTGAAGGCGTGAGCGTTTCGAGCGTTGCTCTGCGTTCAACCGTGGTGTCCCCACGGACTTTCCGGGTCTCAGTCCAGAATTCTGGAGATCGCTCCCCTATCGCCTGATGAATGAAATCCACCTGCACTGGAGATCCGGTGAGTCGGTTCTGTTCGTACAAAACCTCAAAACAAGGCACCTTCCGAAGCGGAAATTTCTGGCGCTCTTCGAACATCGCCCAGACGCTTTCCATCGGCGGGGACCCGGGCGGACGTGGGTTTCCTTCTTCATCAATGAACCGCGCCAGATGTCGCCACGCTCCCGGTTTTTCAAAAAGAAAACCCTCGCGCATCAGAAATACCGGCTCCGAGACACCCGGTAAGGCCAGAATAGATTCTGAGGCTAGTGAAGGCGGGCGGGTGTCCCCGTGAGCAAGTGATGTTGAGAAGGTCGGACACTTTCCGCTTGGCTTCGATACAACAACAGTGGTTCCGCTCCTGAGTCCATCAATGACCAATGGCACAAGTGTGCTATTGGAATCACTCTGGTCGAGGCCTTGGTCTCCCGCAAAAATGACATCGAAGCGAAATGAATCATTGCCGTCAACGAATCGTTCGCCTAACGGGTCGCTAGGCGATGAAACCCGGATCCAACCCCCACACAGTATTTGAGCAGCCTCTCTGTAGTCCTTTCTTTCATCGTAAATTTGAACTTTGTGTCCCTGCTCGATCAGCCAGCGAGCGGCGGAAAGTCCGGACCAATTCCAGAAAAGAACTGACGCCTGCTCCGGCCACCGCAGTACCCGCATCAGGCCAACCTGCTCCAGACACAGACTGCTGTAATCAGCGGTCTCGGGACTAAAACCCTCGTGTAGCGTTCGCAGTCCAGACAGATCCGGATAGTATTCAAGGCAGCGCCGAACGTCCGGCGGCAGCGGGCTGTCACTCGACTGCACGACGACGGGACTCGGAGAATCAGTCATCTTGGCCGAAGCCGATAGAAAGGCCCACATCCGCGATACCGAAATCGCCCGGTGCACCACTGATTGTCATATGAATCAGATCATATCGCCGGTCGACAGCGACGTTGTCCCGGGCACGGTCATCCTGGGCAATCCCGACCGAAACAAAATATTCTCCCGGGACCAGTGCGCAGGTGAAGTTGAAAAGTACCTTGACGCTGTGTCCAGCCCCGACGTTCGGCACAGTAATACCTCTCTCCCGCGTGTTTGCGCCAAAGACTGTTCGTCCATCAACGGTCTTGATCGTGAACCCAAAGATGACGTCGTCCAGCGGACTGGCGAAAAATACACGTGTCTCAAGTTTCGCTTTTTGTCCCCGCTCAAATCCGTGCCGGACCGGGCCTTGCTCTCCACTCAGGTGGTAATCATAGATCACCGCTCTTTGGTCACCCCAGCGGTACTCATTGGGATTGTAGAAAGTGCGCGTGGGACATAGATCAAGAGGGAACTCCTTACTTGATCTTTCCGCAGCCGCCCCTGTCCGGATGCGCGGTTCACTACCCATCTTTTGAACTGCGGCACTGTGTCCGTCACCCGAAAACATTGGCTCCTGGGCTATTATCTTCGGATCAGGTGTTTCACCCGGTTCTTGCGCTTCAGGCGCTTCGATCGCACCAAAGAGATCCTCAAGGTAATCCTGAATCACCCGCTTGGGCTCTCCTGCAGAGCGAATCTCCCCGGCTTTAAGGTAAATCGCTCGGGAGCAGTGGGCCTGCACCAGATCTACCGCATGCGTTACGAACAGGATCGTCTTTCCGGCCTCTTGCATCTCCTGGAAGCGACGGAAGCACTTGCGTTGAAACCGGATATCACCAACGGCTAATGCTTCATCGACGATCAGGATGGCCGGATCCGTATTGATCGCGGTGGCGAAAGCCAGACGAACGTACATTCCGCTTGAATAAGTGCTGACAGGATGCTCGACAAACTCGCCGATACCGGCAAAATCGATAATCTCCTCAAACCGGTCGTCGATCTCTTCGCGCGAAATGCCAAGCAGCGCGGCATTGAGATACACGTTTTCACGACCTGAAAACGCGGGGTTGAATCCTGCCCCGAGTTCCAGCAGTGCTGCCAGTCTCCCGTTCACTGCCACACGGCCCCGGGTCGGACTCAGCGTCCCGCAGATGATCTCCAACAGGGTCGACTTTCCCGAGCCGTTCGGCCCGATAATACCAACGGTTTCTCCACGGTCGACATCAAACGTTACGCTGTCAAGCGCGGTAAAGACGGAATGATAGGCGCGACCGCGAATAGAATACATCTCCCGGATGCGGTCTACCGGCCG
>DCXP01000002.1:0-41034 GCA_002327725.1 Proteobacteria bacterium UBA2133
TCTTTGACCGGGAGCGCTCCGAACTGCTGGCCACCTACATCGGTTCCATCCATGACCGCGCCCATCCGGGGGGTCTGGCCGTTTATCCGGTGCGGTTTGAGTGAGGAACGAGGCGGACTCAGGAAGTAAAGGGCCCGGTGATTGCGAGCGTCAGGCCTTCCCACTGGATATTCAGAAACAGCCATTTGCCGTCCGGCGAAAAACAGACCCCGGTGATCTCACTCTTGCCGCCATCGATGGCATTGCGGGCAAAATGCAGCAGGGTGCCGTCGGGCTTGAGCACCCGCACGCCATTTGGCGCGCCGCCGTCTTCGGCCATGAAAACATCGCCCCAGGGCGATACCGTCACGTTGTCGGGGTTGTCAAACGAGGTATCGTCTTCGGCCTGGGCGATCAGTGTCAGGCGGTCCTCAGTACCTGCCGAGATATCCAAACGGTAGAGTTGCCCACGGCCGACCGGTCCGCCATCGGTGGAGCAAAGGTACACATGATTATCGGCCAGCCATGCACCCTCCCCGCGCGAAAAAAACGCAGCGCCGGCATTATGGGCCTGATCCCGGGTTGAGGCCTTACGAGCCTGCGGGTCGGGCACGGCTACCCATTCAACGGCAAAGGCGTCGCCGAGTTCGGAGCCCTCAGAGAGCGCAAAACGGTCTTTACCTGACACTTTCAGCGCCTGCAGTTCGCCGCCGATGAAGGGCTGGTCGGGGTGGTCTGGCACATGCCGGTAGATCGCGCTGTCCGAGGTATCCTCGGTGAGGTAGGTGATACCAGTCTTTGCATCAAAGGCCGCGGCCTCGTGCGGAAAACGGCCCAGCGCCGGCAACCGCTGCGGTGCCTGCAGCGATGGAGCGGTGTGATCGCAGAGAAAGACATAGCCGTGTCCGGGCTCGCCGATCTCCTCGCAACTCAACCAACCGTAAGGGCTGGGGCCGCCGGCACAGTTGCGCGAGGTTCCCGTCAGTACGAAATTACTGGACTGAAGCGCACCGCTTGCTCGATCAACCACCAGCCGGGTGACGCCGCCGCCGCGGTTGGCAGAATAGCCCAGGGCGGCATCAACAGGACTGCCTTCATGAATCTCGTGGTTGCGCATGACCACCCAGCTGCCGCCCCCGCCGGAAAAGCAGGCCATGCCATCAGGAGCCGCGGGCGCGTTGAACCCATCTGTCATCCGCTCTCCCACCCTCTGCAGCACCCGGTATGAAAACCCCGGCGGCAGATCAATAATGCCTTTCGGGTCGGCAGCCAGATCGCCAAGCGCCATGGCGGATTTTCGCGGGCGGTAGAGCCAGGCCAACGCCCCTGCACCAACCACTGCACCGACACCAACCCCGAGAAAATGTCTTCTGGTTAATCCTCTTCCCATGATGGACTTTTCCGTTCAGCCGGGGTTGTCCGGGACAATGACGATCTGCGAGATCACCGCGTGCGGCGGCTGCTCGAGGGCAAAGAGGACCGACCGGGCGATATCCTCGGCCTCAAGACACAACCCGTAATCCTCGTAAAAGGCATCACCCTTCTCGGCATCGGAAAACCGAGTCTTGGCAAAATCGGTCTTGACCATGCCCGGCAGAATCTCAGACACACGGATACCCCGGCCGGCGTATTCCCGGCGAAGCGTATCACTCAGCCCGTGCACTGCGTGCTTGCTCGCCACGTAAGCACCGCAGCCCCGAATTCCGTTCAAGCCTGCGACAGAACCGAGGTTCACGATATGCCCCCGCTGACGCTCAAGCATCCCTGGCAGCACCGCCGCCGTGACCTGCATCAGCCCGGAGACATTAATCTGAATCGTATTGACCCACTCGGTGACCTCACCTTCATGAAAGTCCCGACGGCCTCCGACATCACTGCCGGCATTGTTGATCAGAATGTCGATCGACTGCCAGTCCGGGGGCAGCTGCCCGAACATCCCGGCAACGGATTTCGCGTCCGCGACATCCAGTGGCAGGGCGAGAGCCGGCCCGGGCAAATCATTCATCTCGGCGCGCAGTTTTTCAAGCCGGCGTGCGCATCCAATGACCCGAACACCCGCCGCGCTCAGCATCCTTGCGCTGGCAAGCCCGATCCCGGCGCTGGCTCCCGTAACCAGGGCCGTTTGATCTTCGAGTGTCGGCATGGAGTTAAAGGTCTGAGTCAGATTACCGAAGGCAACAAAGTATAATCGCCATAAAGCAACGGCTGGTTACCTCCGCGACAAAGTTATGGCAGAAAAAAGCCTCAAGACGCTGGTTGATCAACTGCGGGCGGAGGTGGCCCAGTTGCCGGCGTCTGACCAGAGCGCCCGTGACCGGCTGAATGCACTGATTGCAGACCTTGAAGCGCAACTGGCGACACCGGATGCCCAAGGCCACGATACCCTGATCCGCAATGTTCAGGATTCGATTCGCCATATGGAGGTTGAGCACCCACGCGCCACCGGCGTGCTCAATCACATCATGATGACGCTCGGCAACATGGGCATCTAGGCCGCCGGCCTTTTAATCCAAATCGAGTTCCTTGAGTTTGCGGGTAAGCGTATTGCGGCCCCAGCCGATCCAGCGCGCCGCTTCCTGCTTACGGCCCCCGGTAAAGCCGAGCGCTGTGCGCAACAGTACCCGCTCAAAGTCCGGCCCCAGTTCGGAAAGAACATCCTTTTCGCCCCGGGCAAAACGTTCTGCTGCGGCCTGCTCCAGGAGGCGCTGCCAGGTCTGAAACGATTCGCCGCCGATGGACTGCGTGCTGACATCGGACGGCAGGTCCGCTACGGTCACCGTGCCGCCGGGTGCAAGAACCGTAAGGCGCCGGCAAAGGTTTTCGAGCTCACGGACGTTGCCGGGCCAGGGGGCCTCGCAAAGCAGCTGCATGGCAGCGCCGTCCAGTCGCTTGGGCTCGACTTCAAGCTCGACAGCGGCCTGGTTCAGAAAAGCCTCGGCCAGGGCGGGAATGTCCTCCCGGCGCTCGCGCAGCGGCGGGAGTTCAATACCGATCACGTTGAGCCGATGGAAAAGATCCTCGCGAAAGCGCCCTTCCTCGACCCGCCTGGCGAGATCCTGATTGGTCGCCGCAATCACCCGCACGTCAGCGGTCAGTTCCTGGTGGCCACCCACCCGGAAGAAGGTGTCGTCTGACAGAACCCTGAGCAATCGGGTTTGAAGCTCCAAAGGCATATCACCAATTTCATCAAGAAACAGGGTTCCGCCTGATGCCTGCTCAAAGCGGCCGCGGCGCTGTTCCTGGGCACCGGTGAAGGCGCCTTTTTCATGACCAAAAAGTTCCGATTCCAGCAGTTCAGCCGGGATTGCTGCCGTGTTGATAGCGACGAAGGGCTTTGCCGAGCGCAGGCTGTTGCGGTAGATCGCCCGCGCGACGAGTTCCTTACCCGTGCCTGATTCACCCGAAATCAGGACGTTCATCCCGGAGCCAGATAATCTTCCAATCACCCGAAACACCATCTGCATGGCCGGAGCCTCGCCAATGATTTCACTATCGGTCGGCGCTCTTTCGGAATCAGAATCGGCGAGTGCTTTTTTCTGAAGCGCCCGGCCCACAAGCGCAACGGCCTCTTCCAGGTCAAAGGGCTTGGGCAGGTATTCAAAGGCGCCGCCCTGGTATGCGGATACAGCGCTATCAAGGTCCGAGTGTGCGGTCATTACGATCACCGGCAGATCCGGTGCATCATCACCGAGCACCTCGAGCAGTTCGAGCCCGCTGGTACCGGACATGCGAATGTCCGTTACGATGACATCAGGCCGTTCACGTCGAGCGCGCGTCAGGACATCCTCGGCGTTATCAAAAAGCGTCGCCGCATACCCCGCGTTCGACAAGGCTTTTTCCAGCACCCAGCGGATCGATGCATCGTCATCGACAACCCAGACAGTCGATTTCTGGCTCATGGCCTGTCCTCAACCGGTAGGAACACCGTAAAACAGGTCTGGCCCGGGCGACTGGCACATTCGATCAGACCGCCATGGCGGGCGATGATCTCCTGGGTGAGGGCCAGGCCCAGTCCGGTCCCGTCATCCCTGCCCGTTACCATGGGGAAGAAAATGCGCTCCATCAATTTTGGATCAATGCCTGGCCCATCGTCGGTGATGGAAGCCTCGACCGCCAGTCGATGACGGCGGTTATGGATCGTGCACTGACGGCGCGCCCGGGTGCACAGGCGTATGCAGCCCCTGCTCTGCATTGCCTGGACCGCGTTTCGCACAATATTGAGAACCGCCTGAACCATCTGCGCATGATCTCCGCGAACTTCCGGAATGCTGGGATCGTAGTCGCGCTCAAACTTAAGACCCTGGGGTATCTCGACCAGCGTCAGTTTACGAACGTGCTCAAGGACTGAGTGCAGATTAAAGGGCTTACGTTCAGAGGCGCCGTAACCGCCAGTCAGACGGTCAACAAGGCTGCTCAAGCGATCCGTCTCGTGGGTAATGATGCGGGTGTATTCACGCAATGCCTTATCGTTCAGTTCACCGTCGAGCAGTTGCGCTGCGCCGCGAATTCCGCCCAGCGGGTTTTTTATCTCGTGCGCAAGTGCGCGGGCGACCTGGTTGAACGCACCCTGGCGTTCCAGCAACGTTGTGTCGCGGGTCATCCGGGCCAACTGGTCAACCTGGTTGAGTTCGACGATCGTGAAGGGTTTGTCCGAAGCGTGACCCAAGGGTGAGACGGTGCAATCGATCGTGATCTCCTCGGCTCGCATGGGCAGTCGCAGCACCGCTTCCCGTAACGTGGTTGTTGCCCCCTGCCCGGCCGCGATCAGCGCCCCCTGCAACGTCATCCCCATGGGCGCCAGCTCGAGCACATCCTGACCGCAGCCACGCTGGGTACTGGTCTCAAGGAGCGCCTCCGCTGCCGGATTCATAAAACTCACCCGCCTGTCAGCGCCGACCAACAGTACTGCGACCTTGAGCCCGTCGAGAACCTGTCGGCTGGCATCCGCCTGTGTGTGCTTCATCTGAACTGCGTTTGCACCATAGTGGTGCATACTATCCCAACCGGAGCGGGTGCCTGTCAAACACCCGCCCCGGGGCCTAAACGCTGTAGTACATATCGAACTCAGCAGGATGCGTTGCCATGCGCAGGCGCTGGACCTGCTCCATCTTGAGTTCGATGTAGCCATCGATCATGTCATCACTCATCACCCCGCCCACCTTGAGAAACTCGCGGTCCGCATCCAATGCCTCGAGCGCCTGATCAAAAGCGTGTGCAACCGTCGCGATCTCCTTCTCTTCCTCGGGCGGCAGATCGTAAAGATCCTTGTCCAGCGGGCCACCGGGATGGATCCGGTTCTGAATCCCGTCAAGACCCGCCAGCAGCATGGCCGAAAACGCCAGATACGGATTGGCAGTGGGATCCGGGAACCGCACTTCAACGCGGCTCCCCTTCGGGTTGCTGACGTAGGGTATCCGGCATGAGGCGGAACGGTTCCTCGCCGAATACGCCAGCATTACCGGGGCTTCAAACCCTGGCACCAGGCGCTTGTAGCTGTTGGTACTGGCGTTGGTAAACGCGTTCAGGGCACGGGCATGTTTGAAGATACCGCCGATATAAAACAGGGCGGTCTCGCTCAGGCCGCCATACTCATCTCCGGCAAAGGCGTTGTCCCCGCCCTTGAAGATCGACTGGTGCACGTGCATGCCATTGCCGTTATCGCCAACCAGCGGCTTGGGCATAAAGGTCGCCGTCAGACCGTGCGCGTGAGCCACGTTATGGATGCAGTATTTGTAGATCTGCGTCTGATCCGCCTTGGAAACCAGCGTATCGAAGCGCACGCCGATCTCGCCCTGTCCGGCGGTGCCCACCTCGTGGTGATGCACTTCTACAGCAAGACCCATATCCTGCATCGCGAGACACATGCCGGAGCGCACGTCCTGCAGAGAATCAACCGGAGGGACCGGGAAGTATCCGCCCTTTACACCGGGACGGTGCCCAATGTTGCCGTCCTCGTAGTCCTTTTCCGAACTCCAGGCGGCCTCCACCGACTCGATATGGTAAGCCGCACCCGACATCTCGTTGGACCAGCGCACCGAATCAAAGATGAAAAATTCCGCTTCCGGGCCGAAGTAGGCCGCGTCGCCCGTGCCGGTGGATTTGAGATAGGCCTCGGCCCGTTTGGCAATGGACCGCGGGTCCCGATCGTAGCCCTGCATGGTCATGGGCTCGATTACATCGCAGCGAAGCAGGACCGTGGTGTCCTGCATGAAAGGATCGATGACCGCGCTCGCGGGATCGGGCATCAGAATCATGTCCGACTCATCGATACCCTTCCAACCGGCAATCGAAGAGCCGTCGAACATTTTGCCTTCCTCGAATAACTCGGCATCAATGACCGCTGTAGGCACGGACACGTGCTGCTCCTTGCCATGGGTATCGGTGAATCGAAAATCCACAAACTTCGCCTTGCTGTCGCTGATCAGTTTCAACGCATCTTCTGCTGACATGTCTTTCGTTCCTCTACGGTGTGCGCAACAGCCATCGCTGGGGTTTCCCGGCGAGTGCCGCTGCAAAAAATTCAAATTAAGAGACTGCTGCCTTTAGCGGCAGCAAATTCCGTGCCATGCCTTAAAAGCGGGGATCTTTAGCAAAAAGGTCAGTATAATGCACCCTTATAGTGCAAATAAGATCAACATGCACCATATCAGTGCTGTTTTGAGGGTTGATCGCTTTAGTTTTTACCCCAGTCAGATACCTCGCACCTCGTGAGGCTTAAGCGCCAGTCAAGTACCACGGGGATCGGGTTCTCATCATTTTGCGAGAAGACATCGCCGCGGGTGTCGCAAAGTACGCAGACGCTGTTACCCGCGCAGGGTCGTACCGATGAGAACCGTTGCGGCCAGAATCGGCAAGGGGCACTCCATTTCCGCAATTTTCTCCCCTTTTATCGGCCGGCGTAGACCGGCAAGGTACTCGGTCAGCGACTACCGGCTCTGTCGAAATGCCGCCGCGGCACTCGACTAAGCCGGTCAGGGCCTGCCGTTATAATTCGCTGATTCCACTGCAGCGACGTCGCGAACGAAAACAGTGCATTTTCAGGATCTGATCCTGCGTCTCCAGGCGTACTGGGCCGACCAGGGCTGCGTCGTCCTGCAGCCCTACGACATGGAAGTCGGCGCGGGCACCTTTCATACCGCGACCTTTCTCGCTGCGGTTGGACCCGAGCCGCTGCGGGCGGCTTATGTTCAGCCATCACGACGACCGACCGACGGTCGCTACGGTGAGAACCCCAACCGGCTCCAACATTATTTTCAGTTTCAGGTCATCCTGAAGCCTTCACCAGACGACTTTCAGGAGCTTTATCTTGGCTCTCTGGAAAGTCTCGGCATCCGGTTTCACCAAGACGATGTTCGCTTTGTCGAAGACGACTGGGAATCGCCGACGCTTGGGGCCTGGGGGCTGGGATGGGAGGTCTGGCTGAATGGCATGGAAATCTCCCAGTTCACTTACTTCCAGCAGGTGGGCGGGCTCGACTGCCGGCCGGTGTCTGGCGAGATTACCTACGGGCTTGAACGAATTGCCCTGTACCTGCAGGGCGTAGACAGCGTGTTTGATCTGCGATGGAACGGGCGTTTCAACTATGGCGAGTTGTATCATCAGAACGAGGTGGAGCAGTCCGTATACAACTTCGAGCATGCAGATGTCGCGGTACTGCTGCGACAGTTCGAACACTGTGAAGCCGCGTGTCAGCACCTGCTTGAGCAGAAACTGCCGCTGCCCGCGTATGAACAGGTGCTGAAGGCATCACATACTTTCAATCTTCTGGACGCAAGGCACGCTATCAGCGTAACCGAACGGGCGCGCTATATTGGGCGGGTACGCACTCTGGCCCGTGCGGTCGCTCAGTCGTATTTTGATGCCCGTGAGGCGCTCGGTTTTCCGCGCGGAGGCTCATCATGAGTGGCAAACGGGGCGGCGCGGAGCTCCTCGTGGAACTCGGCACAGAAGAGTTGCCCCCGGCCGCACTCAGACCCCTCGGCGAGGCATTCGCGAAACTTCTGGCAGAGGCCCTGACCGACGCCGGTCTTGCAGATCAGCCGGAGACCACTGGCTTTGCAAGCCCGAGACGGCTTGCAGTGCGTGTCGGGCAGGTGGCTAGAAAGGGCGCTGATCAGACCCGCGAGCGGCGCGGGCCGGCTTTAGCTGCTGCCTACGATGACAGTGGGCAGGCCACCGCGGCGGCGGCGGGCTTTGCGCGGTCCTGTGGTGTTGAGGTCAGTGAACTCACAACCCTGAGCACCGACCGGGGCGAATGGCTGGCGCACCGGGCGGTGATACCGGGCGCACCGGCAAAAGCACTCATTGGCTCGTGTATCCAGCAGGCGCTGGACAAACTGCCCGTACCGAAACGCATGCGCTGGGGTAACGGGACAGAAGAATTCGTACGTCCTGTGCATTGGCTGGTCGTCCTGCACGGCCGACAGGTCGTGCCGTGTACCGTCTTCGGCATTGCATCCGGGCGAATGAGTCGTGGTCACCGCTTCATGGGCCAGCAGGCAGTGCACATTGCGTCGGCTTCGGATTACGAGCATACCCTCAAAGACGAGGGCGCTGTCATTGCTGACTTTGCCGAGCGCGCCGCGATGATTGCGCAGCAGGTAACGCGTCTTGGGAAAAAGGCAGGCGGGCGGGCCGTGATCGATCGGGCGCTGCTGGAAACCGTGGCCGCCCTGGTGGAAAAACCGCATGCCCTGCTGGGCCGTTTTGACCCTGCCTTCCTCAAGGTGCCCCAGGAAGCCCTGGTCTCGTCCATGCGTGACCACCAGAAATATTTTCACGTTGTCGATGCCAAAGGCGCTCTGCTGCCGGCGTTTATCACGGTCAGCAACATTCGCAGCAGCACGCCGGCGCGGGTCCGCGCGGGCAACGAAAGGGTGTTGAACGCCCGCCTGGCCGACGCGAAATTCTTCTGGGAAACCGATGCCGGCCAACCGCTTGCGACACGCGCCGATGAGCTCAAGAACGTCTTGTTCCACCACGCCCTTGGCAGTCTGGCGGACAAGACGCAGAGGGTGGAGACCTTATCAAGCAGGATCGCCCAGGCGGTTGCTGCGCCCGAGCCGGTCTGCATTCGGGCCGCGGGCCTGTGCAAAGCCGATCTCGTAACCGGGATGGTAGGGGAATTCCCGGATCTGCAGGGCATCATGGGGCGCTATCTGGCAAAACATGATGGTGAGCCGGCAGCCGTCGCCCGGGCAATCGAGGAGCACTACCTGCCCCGACACGCAGGTGACACGCTGCCCAGAAGCGTAGCGGGGCAGGTACTGGCGCTCGCTGACCGGCTCGATACGCTTTTGGGTCTTTTTATCGCAGCAGAGGAACCCACGGGCGAGAAAGATCCCTACGGATTGCGCCGGGCGGCGCTTGGCGTCATCCGGATTCTGGTAGAGAAAAAGATCGATCTGGATATTGCCACTCTCATCGGCGACGCCGCCGATGGCTATGCGGCTGCCGGTCATCCGGCGGGCGGTCATGCCAAGTCGCAATGCCTCACCTTTATCCTGGAACGCTACCGGGCATTCTACGCCACGCTGGGTTTTGCCCAGGACGAGATATCGGCGGTCCTCGAAGCCGGCGCCAGTCGTCCGCTGGATTTTGATCGCCGACTCAAAGCCATATCCCGTTTTCGTCATCATCGTGACGCGCCGAGTCTGACTGCAGCCAACAAACGTATCCGTAACATCTTGAGAAAAAGTGAAGAAGCCATACCGGCACAGGTCAACCCGCAACTGCTGACCGAAGCTGCGGAGATCGCAGTGTCGCAGTCAATGCTGGAAACCGCAGGCGCGATCGCACCCGCAATCGCACGGGCAGACTACGCTGCGGCGCTACGTGCCTTAGCCGGTCTTCGTCCGGTCGTCGATAGCTTCTTTGACGAGGTGATGGTCATGTCGCCCGATCCTGCGGTCCGGGCGAACCGCCTGGCTCTGCTGGGGCAGTTGAACCAGCTGTTTCTGGGTATCGCCGATATCTCGTTGTTACAAACGCCGGAGTCGGACGATGCATGATCAGAGAAAAAATTATGATGAGATGCTCGCGGCGGTGCAGTCATTTCATGACAAACATCAGTTACGCCGACACGGCGGCGAGGATCTGCCGTACCGGATTGCACTGATGGCGGAGGAGCTCGGCGAGATATCAGCCTGTGTTACCAAGGGGAAAACACGCGAAGCCCTGGCTGAGGAATGCGCAGACCTGCTGATACTGCTGATCGGTACCGCGATTGCCGGCGGCTTTAAACTCGACGGTGCCTTCTGGAGCAAGATGGATCGGCTGGCCGACCGCGAGAGCCGCCTCATTGACGGGCGAATCCGGGTTTCGGAATTTCAGGAAAGATAAATGAAGCCCGGCCTGGTGATAATCGATCGAGATGGCGTCATCAATTTTGATTCAGACGCCTACATCAAATCTGTTTCGGAATGGGCTGCCATTCCGGGGAGTCTCGAGGCGCTCGCGAGACTTTCACGAGCAGACTACCGGGTCGTTGTTGCCACCAACCAGTCGGGCATTGCCCGCGGACTATTCGACATGGAAACGCTCAACCGCATCCATCAGAAAATGACCAATGCGTTGAGTGAACACGGTGGGCGGATCGACGCGATCTTTTTCTGTCCGCACGGGCCAGATGATGGCTGTGACTGCCGTAAACCCGAACCGGGGCTGCTGCACGAAATCATTGAGCGTCTGAAGGTGGGGCTTGTGGGCGTACCGGTTGTCGGTGATTCATTGCGGGACCTTGAAAGCGCTGAGGCCACTGGCGCGCTCCCAATTCTGGTCAGGACCGGCAAGGGACTGCGGACTTGGCCGAAGCTGGAAGCGGCGCAGGCCACAGGAAGCCTTTTGCAAACCTGTGTTTTCGATGACCTTGCCGCCTTCGCCGAGAACTTGCTCCGGGGCAATCTTGAGAACGCGATCGCGGCTTGTCGCGGGCAGGCCGCCGCCGATTAACAGATTCGCGCCTGTCGCCCGATGATCTGGGTCCGTTCCGCCATTTTCTTCGCCGGCATGGCCGTTTCGGCGGTACTTTTCTGTCCGGTCGCGCTGCTTTCCTGGCCTGTGCCCCCGGTCAGGCGGATGCGCATCATTGGTCTGTGGGCGCGCTTCATCTGCCGGTGGCTCGCCCTGACCTGCGGACTGCGCCATCAGGTAGAGGGTCTTGAGCATCTGCCGGCAACGCCTGGGGTCATCCTCTCGAAACATCAGTCGGCCTGGGAGACCATCATGTTTCAGGTGATCTTTCCCCCACAGACCTGGGCGCTCAAACGGGAGGCTTTGTGGCTGCCGTTTTTTGGATGGGGGCTTGCGGCAACCAGTCCTATTGCAGTCGACCGAAGCACCCCGGTGCGGGCGCTCGACCGGCTGTTACGCCAGGGGCGAGAAAAACTGGCCCAAGGCCGCTGGGTGGTGATCTTTCCTGAGGGCACCCGCATGGCGCCGGGCGAGCAGGGCGCATTCCACCCGGGCGGCGCAATGCTCGCCGTTAAGGCCGGGGTCGATGTGCTGCCGGTGGCGCATGATGCGGGTTGCTACTGGGCACGGCGCGGCTTTCTGAAAAAACCCGGGGTGATCCGGGTCCGTATCGGACCGCCGATTAAGACCGAGTCGAAAAAAGCGCGTGCCGTAAACGACGAGGCCAGAGACTGGATAGAAGGCGCTATGACGACTCTTCTGGGTGCCCCGGAAAAACCGGTTGATCCCGGAAAACAAAAAGCCGCCTAAACCGCTTTAGTGACTTTTCTCATTTAGCGCAGCGAGTCGGGCAAAGCCTTCCACCGGAACTTTTTCCGGTCGTATTCCGGGATCAAGTCCAGCCTCAACAATTACAGACTCGCCACAAAGCCCCTTTAAGGTGTTGCGCAAGGTTTTGCGTCGTTGCGAAAAGGCCTGCCGAACAAGAGCCTCAAAAGCATCATCAGCCACCACTGGGCCCAGCGCGACTGGCCGAGGCTTAAACGCGACCACACTGGACCACACCTTTGGTGGCGGGGTAAAGGCATCCGGACCCACATCAAATAGCTGATTTGTTTGGAAAAGCCGACTCACCATGACCGTCAGCCGCCCGTAATCCTTACCGCCAGGTGGCGCCGTTAAACGTTGGGCGACCTCTTTTTGCACCATAAACACCATTCGATCGATCTTATCGCGCTGCGACAAAAGGTGGATTATTAAAGCGGTCGAGATGTTGTAGGGCAGGTTGCCGACGAGAACGACGCATCCGTCTGGATGGATATCCCGAAGCGCTAAAGTCAGGGCATCCTGTTCGTGAATATGAATCTCTTTTTGTGAGGCGTAGCGCTCGCGCAGCATTGCCACCAGGTCGCGGTCGATCTCGACAAGATGCAATTCATTTTCGCCGGCGCCAAGCCGATCACTGAGCGCGCCGAGACCCGGACCGATCTCGCAGAGGGTCTCTCCTGGCCGCGCGCCAATACTGTCGGCGATCCGGTCAATGACGCCCCGGTCATTCAGAAAATGCTGGCCGAAACGTTTCCGGGCCCGCCCAGGCCCGGGCCTTTCAGGAGCAACCACCGCTTAGCCGTACTGCAAGTGCCACCGCACGGACCAGGCTCGCGACCTGTGCCCGGCCGGTTCCCGCAAGATCAAGCGCGGTGCCGTGGTCCACAGACGTGCGCACAAACGGCAGACCGAGGGTGATGTTGACCACCTCACCGAATCCCGCGTGTTTGATTACGGGCAGGCCCTGGTCGTGAAACATGGCGACGACAACGTCGAGCTCTTTCAGGTGCTGCTGGGTAAAAGCAGTATCGGCGGGCAGGGGGCCCCGCAGAACAAGGCCCTCGGCGCTCAGCAGGTCGATGACAGGCGCGATGACTTCCTGTTCTTCCGGGCCCAGGTAGCCCGCCTCGCCCGCATGCGGGTTAAGCCCGCAGACCCCAATCACCGGCGCCGCGATACCAAAACGGGTACGAAGGTCTGCATCGACTACGCGCAGCACGGCTTCCAGATTCTCTCGGGTGACTGCGCCGGGCACCTCACTCAGCGGCAGGTGAATCGTTACGAGCGCTACGCGCAGGTCGTCGGTCGCAAGCATCATGACGGGGGTTTCCACCCCCGCGCGCTGCGCCAGAAATTCCGTATGGCCGACAAAATCGTTGCCTGCTTCGATGAGTGTGCTTTTCTGGACAGGCGCGGTCACCATGCCGGAAAACGCGCCGCTAAGGCAGCCGTCCGTTGCCGCGGTCAGCATTTCGATGACATAGGGCGCATTTGCGGTATCGAGTTTCCCGGGCAGGGCCGGCACATTGAGTGCAACGGGCAAAAGCGTCGCCTCCCCACCGGGGGCGATGAGGGTGTTGTCTTTAAGTGCCAGAGGCAAGTTGAGAAGCGCAGCCCGCTCGAGCAGCAGGTCGGGATCAGCCGCAATAGAAAGCGTGCCGGCCAACGGCTGCTGCAGCAACTGCACCGTAAGTTCTGGACCGACGCCGGCCGGTTCACCCGTCGTCAGTATGAGGGGAGGGGTCATCATGGTGACCGCGGTCAGGGTGGCGCCGGATCGGTGAGGCGAACCTGCACCGCTTACTGGACGATCTCGCCTTTGTCGTTATCAACCATCACCGGGTTATCAAAGAACTGTATATCGGGCTTTGAGTACCGCCCGGTAATCCAGGCGATTCGCTCGTCGTCAAACCAATGCTTGGCATTTTCCATGGTGTCAAAGCAATACACGCCTCCGGCCCGATGGCACTCAAGGTCCGCGAGGTAGTTCTTTCTGATAAGACCCGGGGTGTCCTGATACATCGGCGCGGTCTCGAGGAATTTTTCCTTGAGCGTTGCTGCATCGAGATCTGAAGAAATTGGGAATGTCACGAGCACAATAATCATGATGCCTCCACCGATCCATTTACGCTGCGATACCGTCTCACCTTACTCCACCGTGACCGACTTCGCCAGGTTACGCGGCTTGTCCACATCCGTACCCTTGATCAGCGCGACGTGATACGACAGCAGTTGCAACGGCACGGTGTAGATGATCGGTGCAATTGCGCTGTCTACCGGAGCCACCTGCAGTATCCGCACATCCTCGCTTTCGACAAGACCCGAGCCGGGATCTGCAAACAGAAATAGCCGGCCGCCTCGTGCCCGAACCTCCTCGAGGTTGGATTTCAGTTTCTCGATCAGAAGATCGTTGGGCGCTACCGCGACCACCGGCATCTTTTCATCGACCAGGGCGAGCGGTCCATGCTTGAGCTCTCCCGCCGGATAGGCTTCGGCATGGATGTAGGAGATTTCCTTGAGCTTGAGCGCACCTTCCATAGCGATCGGAAAATGTGCGCCCCTTCCGAGAAACAGCGCATGTTCTTTGTCGCCGAAAACCCGTGCCATGTCCGCCACCGCACCCTCCATGGTCAGCACTGACTCCAGCGCTGCGGGCAGGGTGCGTATCTGGCGCACCACGTGAGCCTCAAAGCCCGCATCGAAACCCCGGCGCCGCGACAACACCAGCGCCAGCAGCAACAGACCCGTCATGGCACTGACGAAAGTCTTGGTTGAGGCCACTCCCACCTCAGGCCCGCAATGGGTCATGAAGGCAAGATCGGATTCACGCACCAGAGAGGACTCGGGCACATTACAGATGACCAAAGAGCCGGCGATCCTCTGGCGGGTTGCTTCCTCGAGCGCGGCGAGCGTATCCGCGGTCTCGCCGGACTGGGAAATCGTTACCACCAGGGTGCCTTCCCGAGGGGCGTGCCGGCGATAGCGGTATTCACTCGCCACCTCGACCTCACAGGGGATCCCGACGTACTCCAGCCAGTGCTGTGCTACCAGTCCGGCATGGTAACTGGTGCCGCAGGCAATGATCTGGATCTGCCGCGTGGTCTCGAAAATCTCCCGCGCCCGGGTGCCGAAAGATTCCTCCAGGACATGGTCACCCAGCAGGCGGCCTTCCAGGGTATCCGCGACGGCTCGGGGCTGTTCGTGGATTTCCTTTTGCATAAAGTGGCGGTATTCGCCGAGCTCCGCACTGTCACCTGATTGCGTGCTGGTATGTACCGCCCGTTCAACGACCTGGCCGGCGCGGTCACGGATGAGACACTCCGTCCCACGAATATCCGCAACGTCACCGTTTTCGAGCACCTGGTACTCCCGCGTCACCGTCAGCAGCGCGTTGATATCCGACGCCACAAAGTTCTCGCCATCGGCACGGCCCAGCAGCAGCGGGGGGCCCTGGCGGGCAGCGACGAGCCGCGCGGGTTCGCCAGCATGGACCACGGCGAGCGCAAAACTGCCGTGTAACTCGGCCATCGTGGCGCGCACAGCAGCAGCGAGATCCAGCCCGTCCTGCAGGTGCAGGTACACCTGATGCACCACGACCTCGGTATCGGTTTCCGAGGTGAAGCTAAGGCCCGCTGCACGTTGCGCATCGCGCAGGGACTCGTGGTTTTCGACAATCCCATTGCAGACCAGCGCCAGCGCCCCGTTGCAGATATGCGGATGCGCGTTGGGTTTGGTGACGCCGCCGTGCGTTGCCCAGCGGGTGTGGGCGATCCCGGTCGCGCCGGCCAGCGGTGCCTGACGCAGCGCCTGCTCGAGTTCACTGACTTTGCCGACCGTTCTCGCTCGCTCCAGCTCACCCGCCGGATTGATCACAACCACCCCGGCAGAGTCGTAGCCGCGGTACTCGAGGCGACGCAGGCCTTCGAGCAGAAAACCGCTCGCTTCAGAGGTCCTGACCGCTCCGACAATACCGCACATAAGTTTGTTTACTCTTTAAGCAAGCTCTGCAGATCCGGCGGTTCATCGCCCCGCGAGCCACAACCGGATCAGTTTTTCTTCTCTTTTTTCGGTCGTTGCCAACCGGCTCGAACCTGCTGTTCTGCGCGCGTCAGTGCCAGTTGGCCTTCGGGCACGTCGCGGGTGACCGCCGAACCCGCGCCGACCGTAGCGCCTTTGCCCACTGTCACCGGCGCCACCAGAGCACTGTTTGAGCCGATAAAGGCATCGTCACCAATCACGGTGGGGTGCTTGTTGGCGCCATCATAGTTGCAGGTGATCACACCCGCACCGATATTAACGCGATGTCCCACCGTGGCGTCGCCCACGTAGGCGAGGTGGTTCGCTTTGCTGTCCTCACCAAGGGTCGCGTTCTTGGTTTCCACGAAATTCCCGACCCTTGCGCCTGCATCCAGCACGGTTCCGGGTCGCAGCCTCGCAAAGGGGCCGACCGAGCAGTGATCGGCGATCTTCACTCCCTCAATCACGCTGTTGGCACGGATCTCGACACCGTTGCCGATCTCACTATCGATGATCTGGCAGTTGGGTCCTACCGACACCTGACTGCCGAGGGTGACGTCTCCCGCAACCACCACGTTAATATCGAAAACGCAGTCTTCACCAAAATGCAGGTTTCCCCGAAGATCAAAGCGCGCCGGGTCTCGCAGGTTGAGTCCCGCGTCCATCAACGATTCGGCCTGGCGTGCCTGAAAACACCGCTCTACTTTCGCAAGTTCTGCCTGGCTGTTAACACCGGCAATCTCATCGGGATCGGCACAGCTGACGCTGGCTACCGTGGCGCCTGCGTGCACCGCACGGCCGACCACATCGGTCAGGTAATACTCCCGCTGGCGGTTGCTATCGTCGATTTCATCCAGCCAGATCCGAAGGCGGTCAGCCGGGCAGGCGATGAAGCCGGTATTGATCTCGGTGATGTCATGCTGGGTTTCAGAGGCGTCGGCGTCTTCGACGATGGCCTCAACAGCACCCGCTCCGTCACGCAGTATCCGCCCGTAGCCACTCGGATCTTTCACTTCGGCTGTCAACAGTGCCGGGCCTCCGCTGGCACGCTCAAGCAGGGCGCGCAGGGTGTCTGCCCGGATCAGTGGAACATCGCCGTAAAGCACAAGGGCGAGAGAGCCCGGTTCGAGGTCGGGCAAAGCCTGACGCACCGCATGTCCGGTGCCGAGTTGCTGGGCCTGCTCGACCCAGTTCAGATCTTCGGCGTCGGCAAGTTGCTCGCGCACGGACTCAGCGCCGTAACCACACACCACGTGGATACGGGTGGGTGTCAACGCGCGGACGGTATCAAGGACATGCTCGAGCAGCGGCCGTCCGGCGAGTTCATGCAATACCTTGGGCAAGGCAGAGCGCATGCGGGTGCCTTTGCCGGCAGCAAGGACGATGACTTCAAGCGTCATGGATCAGGATATTACTGCAATCGTGACAGCGGCGGTGTCCCGCCAGGGCAGGAGTCAGTGAATCTGTTGCTGGGCGTTGGCAGCGAGTTCGGCAGGGGTTGCGTCGCGCACGTCGGTAACCCTAACAATGAAGGTGATGTCCTGGCCTGCCAGGGGATGGTTCCCATCAACCGTGATCTCGCCGTCGCCGACCCGGACCACCCGAAAATGCATTGCCTCGCCACGCTCGTTTTCGGCATCGAGTTCAGCACCCACGT
This sequence comes from Proteobacteria bacterium UBA2133, assembly GCA_002327725.1. Taxonomy (GTDB): domain Bacteria; phylum Pseudomonadota; class Gammaproteobacteria; order Arenicellales; family UBA868; genus UBA868. The sequence continues at coordinate 17,393 of DCXP01000002.1, forward strand.
GGCACAGTTCCTCAGGGGCGTTTTCAATGCTGTCTGAGAAGGTCAGCCCCGGGTCATGCGGGCCGAAGGCCTCCTGAGCCTTCAGCAGCACCTCGGTTGTGTCACCCGCGCTCAAACCCTCCAGTGCGGCGGTCACCTGGGGAAAGAGGGGAGCATCGTCACTGCCGTGCAGATAGGAGACCGGCAGACCGGTATGTTCAACGATTTTTCCCGATCCGTCTCTGATCGTATACGCCACTGAGACGATTTTGTCGGCACCGACCTGCTGGGACACGGTCTTCTCCCGCTGCGGGATGATGGGACGCAGATCAGCCCCGGCCTTTGCCACGCAGTTTCTGGATCGCGCGCAACTGGGCTGCTGCCTGAATCAGTTCCGCCTTGGCCTTGGCAAAGTCCATCTCGCTGCTGCGGTCGCTCATGGCCTGCTCTGCGCGGCGCTGCGCTTCAAGGGCCGCCGCTTCGTCCAGGTCTCCAGCACGCAGCGCGGTATCCGACAGCACCGTTACCAGATGTCCCTGCACCTCGAGCATGCCGCCCGAGACAAAGAAAAACTGCTCTTCGCCGGCTTCCTGCTGCACCCGGATCTCGCCGGGCTTGAGCCGTGTCAGCAGCGGCGCGTGCTGTGGTGCGATACCGATCTCACCCATCTCGGCCGGTGCGAACACCATGGTGCCTTCGCCGGACCAGACTTCTTCCTCGGCGCTTACGATCTCGACCCTGATGGTATTAGCCATAACCGTTGTCCAGCGGGTTTAGGTGACGGTTTTCGCCTTTTCAACGGCTTCTTCGATGCCGCCGACCATATAGAAGGCCTGCTCCGGGATGTCGTCGTACTGTCCGTCGATGATACCCTGGAAGCCGCGGATCGTGTCCTTGAGAGACACGAACTTACCCGGGGACCCGGTGAAGGTCTCGGCAACGAAGAACGGCTGCGACAAAAAGCGCTGAATCTTGCGGGCCCGGTTGACGACTTGTTTGTCTTCTTCCGATAGTTCGTCCATACCCAGAATCGCGATGATGTCCCGCAGTTCCTTGTAGCGCTGCAGGGTGCCCTGCACCGCCCGGGCGGTGTCATAATGTTCCTGGCCGACGACCAGCGGGTCGAGCTGCCGGCTGGTGGAATCCAGCGGATCCACCGCCGGATAGATGCCGAGTTCAGCGACCTGCCGGGAGAGCACCAGCGTTGCGTCAAGGTGCGCAAAGGTCGTTGCCGGCGACGGGTCGGTAAGGTCGTCGGCGGGGACGTAGACCGCCTGGAACGAGGTGATCGAACCGGTACGGGTGGAGGTAATCCGCTCCTGCAGAATGCCCATCTCCGCCGCCAGCGTGGGCTGATAGCCTACCGCCGAAGGCATACGCCCGAGCAGCGCTGATACCTCGGTGCCCGCCAGTGTGTAGCGGTAAATATTGTCAACGAACAACAGGACATCGCGGCCTTCGTCACGGAAGTGCTCCGCTATGGTCAGCCCCGTCAGCCCAACACGAAGCCGGTTGCCCGGAGGTTCGTTCATCTGACCGAAGACCATCGCCACTTTGTCGAGCACGCCGGATTCTTTCATTTCATGGAAGAAGTCGTTTCCTTCCCGGGTACGTTCGCCAACCCCTGCAAAAACCGACAAGCCCGAGTGCTCTTTCGCGATGTTGTTGATCAGTTCCATGATGGTCACGGTCTTGCCCACGCCGGCACCGCCAAAGAGACCGATCTTGCCGCCCTTGGAAATCGGCATGATGAGGTCGATGACCTTGATGCCGGTTTCGAGGATGTCCACCGTCGGCGACTGGTCCGCGTAGCCCGGCGCTTTTCGATGAATCGGCAGAGAATCTTCGGCTCCCACGGGTCCGGCTTCATCCACCGGATTGCCCAGTACATCCATGATCCGCCCGAGGGTCTTCTCGCCCACCGGCACGGTAATCGGCGCGCCGGTGTTGCTGACTTCAAGACCACGCTTGAGGCCGTCGCTTGAACCCATGGCGATACTGCGGACGACTCCGTCACCGAGCTGCTGCTGGACCTCAAGGGTCAGGCCGCTTTCGCTGACCGTGAGGGCATCGTAGACGCGGGGCACCGTGCCGCGCGGGAACTCGACGTCGACCACAGCGCCGATGATTTCAACAATGTTGCCGGTACTCATAGCGTTTTCCTCGTAAAGGTTCCTTATCTTTTCCGTCGGTGCGCGAGCGGCTATACCGCTGCGGCGCCGCCGACGATTTCAGAAATCTCCTGGGTAATTGCAGCCTGACGGGCCTTGTTGTAGACCAGCTGCAATTCGTCAATCAGGCTGCCCGCATTGTCCGATGCGGACTTCATCGCCACCATTCTGGCGGCCATCTCGCAGGCAATGTTTTCCACCACACCGCGGTAGATGAGTGACTCGACGTAGCGCATCATCAGCGCGTCCACCACCTCATGCGCGTCCGGTTCGTACAGATAGTCCCAGTGCTGTTCCAGGCGCTGATCCGGCTCAGGCGCTGAGACCGGCAACAACTGGTCGACACGCGGCTGCTGGGTCATGGTCGTGACAAATCCATTGTGCGCGAGGAACAACCGATCAATCCGGCCCTCGCTGAAGGCATCCATCATGATCTTCATTGCGCCGATAAGATCGGCGAGCTGCGGCCTGTCTCCTAACTGCGTGGCTTCCGAGACAATGTTCACACCGACGCGCTTGAAAAAACCCAGACCCTTGCGGCCGATCACGGTGACGTCGATCTCTACACCCTTGTCGCGCCACTCCGACATGCTGTGGAGTACCTGTCTGAACAGGTTGATATTGAGCCCGCCGCACAGGCCCCGATCGCTTGAGACCACGATAAACCCGACCCGTGTCGGATCACGGGTCTCGGTGTAACTGTGCTTGTACTCCAGGTTGGCCTGGGCAAGGTGGGCCATCACGTTGGCCATTTTTTGGGCGTAAGGACGCGCCTGACTCATCCGCTCCTGCGCGCGGCGCATTTTGCTCGCCGCGACCATCTCCATCGCTTTGGTGATCTTCTGAGTATTCTGGATACTCTTGATCTTGGTCCGGATTTCCTTGGCGCCTGCCATCGTCTCTGCCCTTCCCGGTCCTTACCAGCTGCCGTTGGCTTTGAAGTCTTTCAGCGCCTCGTGCAGTTTCCCGGCGACCTCATCGCTGTAGGCCTGATCGCGATTCATCTCATCCATGAAATCGCTGTGCTGGCTCTTCATGTGGCTCTGCATGGCCTGCTCAAATTCCACCACCTTGTTGGCGTCGACGTCATCAAGGTATCCCTCGTTCACGGCGAAGAGGCTGGCCGCCATCTCAGCGACCGCCATCGTGGAATACTGCTTTTGCTTCATCAGTTCTGTTGCCCGTTCACCGCGCTCGAGCTGTTTACGCGTCGCTTCGTCAAGATCGGAAGCGAACTGGGAGAACGCTGCGAGCTCACGGTACTGGGCGAGTGCCAGACGGATACCGCCGCCCAGTTTTTTGATCAGGGCGCACTGTGCGGCCCCGCCGACACGCGACACCGAAAGGCCCGCGTTGATGGCTGGCCGGATGCCGGCGTTGAAAAGGTCGGTTTCGAGGAAGATCTGCCCATCGGTAATCGAAATCACGTTGGTCGGGACGAAGGCAGAAACGTCGCCTGCCTGCGTCTCGATGATCGGCAGCGCCGTCAGCGAACCCGTTTTGCCCTTGACCTCACCGTTGGTGCGTTTTTCCACTTCTTCTTCGTTGATCCGGGCGGCACGCTCCAGAAGGCGCGAGTGCAGGTAGAAGACATCTCCCGGATAGGCTTCGCGGCCCGGCGGCCGGCGCAGCAGCAGGCTGACCTGGCGATAGGCCCAGGCCTGCTTGGTCAGGTCGTCGTAGATAATGAGCGCGTCTTCACCCCGGTCGCGGAAATATTCGCCCATCGCGCATCCGGCGTACGGCGCGATGTACTGCATGGATGCTGAATCAGACGCTGATGCCGAGACGACGATCGTATGATCCATCGCGCCGTGCTCTTCGAGTTTGCTCACCACGTTGGCAACCGAGGACGCTTTCTGTCCGATCGCCACATAGACGCATTTGATGCCGGTGCCTTTCTGGTTGATGATGGTATCGATCGCGACGGCGGTCTTGCCTGTCTGACGGTCGCCGATGATGAGTTCGCGCTGGCCCCGGCCGATCGGCACCATTGAGTCAATGGACTTAAGTCCCGTCTGTACCGGCTGCGATACGGACTGGCGCGTGATCACGCCGGGCGCGATGCTTTCAATCGGGGAGTTGCCCGCGGTTTCGATCGGACCTTTACCGTCAATGGCTTCACCGAGTGAATCCACCACACGGCCGAGCAGGCCCGGACCGATGGGGACCTCGAGAATGCGACCGGTACACTTGACCGTGTCTCCTTCGACGATGTGTTCGTAATCCCCGAGCACCACGGCGCCGACCGAGTCCTGTTCCAGGTTCAGAGCCAGACCAAAGGTATCGTTGGGAAACTCCAGCATCTCGCCCTGCATCGCGTCAGCGAGCCCGTGGATCCGGCAGATGCCATCGGTCAAACTGACAACGGTGCCTTCCGTGCGGGCCTCGGCACCCGCGTCAAAATCCTTAATCCGTTCCTTGATCAGTTCACTGATTTCGGAGGGGTTCAGTTGCATAGACATTCTTTAATTCCTCTTGCAGCTGTTTTTGGCCTGAATCAGCCGCTCACCGCAGCTGCCAACTTTTCGAGCCGGGCCCTGACAGACCCGTCGATAACAAGATCGCCGGCGCGGATGACCGCACCACCGATCAGCGAAGCATCGCTACTCACGCTAAGTTCCACCCGCCGGCCCAGTCTCTTCTCAAGCGCCTCGGCGATACGCCGCTGGTGATCATCGGAGACGGGCAGGGCGCTCTCCACCTGAGCCTGGATAGTGCGCTCTGCCTCCGCACGCAGCAGTTCGTACTGCTGTGAGATGGCTTCGAGCGCCCCCAGCCGCCGGTTGCGAGTCAGCAATCGCACCAGATTCCGTCCCGCCTCATCCAGGCGGTCACCGCACAGTTCGATGAGAACCCCAGCCAACGCATCGCGCGCCACGCGGGGATGGGTGAAAAGGCCGCTGACCTGCGGCTCTTGGGCAAGTTTCGCCAGCGTGCCAAGCGCATCGGACCACGCCGCGAAGTTACCGCTCTCCCGGGCCAGTTCAAAAACAGCCTGGGCATAGGGGCGGGCAATACTGGCGATTTCTGACATGGTTGCGCCGGTGCTCGTATCAGGAGAGTTACAGTTCGGTAATCAGTTCGTCGAGCATCTTGGCGTGGGCATCGGCATTGACCTCGCGCGACAGGATCTTCGACGCACCTGTCACCGCCAGTGCCGCGACCTCGGCACGCAAGGCCTCGCGGGCCATATTCGCTTCCTTATCGATCTCGCCCCGGGCAGCCGAGAGGATTCTGTCTCCTTCGGTGCGCGCGTTACCCTTGGCCTCTTCGACCATCTCAGTTTCTCGCTTTTCCGCCCGGCGGATGATCTCCTGCGCCTGCTCTTTCGCTTCGCTGGTTACCTGCTCGGCATGCTCGTGCGCCTCGGCCTTCGCCTTCTGGCCTTCTTCGGCAGCTGCCAGCCCGTCGGCGATCCTGGTCTTGCGGTCGTTCAGCGCCGTGACAATCGGCGGCCAGACGAACTTCATGCAGAACCAGACGAAAACGACGAAAGCGACACTCTGGCCGATCAACGTCAGGTTGATGTTCATAGCCGTTACCTAATCTGATTGGCGTTTAGCCGCCGACCACAGCAAACATGATGTAAAGCGCGATGGCGACACCGATAATGGGGATGGCGTCCACCAGTCCCATCACGATGAAGAACTGGGTGCGAAGCATCGGCAGCAGTTCCGGCTGACGGGCAATGCCTTCAAGAAAGCGCGCACCGAGCACACCAACGCCTACGCCAACGCCTACGCCTGCGAGACCAAGCAGTACCGCGCCGGCAACGTAGAGCAGAGCTGTTTCCATGAGATTCTCCTGTTGGAAGTTTGTCAGGTTAAGTCAGATCAAAATCCGAAAAACAATCAGTGATGGCTATGGGCCATCTCCAGATAAACGATCGTCAGGGTCATGAAAATGAACGCCTGCAACAGCACGATCAGGATATGAAATATGGCCCAGGCCCACTGCAGCGCACCGCCGGCAATCGCCAGTACCGCGCCGCCCGAAAACAGCAGCGCGATCAGGATAAAAATCATCTCCCCGGCAAAGAGGTTGCCAAAGAGACGCAGCGACAGCGAGACCGGCTTTGACACCAGGCTGATGAACTCCAGAAAAAAGTTCGCCGGCAGAAAGAGGATCTTCAGAATCGGGTTTTTCGCCTGGAAGGGCTGCATCGTGAGCTCGGCCGCAAATCCGCCGACCCCTTTCACCTTGATGCTGTAGAACAGCGTCAGCGCGAATACGCCGAGCGCCATGCCGAAGGTTGCATTGGGGTCAGTTGTCGGCACGACCTTCATATATTCGATGCCCATGAGTTTGGCGAGTTCGGGGAGCCAATCGACCGGAACCAGATCCATGGTGTTCATCAGCAGCACCCAGACGAACAGCGTGAGGGCAAGCGGGGCGACCAGGTCATTCTTGTGGGAAAAGGAGCTCCGGACATTCTCATCAACAAATTCGACAGCCCACTCGACAAAATTCAGCAGGCCGGCGGGTGTGTTGACACTTGCGCGCACCGCAGCCCTCCGGAATACCCAGAGGAAAAGCGCGCCAAGCAGTACCGACCAGAACATCGTGTCCAGATGGATCGCCCAAAAGCCCATGGCTTTGGCCTCTGCAGCGCCGTGTGCGATTCCCCAGGTACCGTCGGGGTGCTGACCAAAAGTCAGGTTCTGCAGATGGTGCTTGATGTAGCCGGTTGTCGTCAGTGCTTCGCTTGATGCCATCTCAAAACGGTTCTCAGTTCTTTAAGCCGCCGGTCGCTCACCGACATCATTCCGTTGGGCAAAGATCGCCCCGATAGTTGCAGCGAGCAGCGTTGCCAGCAGTCCCGCCAGAAAGCCCCCAACCGCCAGATCGTCCACGAGCGCGAAAGCCATCGCACACAGCGCGCCGGTGATGACCAGTTTGCCGAATTCGGCGCGGTACAAATTGGCGAGCGCTGCTTCTCCCGAGATTTCGGCCGGCGCCGAGAAAACCCGCCAGACCGAGTAACCGTTCGCGACGAAGGCGATCCCCCCGCCCAACAGACTTGACTGTGCCTGGCCATCCGTCAGCAGGGCCAGCAGTGTTGCCATCAGCACCATCATCGCGCCGGCGAATACCGGCACCCACCGAAGGGTGTTCCCGGACCTCACCACAGTCTGCGAGCGAGGCACTCCCGGTGCCTTTGGCATCGTGCCGATCTTTATCGGATTAGGGGCCGCGACCATAGGGCTGCTCGGCCTTTTTGTGCTGCAGCAAAGGGCGCGGAGTATAGGGGAGCGCGGGCCTATGGGTCAATCCATATGTCCCGATAAAGTCGGGTAATCGGGTCTATTTTGGGCCTGGTCCGGGCGCCCGCTTCGGCCGGAGAATCGCCGGCGATCAGGCCAGAAGTTCTGCCCACCGCGAGCGCCGGCGGTCAATATCCGTGTACCCTGCCGCAAGGAGTCCAAATCGAGGGGCTGTCTCCGGCGACTGCCACTGCCAAATCACGCTTGGAAAGTCAGTCCTGGCGGGCGGGATACGTGGTACGGCGCGGTAGGCACTCATCTCAGAAGGGGAAATTGAACTGTGCGCCGCTACGGTCGGCAACCGCACGCCACCCGTGCTGAACATAATCGCGGGTAGCCGTGTCCATCGGCTCATCGGTATCGGGCGCCAGCCCTCCCATCAGGTCTACCACCTGCCGGAGTTGGGCTGGGGAGGTGAGATGGAGTGCGGTATCGACTTTCATGATCGACGCTGCGCGACACATATCGAACTGGATACTCCGCTGGGTAAGTTCAAAAAGAGTCCCGTCCTGGACTGGAGTTGAGCCACAGGTCAGTTCGTCGCACACCCCCCCGGGGGGGCGGATCACGGGTGTGTAAAGGGCGCGACCTTAAGCGACCCGGTCCGCGTGCTACAATTTTTGTTTTAACGGTTCACTCTGTTTCCTTCCCGTGGATATCGAACACGCCCGTTTCAACATGATTGAGCAGCAGATCCGGCCCTGGGGCGTGCTCGATAGCGGCATCTTGTCGGTGCTGCAAAGTGTGGGTCGGGAAACCTTCGTACCGCCTGACTACCGCCACCTGGCCTTCGCCGACATTGAGATACCGATCGGCCACGGCCAAACCATGCTGGAACCCAAACTTGAGGCGCGGCTGCTACAGGCTTTAGCCCCGCAACCCGACGACAACATACTCGAGATTGGAACGGGGTCCGGATACATGACGGCACTCCTTTCCCGGACCGGAGCCCGGGTCACGACCGTGGAAATATACCCTGATCTGCTCGCATCTGCCGCTGATGCGCTGGCTGCCGCCGGCATCAGCAACGTTTCGCTCGAGCAGGGCGACGCGTCAGCGGGATGGGCGCCGGGCGCAGTTTGGGACGCTGTTTTGCTGACCGCGTCGGTGCCGGAATTGCCGGCCGCCTTCACCAATGGCCTCGCAGTCAACGGCCGGCTGGTTGCCGTCGTGGGATCTGACCCCGCGATGGAGGCGCTGCGGGTGCGCCGTGGCAGCGGCGCGGCGCTTTCCTCTACATCCCTTTTTGACACCTGTCTTGCGCCGCTGGTAAACGCCCATAATAGCCGTGTCTTTCAACTGTGAAACACGATCGCCGCCGATGAATACGAATACACATTGGGTCTTGCGCTTGCTGCTATTGCTCGGGATCGCGCTCGGAATGACCCGCCCCGCTGCGTCCGAAAACGCTGTCTACACGGTGCAGGCCGGGGATACGCCCTGCGAGATCGCGGAGTCCTTTGGCGTAAGCTGCGCGAGCCTGATGGAGGCCAACAGCCTCACCGCCGAATCCCTTATCCACCCCGGTCAGGTGCTCACGGTTCCCACGGCTGCGACCGAAGCGCCAACCGAGACTGTGGCGCAGGCGAGTGCGACAGCACCGGCAAAGGTCGAGGAAGAAAACGGTGATGGTGATACTTTAGCGGCCAGTGTTCCGGAAGCGCGCGCTGCTGAATCCGGCGATAAAAAGACAGATTTGCTCTCGGTGTACCAGATGGCGAGGGCGCAGGACCCGGTATTCGCGGCTAAACGCTACCGCTACCAGGCGGCTCTTGAGATCGTGCCGACGTCCAAGGCAGCCCTTCGACCACAACTGAGCGCGAGCGGTATTCACACCGAAGCCACTTCCGACACCGTTGCAGCGACACAGGCCTCGATCGCGCTCTCTCAGTCGCTTTACAACAGGAGCAGCCGGATATCCGTGACCCAGGCGGGCCAGCAGGCGAACCAGGCGGAACTTGAGCTCATGATCGCGTCGGCAGACCTTGTCAATCGCGCGGTCAATGTGTATTTCTCAGTACTTGCGGCAAAGGACAACGTCGGACTCTCTCGCAGAAATGAGCGCGCGATCGGCCGCCAGCTGGAACTCGCGCAGGAGCGTCTGGATGTGGGCCTCGGCACCCGCACCGACTTATTCGATGCCCGCGCAAGATTTGAACAAGCTGTCGCGGACACCATTGAGGCGGAAAAACTCCTGGACGATTCTCAGCAGACGCTGGTCGCGCTGGTCGGCGAGGAGGTCGGTGAACTGCAGCCATTGCCTGATACCGTCACGCTTGGTCCTCCCCTGCCCGACGACAGCGAAGAATGGGTGGCCGAGGCACTGACAAACAACCCCGGCCTCAAAGTGAAGTCGCTGGGCATTTCGCTTTCCGACCTCGAGATCGATCGGCAAAAGGCGCAGCGGCTGCCCACCGTCGGCATGCAACTCTCTGGAAATTACTTGGATACGTACAGCGGCGACGACACCAATGCCCGGATGATGTTTTCGGTCGACATCCCTTTCTATCAGGGTGGTCTGATCGATGCCCGCGTTCGAGAGGCGGCAGAAAATCTGAACGCGGCGCGCTATGACCACGAAGCCGCCGCCCGCGATCTGCGCCGCGATACGCGTCAGACCTTCCTCGGTATCAAAAGCCGGCTGCGCCGGATTGATGCGCTGGCCGAAGCGGTTCGCGCCGGGGAGAACGCTTTGCTCGCCAAAGAAGAAAGTTTTGCGGCCGGGCTGACCACCAACATAGCGGTGCTCGACGCTCAGCGAGATCTCTTCCAGGCAGAACGTGACTACTTGAAGGCACGCTACGACTACATCCGGCAGATGCTCAAACTTGAGGAACTCTCGGGCAGCCTCGACGAAGAAGACGTTCGCCGTGTGAACGCGCTGCTTGCAAAGGCCGACTAGCCCGAAGACAAAGGCCGCAACGCGAACACGATCTGCCGCTCGCCGAGCACCGTCTCAAATCGCGCTGTCACACGGCCAACCCCGCCCAGCACAACCGCGGGCCCGACCGGCGCCAGTGACAGCAATTCACCCGGGCGCAGTGTCCGTCCGCGCGATGCGAGCCGCTGTTGCAGTTCCCACACGGCAGGTCCGGCCTTTTGGTTCCCGGCTAAGCCCTGCCCCCCGGTCAGCGCGGCACCGGCCTTGCCGGTGAGGATGGCCTTCAGCGGTGCGCTCAGGATATCGGCTCCAGCCGATGGCGGGATTGGCCAGGGCTCGCCCAGCACCAGGTAGCGGACGCCCGCATTGACCGCAGTCATCGCCGCCCAGTCATCTGTCTGTTCTTTGCTCAGCAACTGGTCGCGGACAATCACTGCCGGGATCAGCTCCGAAAAATGCGCCTGCAGCGAAGATGCCGCGTCAGCCTCGAGAATTGCTTCGGACCGCACACGCACCAGCAATCCAAGCTGTACGATCTGCTCCGACCCCTTCGCGTCGTACAAAGTCGCGCCGCTCGAGCTGAACATATTCTCAAGCAGCGCGGCGACCACCGTTTCCCCATCGCCCGCCCGCTCACAAAGATAGCCGACCACCCCGCCGTAGTCCGGTGCAAGATTCAGCACCAGCAAATCCTGAATCTCAATCGCCAGGCTGGCACCGAGCTCAGGCAGCGGGCTCGCCATTTGTTCACGGGCGTTAAATGATGCAAGTGCCTGGGCAAGCGCTTCCGGTCCGGCATTGGCCCAAGCCGGCGAAATAGCTGCGGGCGGCAGAACTAGGCCCAATACCAATATCCATGCCAGCAACAACGGCTGGCGGTGCCGGTGATTCTTTTTTACCTTGTGCACGGGCTCTTGACCTGAAGCATGGATACTGCCACCATGATGCCAACCGCTCAGCCCGGCATCAAGTGGCGTGCCACACTTTCATCCTTTGGATTTTGGCTTGTGACCGACACCTCTAGACAGCCTCGTAGTCAAATCACCATTACGGAAGCGGGTCGACTGTTCGGGGTTTCCACCAATACCATCCGCAGAAGGGTGAAGAATGGCCATCTGACCCCCTTCCAGCGCCATCAGCCCGGAGGTCGCCCGCGCTATGTTTTCGATATTGCCGATCTCATCCGGGTATTCGGAGAGCCGAGAACCCACTCTGGCGGTACGTCGCACGTTGGTGACAGTGACATGCCACGGAACGTTCCAAAAGTGGAACCTACTGAAAAGAAAGAGTTTTTTGAGCAACTCGACTTGTTCCACCAGCTTGAGAGAGATTACGCTGCCTTGAAAGCGAGATTTGAAGCACAAAGCCGCCACCTTGAAGACCTGCAACGCCTGCTGACCCCGCGCCTGGAAACCCGGCAAGTTGTCGGGCACCGCGCGGCCCGGTATCTCGGCGAGCTCGCCAGGGCATTTAAAGGAGAGGACCGCTAATGCCGCGACTCACCTCGATTCGGCGATTGCGGCGCCCCGCCGGCGTGCTGCTGGCGGTTCTGGTACTCGCGGGGAGCCCCATCAGCGCCGGCGCCCAAGCGACGAGTGACCCGTTACAGCCCTTTAACCGGGCGATGTTCACCTTCAACGATGCCGTAGACCGCGCTTTGATCCGTCCACTCGCCGTCGGCTATCGCGCGATCCTGCCACAGCAGATGCGAGACGGCGTCAACAATTTTTTCAACAACCTGCGGGCGCCAACCACCCTGCTGAATGACCTGCTTCAGGGAAAACCGAAGCGCGCTCAGCAAACCATTGACCGGTTTCTGGTCAACAGTACCCTGGGGCTGCTGGGATTTGTCGATATCGCGTCCAGACTGGGCTTTCCGGCCCATCACGAAGACTACGGCCAGACCTTGGCTGTTTGGGGGATTCCCTCCGGGCCTTATCTTGTGCTGCCGCTGCTGGGCCCGAGTACCGCGCGCGACGCGCTTGGCAAGGTCCCGGAATTTTATATAGCCGACCCGCTTTGGAAACCCGATGATACGGCTGTTACAGTCGCCCGCTTCGGACTTCGGGCCGTTGATATCCGCTCGCGGTTGCTCGATATCGACCGCATTGTTCAAATGCAGGTTGACCCTTACCTTTTTTTCCGGGAAACCTATCTCCAGAACCGCCAGCGATCCATTGTCGACGGTGTGATGCCCGAGCGGACCGAAGCATCCGATGACCTAGAGCAGCAACTGCTCGACGACTGACGGGAGTGTTACTGGGTGGCGACCTGGGCTGTAGGCGATGTTCAGGGTTGTCTCGATCCGCTGAATCAACTCCTCGACAAGATTGCCTTCAGACCAGAGTCTGATCAGCTCTGGCTGGTCGGTGACCTGGTTGGCCGGGGGCCGGATCCGTGCGCGGTTCTGGACCTGCTGATTTCTTTAGGAGACCGCGCGGTTTGCGTTCTGGGAAACCATGATCTGCACCTGATTGCAGCAAATTTCGATTTGCGCCAGGTGAAACCCAAAGACAATCTTTCGCCCGTCCTGGAACACCCTGATCGAGCGGATTACATAAATTTTCTTTTAAAACAACCACTTGTACACTACTCAGCAGATATCAACTGGGCCATGGCGCATGCCGGGCTCTACCCCTGGTGGTCCCTGACGGAAAGTCTGGATCTTGCAAGCGAAGTTTCCTGCGCCCTCAAGGGGCGCGATCCAAAGGTGTTTCTCGAGAACATGTATGGCAACACCCCGACGCAATGGGAGCAGGGACTCTCGGGCTGGGGCCGCTTACGGTTCATCACTAATGTTTTTACACGGATGCGTTTATGTGATGCGCGGGGGCGTCTCGAGCTAAAGCACAAGGGGCCCCCGGATAGTGCGCCCGCGGGCTTTAAGCCCTGGTTTGATTTTGAAAATCCCGGCCTTTCAAACACCCGCGTGGTCTTCGGCCACTGGTCGGATGCGGGGGGTGTCTACCACCCGCCCTATTTCGGTCTCGATTCGGCTTGTATCTGGGGAGGACGCTTAAGTGCTGTACACCTTGAGTCGGAACACGTTAACATCATCTCGGTGTCCTGTGACCCCAATGCAACCATCCACCCCCAATGAGTAACGCTTACGAAATCGACATTGAGGTCGAGACCTCTTACATGGCGGAGCACTCCGAGCCCGAGGAGGACCGCTATGTCTTTGCCTACACGATTACCCTGGTGAACAGGGGGTCTATTGCTGCCAAGTTGCTGTCGCGACGGTGGATTATTACCGACGCCGACAATCGTACCGAGGAAGTAGAAGGGGAAGGGGTGGTCGGAGAGCAGCCCACCCTGAAGCCAGGGGAGGGTTTCCGTTATACATCAGGCGCGGTCATCGAAACCCCGGTGGGCACGATGCACGGGTCCTACAAGATGCTGGCCGAAGACGGCCAGACTTTTGATACTGATATCCCCCAGTTTGTCCTCTCAGCGCCGAGAGTATTGCACTGAAGTAGTATAAGTAATTGATTTAATTGAGTTTTTTACTCCTATACGTCGAGGTTGCCGACGGCAAACGCGTTGCGCTGGATAAAGTCCCGGCGCGGCGCAACCTCTTCGCCCATCAGCACCGTAAAAATCTCGTCCGCGCCCACCGCGTCTTCAATCTGAACCTGTGACAGGCGCCGCTGCCCGGCGTCCATGGTGGTCTCCCAAAGCTGCTCCGGGTTCATCTCACCGAGGCCCTTGTACCTCTGGATATTGATCCCGCGACGTGCCTCTGACATCAACCAGGACAGCGCCTTGGCAAAGGTCTCCAGTTGCTGCTCACGCTGGCCGCGCTTTACCGTAATGGCGTCGCCGACTTCTGATCGGAGTCGATGCCCCAGGGCGGTTAGCGAGGTGTATTCAGTCGACTCAAAGAAGTCTCTCAGAAAGCGGCTTTGCCGGTAACGGCCGTGCCGCTCGCTATCGACCACCAGCACCGGAGCGTCAGCCGGGTCATCCCACGCCACCCGGTAGCTGGCACCAGCCCCCGTCTTCGCGTCGGCGTTGAGCGCCGCGCTTAGCGCGCCTGCAAACGCGTTGCGTTGCGCCGGGTCTGAAACGGCGGCAATCTCAAGCTGCGGCTGGTCACAAAACGCCCAGAGTACTTCTGTCTGATAACGTCTCGCCATCCGGCGAATGGCGGTCTCAACCGCAAAATAGTCGCTGCAGATGCCCCGCAGGGCGTTACCCGAAAGCGCTTTGGCGGTATCGTCTCCCGGCACCAACTCGGCGCCCTCCAGTGCCATATCGAGGAGCATCCGGTGCAGCTCATCATCATCCTTCACGTAGGTTTCTTTCTTTCCCGAAGTGAGTTTATAAAGCGGCGGCTGCGCAATATAGACGTGGCCACGCTCGATCAACTCTCGCATCTGCCGGTAGAAAAATGTCAGCAACAGTGTTCGGATATGGGACCCGTCGACATCGGCATCGGTCATGATAATGACCCGGTGATAGCGCAGGCGGCTGACGTCGAAGTCATCGGTACCAATGCCCGTTCCCAGGGCGGTAATGAGCGTACCGACCTCGTCTGACGCCAGCATCTTGTCAAAACGGGCCTTCTCGACATTCAGAATCTTACCTTTTAATGGCAGGATCGCCTGGAACCGCCGGTCCCGGGCTTGCTTTGCCGAACCCCCGGCAGAGTCGCCTTCGACCAGGTAGATCTCGCAAAGCGCCGGGTCTTTTTCCTGGCAATCGGCGAGTTTGCCTGGCAACCCGCCAATCTCAAGGGCACTTTTGCGCCGGGTCATTTCCCGCGCCTTTCGAGCTGCATCGCGCGCTCTGACAGACTCGACGATCTTCTCCATGATCGCGCGTGCCTCTGTGGGGCGCTCCAGCAGAAAGGTGCTCAGGTGGTCGTTTACCAGTGATTCCACAGGCCCCCGGACATTGGAAGACACGAGTTTGTCTTTGGTCTGTGAGGAAAACTTGGGATCGGGAACCTTGACCGACAGCACGGCCGTAAGACCCTCGCGGCAGTCCTCGCCACGCAGGCTGATTTTGGCTTTTTTCGCGAGTCCGGACTCCTCCATATAGCGCCCCATCGTGCGTGTTATCGCCGAGCGCAGGCCCTCCAGGTGGCTTCCCCCATCACGCTGGGGGATGTTGTTGGTGTAGCAAAAGACGTTCTCCTGGTAGGAGTCATTCCACTGAAGCGCGAGCTCGACAATAATGCTGTCGCGTTCATCCCGTATATAACAGGTGGTCGGGTGCAGCGCGCTTTTCTGGCGGTTGAGATGGGCCACAAAGGCCTCGATCCCGCCTTTGTACTCGAAAATATCTTCGGTATCCGTACGCTCATCGACCAGCCGGTTGCGCACCCCCGAGTTCAGGAAAGACAACTCCCGCAGCCGCTTGGCAAGAATATCGTGGTGCATTACGGGATCTGAGAAGACCTCCGGATCCGGTCGAAAGTGCACCTCGGTGCCGGTTCGGTCAGTCTCACCGACAACGGCAAGCGGCGCCCTGGCAAGACCTTTTTCGAATTCCTGACGGAATATCTGGCCCTCTCTGTGGATTGTGAGTCTCAGGTAGGAAGAAAGGGCATTCACCACAGAAACCCCGACGCCGTGCAGGCCCCCAGACACTTTGTACGAAATCTGGTCGAATTTCCCCCCGGCGTGCAGTTGCGTCATGATGACCTCGGCTGCAGAACGCCCCTCTTCGGCAATCATTCCTGTCGGAATACCGCGCCCGTCGTCGACCACGCTGATGGTCTCATCAGCGTGGATGGTGACCGTCACCTCGCTGCAAAATCCCGCCAGCGCCTCGTCGATCGCGTTGTCGACGACCTCAAACACCATGTGGTGCAGGCCTGTGCCATCGTCGGTATCGCCGATATACATACCAGGGCGCTTGCGCACCGCTTCAAGGCCTTTGAGAACCTTGATACTGCTTTCATCATAGACAGGGGATGTCGCCATAAACACTCCGGAATTGGTCCGAGAATTATACCACCTGCACCGGGCCATAATCCCGGAAAATGGCTATTTTTAGCGGTTTTTAGTGGTTCCACGTGGAACATTCAGCCTTTGTTCAGGCTGTTCCACGTGGAACATCGCGGGCTCGCCTAAAGGCGCATCGGCATGATGAGATACAGCGTGTCGTCGTTGTCGGGATCGTGCAGCATGCACCCGGTATTCGCATCCTGAAGTTCGGCCTCTATCTGGTCGCTGGTAAGCGCCTTCAGCGCGTCCATCAGGTAGGTTACGTTAAAGCCGATTTCCACATCAGTCCCGTTGTACTCGACCGCAATCTCATCTATGGCCTCTTCGTGTTCCGGATTGTGGGCGCTGACCCGGAGGCTTCCTTTACTGAGTTCAATCCGGATACCTCGGTATTTCTCATTGGTCAAAACAGCGGTTCTGGTAAGCACCTCGTGAAACTGTTGCCGGTCAACGACCATTTTCTGGTTAAGGACCTGTGCCATAACCGCTTTGTAATCCGGGAATTTTCCATCGATCAGCTTACTAATCAGGGTGGCCCCGGGGCGTTCCAGCCTGATGTGGTTGTTGTTGAGCTCCATAGTCATATCTTCCGCGCCTTCGCCCAGAAATCGACCAAGTTCCGCCACCGCCTTGCGCGGGACGATGACCTGGCGTTGTCCCCCTGCCGGGCTTTTGAGTGACGTCCGGCTCCTCGCCAGGCGGTGCCCGTCGGTAGCGACCGTTGTGATGGTGCTGCCTTCAAGCTCCAGCAGAACCCCATTAAGAAAATACCGGACATCCTGCTGCGCCATGGAAAACGACGTCCGGTCAAGCAGCGCTTTAAGCTCTTTTCGTGGGATGGTGATCCGCTCTTCCCATTTTCCGGCTTCGAGGCGGGGGAAATCCTTAGGTGGTAAGGCCTGCAGGGTAAAGCGGCTCCGGCCCGAGCGCATTTTCGCCTTATCGCCCTCACCGCTGAAATCAATGGTCGCCGTCTCCGGCAGCGCGCGACAGATATCGAGCAGTTTTCGTGCGGTGGCGGTGCACTCCCCGTCCTCACCGCTCAGCACTTGTGCCTCAATACTGATCTCAACTTCAAGATCCGTACCTACCAGTGTTAATCGTTTACCTTCCAGGCGCAGGAAAACATTCGCAAGGATGGGTAAGGTCTGGCGCCGCTCAACCACACTAGTGACGATGCTAAGCGGGCCTAACAGAACTTCGCGCTCAATCTGAAATTTCATATTTAATCTAGAAGGATGTTAGTGTTTATAAGGCCTGTGGATAAGTTGATTACAATATTTTCCCTCTTATTTACAACTACTTATAATTTTTCTACTGTTAAGAATCCTGTGGATAGAAAGCGCGGAAAATCGGGATAAAAAACCCCCTGCACGAGCACCGCGATTCTAGCCGACATTATCCACAATTTATCCTCGTTAAGCGCCCAGGATTCTCTGTAGATTCTGATAATCCTCTCTTACCCTGGCGTCGGTCGAAATCAACTCCTGGACCTTCCTTTGGGCGTGCAGCACGGTGGTATGGTCGCGCCCACCAAACGCATCCCCAATCTCGGGCAGGCTCATGTTGGTCAATTCCTTCGCCAGCGCCATCGCGATCTGTCTTGGCCTCGTAATCTGCCGGTTGCGCCGCTTCGAGTGCAGATCGGCGATCCGCATCTTGAAATATTCAGCGACGGTTTTTTGAATATTCTGAATCGTCACCCTTCGCTCCTGGAACACCAACAGATCGCGCAAAGCCTCGCGGGTCAGTTCAAGGTCAATAGGCCGCCCGGTGAAGCTGCTGCTTGCGACAATACGATGCAGCGCGCCTTCCAACTCACGGACATTTGATCGGATCTGGCGGGCGATAAAAAAAGCAACCTCATCGGGCAAATGCACCCCTTTGAGTTGCGCTTTGTGCTGTAGGATGGCGACCCGGGTTTCGAGCTCCGGCGGGTCGATCGGCACCGTCAAACCGCTGCCAAATCGGGAGATCAGCCTCTCCTGGACGCCGGTGATCTCTTTTGGAAAGCGGTCACTGGTGATGATGACCTGGCGCTGACCCTCAACTAAGGTATTGAAAGTATGGAAGAATTCTTCTTGAGAGTGCTCTTTTCCCGAAAAAAACTGAATGTCGTCAATCAGTAGCGCGTCGAGCGATCGATAGTAGCGCTTAAAGTCGTTAATCGCGTTATGCTGCAATGCTTTGACCATATCAGCCACGAAACGTTCCGAGTGAACGTAGACCACATTGGCTTTGGCCTGGTTTTCCATCACCAGGTTGCCAGCCGCCTGCATCAAGTGGGTCTTGCCGAGACCGACACCGCCGTAAAGAAACAGCGGGTTGTATGCCTTTCCCGGATTCTCACCGACCTGGCGGGCGGCTGCCCGGGCGAGCTGGTTGGATTTCCCGCCAATATGGGTATCAAATGTGAATGCGGGATTGAGCCGTCCCTCGAAACGCAAAGGCCCGGCTACAGGGCGGCCAGCAGGCCCGTCTCTAACCTTGCCGGCAGCTGCGGACGGCGCGACACCGCTACCCACCTCCACCTTGAGGTCCAAAGGTGTTGTGCTGAAACTGTTCACAAGCCGGGCGACTTCGTCGAGCATTTCTTTGACAATGAAATCCCTGACAAAGCGGTTGGGGGCGAGCAGTTTCAGATGTCCACCTTCCTCGATGGCCTGCAATGGGCGAATCCAGGTATTGAACTGCTGGGGCGAGAGATCGTCCTCGAGGCGGCCTAAACACAGGTTCCAAACTGCAGACAACGGCAAATCTCCCAAAGTCATAGCGGCAGCAACTAGCCCGGTTGGCCTAACACTGCGTGGTTTACGCCCTGTTTTCGACCAAATCAAGTTGGGTCGATAGGAGGATTCTAGTCGCTGAGATCATTTTTATCCACAAGATATTTAGAAAAAAATCTTATCCACAACTTTCCAAAAAACAGTTAGAAAACAAGAAAAATATTGACATTTTTTAGGTTTAAGAGGTACATTCCAACGCCCTTTGCCGCTTCCATATCTGTTATCAGTATGAAAAGAACTTTCCAGCCCAGCGTGGTCAAACGTAAACGCCGCCATGGTTTCCGGGCGCGCATGAAAACCCGCGGGGGCCGAGCGATCATCAACGCCCGGCGCGCGAAAGGTCGGGCGACACTCAGCGCCTAAGCCGTGACCGCGCCAACCGGTGCGCGTCCATGAGCAGTTATGGCTTTCCCGCGGCCCGACGGCTGCTTCGGGCAGCAGCGTTCAGAGCGGTACTCGACGACCGATGTGGCAGTAAAGATAAGCTGTTTGTGGTCTATGCTAAGGCGAACGGACTCGCACGGGGTCGGCTGGGGATCACCGTATCAAAAAAGACGTCGCCGAAGGCTGTGCGGCGCAACCTGATAAAAAGATTAGTGAGAGAATCTTTCCGGCACCATGCAGCGGATGTTTCTGGTCTGGATATCGTTGCCATAGCACGCCAGCCGTGTGCTAGCGCGGCAAACAAGGACATTTGCCAAAGTCTGGACAGGCATTGGCACCAGGTAAATAGCCAATGCAGAAAATCCTGATCGCGTTTCTGAAGGCGTACCGTTATCTGGTCAGCCCATGGTTTGGGCAGTCCTGCCGGTTTTATCCTTCCTGCTCGTGTTACGCCATTGAGGCCGTGGAGACGCGCGGGCCGCTGTTGGGTTTATGGCTTGCGCTTCGGCGCCTCGGCCGCTGCCACCCATGGCACCCGGGCGGCTATGACCCGGTTCCAGGAGGACGAAGCCCAGACCCCCAGGGCGAGCGCGCCTAAATGGACTTTCAACGATTAATCCTGTTCGGCGCGCTAGGAATGGTGCTCCTGCTGCTGTGGCAGTCATGGCTCGAGTATGAGTCCGGCAAGAACGGCGCCGCCATGAACGCGAATACCCCTGCATCCCAGGTATCCGGGGCCGCACAAGACACTACCACCGCAACAAAACCCGAGGCCGATGACGTACCTCAGGCACCGGCCGTCTCAGCAGCGCCTGAGACCTCAGACACCGCCGCTGCGATTCCGCTGAGTCAAAGCCTGCCGGGAGAGCGCCGCGTCATCGCTGAAACGGACATCATCCGTGCCGAGATTGATACCAGAGGCGGAGATCTCAGGCGTCTGGCGTTACTGACTTATCCGGTCTCTCTGGATGAGCCGGACACCCCCTTTGTGCTGCTGAATGATTCGGGTGCTGACCTATTCCTGATTCAGGATGGATTGTTAAGCGCAGGGCGTGAGGCGCCAAATCATCACACGATTTTTTCTACCGAGCGGCAGAATGTAAGACTCTCCCCCGGCGAGGACAGCGTCCAGGTTCACCTTGAGTGGACATCCGACGACGGTGTTGTTTTCCGGAAAACGTTCACATTCCACAGGAACAGTTACTACATCGACGTTGCCTTTACCGTGGATAACCAGAGCAGTGACCAGTGGGTGGGTTACCGGTACTCGCAGATTCTGCGCACACAGGTGGCCGAACCGAGCAGCGGCTTTGGCTTTCTTGGACGACTGCCGAGCTATAAAGGCGGCGCCATATTTACCCCGGAGGACAAGTACCAGAAGATCGACTTCGAGGAGATGTACGAGGCGAATCTCGCCCGATCCACAACTTCAGGCTGGGTCGCGATGCTGCAGCATTATTTCGTGGGTGCTCTGCTCCCCAGTGCCGGCACCGGCTATGAGTTCTACTCGAATGTCACCCGCCGGGATAGCGGACCCCGTTATCTGATCGGTTACAAGACAACCCAGCCCACCGCGGTTCCGGCGGGCGGCTCGCAGACGCTCCGAGGCCAGATGTACATCGGGCCGAAAGAAACCCAACGGATGATCAAGGCCGACAACCAGCTGGAACTGACCGTCGACTACGGCTGGCTGACGCCGGTGTCATCACCCCTTTTCTGGGTCATGACCTACATCAACCAGGTCGTCAACAACTGGGGTGTCTCCATCATTCTGTTGACCCTTCTGGTCAAACTGGTGTTCTTCCCGCTTTCTGCAGCCAGTTACAAATCCATGGCGCGCATGAAAAAGATGCAGCCGCGCATGCAAACGCTGAAAGAGCGGTTCGGCGACGATAAGCAGAAATTCCAGCAGGCGATGATGGAGATCTACAAAAAAGAGAAGATCAATCCGCTTGGAGGATGTCTCCCCATCGTCATCCAGATACCGGTCTTCATCGCTTTGTACTGGGTGTTGCTGGAGAGCGTCGAGCTGCGCCAGGCACCGTTTGCGCTCTGGATTCAGGACCTGTCTCTGCAGGATCCCTACTACGTGCTGCCGATATTGATGGGCGCTTCCATGTTCGGCCAGCAGTTGCTCAACCCCACACCTTTGGATCCGATGCAGCAGAAGATCATGATGGCGCTGCCGGTGGTATTCACAATCTTCTTCCTGTGGTTTCCCTCGGGCCTGGTCTTGTACTGGCTGGTCAATAACGTTCTGTCGATCGCCCAGCAGTGGGTAATTACCCGCAAGATACAGGCCGCCGACAGCAAGACCTGAGCACCTTTCAGGACCGCTTGCGCTAAGACCGGAAAAATACCGTGAGCGCTCCCGCTCGAACCATCATTGCACGGGCAACCCCGCCGGGCATCGGCGGCATCGGCGTCATCCGTATCTCTGGCCCTGAATCGGCCAGAATTGCACAAGGGCTGACCGGCCATATCCTGCAACCGCGCGAAGCGCAGGCGACGGCCTTTCGCGACCCTGAGGGGCGTACCCTGGACTACGGGATAGCGATTTTTTTCAAAGGCCCGGCGTCGTACACCGGCGAGGATGTACTGGAACTCCATTGCCACGGCGGCCCCGTCATCATTGATGGGCTGCTGGCGCAGGTTGGTGCCATGGGCGCGGATCTTGCGCGGCCCGGGGAATTCACGGAAAGAGCGTTTCTCAATGGCAAACTGGACCTTGCCCAGGCCGAAGCTGTGGCCGATCTCATCAACAGCCAGACAGACGTTGCGGCCCGCTGCGCATTGCGGTCTTTACGTGGAGATTTTTCGAGGGAGATAGGCGATATCTCTCAGTTTATCGCCGAACTTAGGGTAATTATCGAAGCAAATATAGACTTCTCGGAAGAACCCGTCGATGACTTGAGTCCGGTAGTACTTGATGGGCAACTGGACCGAATCAAAGACAGCATTCTGAAGTTGGTCGATCGCGCACGGCCCGGGGAACTCTTGTCCGCGGGCGCTCAGATTGTTCTTTTTGGCGCCCCTAACGCGGGCAAGTCGAGCCTGCTGAACGCGCTCGCTGGATCAGACCATGCCATTGTCAGCGCGATCCCGGGCACAACCCGGGATCTCATCGAAGTAACCATAGACATCGGTGGGGCCGCGGTCCGGATCGTCGATACCGCAGGGCTGCGGCCAAGCGGCAATGAGATAGAGGCCGAGGGCGTTCGCCGCGCCGAACAGGCGATCGGTGCCGCGGACCTCTTGCTCGAGGTCATTGACGATGCTGAGCCGGCCCTGTGTGACCCTCCGCTGCGCGAAGAAGAGGGTAACGATGCCGTGTGCGTCAGGGTTTTGAACAAGATTGATATCAGCAGCCGCGCGGGCGGACGGCTCGAGCCGGAAGACGGCAAGCCACGAGTCGCAATCAGCGCGACACAGGGCTTAGGGCTCGAGCAGCTGATCGCCGTGATCACAGAGCACCTCGGATGCCCCGGCGATTTAGAAGATGTCGTCCTTGCACGGCGCCGTCACCTCGACGCCCTCGAGCAGACCCTTGAGCACATAACATCAGCACAGGCGGTGAATATGCCGGAACTTGTTGCCGAGGAACTGCGCCTTGCGCAGGGGGCGCTTGGGAAAATTACAGGAGAGGTGACTACCGAAGATCTTCTGGGCGAGATTTTCTCAAGTTTCTGTATTGGTAAGTAGTCATGCCCCCCGCCATCGTAGCACTGACCGAGTCGCCACCACGGCGATTTCGAATCTGCTTAGGCGATCGAGTCCGATTTCAGGGTGTTAAACGTATGATTTAGTAGTACATTAAATTTATTCCTCCCTCGGGTTTGATCTCATGCGGTGTTGACGTACCGCCCAGGTTTTGGCCAGCCTTCTGTATTTTTCTTTTGGCAGATCCAGAGCGGCAGCAGTCGCAGCCTCATAGAGAATTTGGGGATTTACGTGATATTCCTCAATTTTTTCGATCAAATGCCGAGGTTGGTACTGGGCCAGATAACCCAGTAGCCACCAATCGGGAGGGGGTTTTCTTTTGGCAGGCACAACTTGATTGTACTACATAGTATAGGTAATTAAGGATACTGACCTCAAGCCAGAGCAAGCGCGTTGATGCCGCTGGACAAGAGGCTCTTGAACTAAGGTGCATCGGCGTTGAATCGTCGGGTGGATTCGCTGGGTGACGGGTGGCCGGCATCGAAGCGCAGGTGCGC
>DCXP01000002.1:41043-41410 GCA_002327725.1 Proteobacteria bacterium UBA2133
TTTTGGCAGATCCAGAGCGGCAGCCGCTGCAGCCTCATAGAGAATTTGAGGATTTATGTGATATTCCTCAATTTTTTCAATTAAATGCTGGGGTTGATACTGGGCCATATAACCCAGTAACCACCATTTGGGAGGGGGTTTTCTTTTGGCAGGCACAACTTGATTGTACTACATAGTATAGGTAATTCAGGATACTGACCTCAAGCCAGAGCAAGCGCGTTGATGCCGCTGGACAAGAGGCCCTTGAACTAAGGTGCATCGGCGTTGAATCGTCGGGTGGATTCGCGGGGCGACGGGTCGCCGGCATCGAAGCGCAGGTGCGCTTTCGCATCGGCGGACGCGACGCATCAACTGTTTTGCCGGGGAT
>DCXP01000003.1 GCA_002327725.1 Proteobacteria bacterium UBA2133
GACCGTTATAAAAACATTCGAGCCGCTCTTCAGGACGGGAAAACCCCTTGGCCGGATGTTTGCGAACATTGCTCTTTTTTCCGTCCCGATGAACCTTATTCAAACGATTTAATCAAAGACAGGATAATTCAGAAGATTCAGTTTGAGTCTTCGTTGGCATGTGCTCTTAAATGTCCGCACTGCTCTAACTTAATGCAGATCAAAACTCGATCTGGAGCGCGTCACTTCAGCCCCGAAAACATGTCAGACCTTTTGCAGGATTTAAAGAAAAATGAGTATCAAATCAGGTCAATAGAATATTGTGGGCAGGGAGAGCCATTGAATAACCCCAGATTTCCTGAACTATTGGCAACAGCACGCAGGATATTCCCGTCCACGTTACAAAGGGTGATTACGAATGGTAATCATGATTACTCAAAAACTATGGGAACTGAGTATGTTGAAGAGACTGTGGTTGCCATCGACGGCGCGTACCAGGAGTCCTATGAAAAGTATCGAGTAAAGGGAGACATCTCAAAAGCATTCAAATTCATGAAAGATGCAATAGAATTTCAAAAACCAAAAGGTGGTTTAGTGGTTTGGAAGTACGTACTCTTCGAAACGAATGATTCGGAGGAAGAATTGCTGGAGGCGCAGCGTCTAGGTGACCAGCTAGGTGTATCGCGACTTTGGTTTGTTCATTCTCACACAAGTAACCGATCAAAAAGATACACTTATGAAAATCCACACACGGTGCCTATCATATCTTCGCGTGTAAAGATTGATTCCCACCCCTCATATTTCAGGCATGCAATCACAATAGTCCCTACGAAAATCCCAGATAGAAATTTCGGGGATAATTCGATTGTTTGCCTGATGCATATTGACAGGATCGTCATACACGCTAACAGGTCAATCGGCATTTCTGGTTGGGCCGCCTCTCAGAGCGACCTTTCCCATGTTTCGCTCTCGGTTGATGATAACTACATAGGCGATCTCAGTTTCGTGGTGCGCAGGCCTGATGTGGTCGCACCCCATGCAGCATTCAAAGAAACTCTTTGCGGATTCGATTCCCTTCTTCCCTTCAATCAAACAGCGATTGAATCCGGAAAATCATTGAGATTCGATTTTTTTGATAACAAAACGAAGGTAGCGTCGTTCGGCCTGACAATAGAGGACAATGCTTTTTGTTATCCCGAAAACCATTCTGGATCATTATCATCTGCAGAAAACCTTAGCCCTTGAGTATGATGAGTGCTTGGTGAGGTCGGCCGACGAGGTGAATTCATGCCTTGAACCGGTCCGGGATGCGCTGAAGACTTGATTCGGTGCACATCGCGGAGCCCATGTGCCGAGATTATTCGTAGCGATTGATATCCCAGATTCGATCAGGGAGGAACTCACCGGTTGGCGGATCTCAGTGAGAGGGGCGCGCTGGGCCCGGCCCAATCAGATGCATTTGACTCTGGTGTTTTTAGGCGAGCAGCAACCGGGTGTTTATCGTGGAATTTGTGAATCCCTCGAAAAAATCGAGTTCACGCCCTTCGAACTTCAGTTTCACAAGGTAGGTTATTTTGGAAGCAAAAAGTCGCCGCGAACTCTCTGGGCGGATATCCGGGAGAGTCCGGAACTTCTCACGCTGCAGAAGAGGGTATCCGCGCAGTGCCGGGAACTGGGTGTTGAGATCGAGGTCCGAAAGTTCCGACCCCATCTGACCCTGGCCCGTCTGGATAGCGCGTCCTACCGGGACGTCGGGCGGTTTTTACAGATGTTCAGTCTGGCAACAAGCGCCGCATTTACGGTGGATTCGTTCGCGCTTTTCAGCAGCAAACTGCTTCCCCGCGGGGCGGTTTACCGCATTGAGCAGGAATATCCCGGGGATCGTTGAAATTTAATTCTTAACGACGTGACTCACCCTGTGAGCCCCTCGGGCCGTCAAGATGGCGCCCACAAAGCCATAACAGGGGGAGACAACATGAGCGTGTCCAGAGTATCCGAAGTCCCGGAAACGCTGCGCCCAATCAAGTTTGTGCTGGATGATCTAAAGCGTTGGCTTAAAAACGCTCGCGAGCAAGCGTATTATCGCCCGACAGAACGCTCCAGGGTATCTGGCGCGCCCGCTTATCCAACCCCGCTGAGATCGATACAGGTAACCTCGTTTCGTGATCCCAGTCGCATTGCCGGCCCCCAGGTACCTGTCCCGGGCGATACGTAGAGGTGACAGTTACTTTGCGTGTGCAGCCCGTGAATTTTTTTAAATTGCCGGCGCACCAGCCAGTTAAAGGGAAAGATCTGGCCATTATGGGTATGACCGCAGAGCATGAGGTCGATGCCCGACGAAACGGCAGCATCCCACCCGAGTGGCCGGTGATAGAGAAGCACCTTGAAGCATCGCTGATCGAGGTCGATATTCCCAAGTTCCCGCCTGACCTGGCCCTGATCTTCAGCATCATCAATACCAATCAGTTGTAGCTCAGCGATGTTGACACTTTGGCTTCGCAGCACCACAACGCCGGCGTCTTCCAGCATAGGAACGACCCGGTCGAGACCGGCGTAGCGTTCGTGATTCCCGATCGAAAAATAAACCGGTGCCCGGAGGTCTTTCAACGGCGCGATATCCTGAGAACCCACTCGTTTCGCGTCCAGAAAGTCCCCAGTAATGACGATAAGGTCTGGATGCAGGGCGTTGATGGTGGCAACGATGTTCCTGAGGAGTCCAACGCTTCGTGATCCGACGTGTACGTCACTGATCTGGACCAGCCGATAGCGTCCCGTGAGCCTTGAATCGTGAAACTCAAGACGTTTGCAAGAGAGGCGTTGTGCAGTCGCGAAAGCGTAGATGACGACGCAAGAACCCGCCAGGAGAATACCGACCGCGGCCCAATAATCGTTGAGCGCCAGTTCCAGTCTTAAAAGGTCGTAGATAAAGCATAAACAGAAGAAAACAAAGCCGATGCCCATCCAGTTATAGAGAATGAGTTCGAGCAGACGGCTACTGCTTCTGAAAGACAGCCAGAGGATTGCCGCTACGAACATCCACAGGCCGACGATCGTAGAAAGATTCAAGAGTGCCGGGTAATTCAGCCAGTCCGTCAGACGCTGGATGGGGTAGATATAAACAAGGTAAGCGGCCAGCAGTACAAACGTCCAGAACAACGCCGTGCGCCTGAAGGTTTTCCAGAGCATGGGAAGAGAGAGGCTTCAGGCCTCTAAACGCTTCAGAATCCGCCGTGCGGCTTCATGTGCGACCATGATGGTCGGTGCGTTGATATTGGCAGAGGTGATGTTGGGGAATATTGACGCATCCACCACCCGAAGTCCGTCGATGCCGAAAACCTCAAGATCGGCGTTGACAACCGCACTCTGGATACCAGGACCCATCCGGCAGGTTCCGCAGGGATGGTAGACCGTGGTGGCCCGTTCACGAAAGTCGCTGAGAATCTCGTCATCATCCATGCTCGATAAATCAAGATCCGGAGGATTCGCGAGGATGTCTTTGATCGCTTCGGTGTCCTGGATCCTGCCGACGAGTCGCGCCATGGCGACGATTCCATCGAGATCCTCCTGCGTCGCCAGGTAGTGGGTGGAAATCCGCGGCGCGACAAACGGGTCGGAGGAGCGAATGTCTATAAAACCCTCACTCTTCGGACGACAGGGATTAAAGCCCATGATGAAGCCAGGATACGGATCCGGCTGGATTAACCTGCGCGTGTCATCGGCAACGGGCTGATAACTCACGGGGTTGCAGTAAAGCTGCGTATCAATGGTGTCGTTGCCAGGTTGCGAGCGGGCAAGCCCGCCGATCTGGTTGACGCTTAATGACAAAGGGCCCGAACGCTGCAGGATATACTGAATGCCGGCGCCGATCCTGCCCGGCCAGCTTCGAAGAATGTTGTTCAGCGTCGGCCGGTTTGCGCGGTAGAAATAACTGATGCCGAGGTGATCCTGAAGATGCCGGCCAACATGGGGGTGCTCCAGGATGGGCTGGATGCCATGAGTCGCCAAGATATCGAGCGGTCCGATTCCGGAAAGTTGCAGCAGTTGCGGCGAGTTGACAACCCCGGCGCAGAGCAGGACCTCGCGCCGCGCCAGAAATTCCACGGGCTTACCTGCTATACGGCACGCAACCCCGCTAGCCCTTCTTTCCTTTAAATTGATCCTGGTGACCGTGGCATTGGTAAACACCTCGAGGTTGGATCGGTTGGTTGCCGGATGCAAAAAGGCGGTGGCGGAAGAGCAGCGCTTGCCAGCGCGGGTCGTGATGAGATAAGGGCCGACGCCTTCGCCCTCAAGGCATATCGCTGATGGACTCACCAGGCCAGCTTCTGAAAATGCCCGGCCGAAGTCGTCTTTTAAGGAATGATAGTCCGCCGACGCGTCATAGACCGAGAGTCTGGTCTCGTTAGGTATGCCCTTGCTTCGTGAGACACTTGAGGCCTTCTGTGGCGACAGGTCTTCGAAACTTTCGTAGATTTTCCTGACGGTGCTATAGCCCCAGCCCGGATTGCCGGCCCTTTCCCAGTCATCGTAGTCCCTCGCCTGGCCCCGGTGGTAGACCATGGCATTGATTGAGCTTGATCCCCCCAGCACTTTGCCCCGCGGCCAGTAAAGGGTGCGGTCACAAAGCGCGGGATCCGGTTCTGCGGAGTAGCACCAGTTGACTTTGGGATCGGTGTAGGTGATTCCGTAGCCGATAGGTGTACGGATCCAGAAACGGTTATCTGAAGGGCCGGCCTCAAGAATGGCGACACGGTATTTTCCGCTCGCGGTCAGTTTGTCCGCGAGAACACAGCCGGCGGAGCCTGCTCCAACGATGATGAAATCAGCTTCCTTTTGCGACATGGCCTGAATTCTCGCCTGCGATGAGACCGGTTCCGGCAAAGCGTACCGTCCACAGGCGGTCTCGGACAAGTCAACATTGTTGCCCGCGCGACATTTGCCTCACGCCCGTGAAGCGGAGAAAACCATAATCTGGCGAGAGCGACGGAGGTCTGTAATATTGGTATGCTATCGTTGCGGTTGGCACTGGGCCGACCACCATCAATTAACAGGAGGATGTAATGCCTTGCTATCTATACCAGGCGTCTTACTCAGGCGACGCGATCAAAGCGCTTGTCGGAAGTCCGCAGGATCGTACCGGGGCAGCCAAAGCGGCGATCGAGGCCAATGGTGGAACCATGATCGGGGCCTGGATGGCCTTTGGGAGCGATGATCTCGTGGTTGTTGCGGATATGCCCGATGACGCCTGCATGGCCGGTGTTGCACTGGCGGTATCAGCCACGGGCGCGATTGTGGGCGGTAAGACGACCAAGCTCCTCGATATGCCGACCGCCGTTGAGGGGATGAAAAAGGCAAAAGCCGTGCTGGAGGTCTATCAGCCGCCGAGCTAGGGGGCGCAAAGGCCCTGGGGTCGTGTCACCCCGGGCTTTTGTCAGAAAAAAGAAGCGGCGGGCCGATGGAAGTTGGAGGAAGGAGACAAAAGGGAAGTCTTCCATCGTGACGATGCCGCCGCACACCGCTTAAGTTTTTCAGCTGAAGCTTCCCTATCGGGTCGGTGGTTCGACGGGGGCACTGGAGGAGTACCCCGGGGGTTGCCCCCGCCGTATCGGTGCCACCGTGCACCGCTAACCCACCCCCGGGTGGTCATTGCAATTGATCGGCTGGTTTTTGAGCCGCTATGCCTCATAACGAAGTTCTCAAAACGGTTTCCACAGCCGAGAGATAGACCTGAACGGCCTTCTTTCCCCTGCTGGTACAGGAGTAGGTGGTACGGGGCTTTCGCCCAATGAAGGCCTTCTTGATCTGTACCAGTCCATCGTCTTCGAGTTTTTTCATATGCGTCGAGAGGTTGCCTCGGGTGAGTTCAAGTTCTGCAAGCAGGGTGTTGAAATCAACGGCCCCTTTGGCAAGCGAAAGATGCGCCATGATCGCGAGGCGGACCCGGTCAAATAATGCCGGATGTACATTGAGCAGCTCGCTGGAAGCCATGACACCCGCCGCTTCACGCAGCTTCGTCGGCCTGTTTCCGATTCAGTCGCATTAATCTCCCGGTTGAAATGGCTGCGACCGCCGTGAATACGGCCAGCGGCAGTACCAGTGTCTGAACGTCCGCAAGGAACTGGTAGAGCCCGATCGCAATACAGATCGCGCCCAGGATCACCGCCATCCGCGTGGGCAAAGTAAACAATCGGCCCTGAACGAGATAGTCACCGGTAAATGCCAGCAGCAAAGGCGGTATCCATTCGGGATGTCCCGCGAGCATGACCAGGGCTACCGCAGCAAACTTCAGCAGCAGGTCAGACAGATATGACAACAACCTCGCATAGCGGAAGTTGCGTACGATATAAGCATTGAATTCTTCCCCGCTGTCGCGCGCCGCACGCCAGATCACGAAGTAAAGCAGGATCACGAGCGCAATCAGTATTCCTGCCATTAGCCCAATGCCGAGCAGGCGAAGGTCAGGAAGGGTGGCACCGAGCATCAGCGTTTGTGTGATCGAGCCAGCGGTTGCAAGTTCTACTGCCAGCAACAGCGCCGCACCTGCGAGCGCGAAGCTCTGAAGGATGATGTTCGCGGTCAGGGTAACCCCGAAGAGTCCCACGGTCTGAGCCGGGGAGTTGCTTTTTTCGGCCTGATCCAGGACACGCCGTATCAGTTCAACATCGGCGATCGCTTTGCGGACATTGAGTTCTTCGGGAGACATAGGGCTCCTACTGCAAACCAGTTTGTAGTACAAACATTATGCGAGAACCGAAAACCCCTGTCAACTGCAAATCTTCAGGAAAAACGCCGGTTTTCGAAGGAGGGAAAACCCCTGTTACTATGGGCCGAAATGAATGTGATGCGGGATGTTCCTCGAATACACAGGGTGAGTGACGCCCAGGCGATCTGCGCTGTGATCAATGCAGCGGCGCAGATCTACCGGGGTGTGATTCCCGATGACTGCTGGCACGAACCCTATATGTCTGCTGCGGCTTTGCAGCAGGAGCTCGAGGACGGGGTCGTGTTCTGGGGCGTATCACAGGGGCACGAACTTGTGGCCGTGATGGGGTTTCAGCCCCGGGGCGCAGTGGATCTTATCCGCCATGCCTATGTGCGGCCGGAGCGGCAGCGCAACGGCCTGGGCCGGACATTGCTTGAGAAGATTCATGATCAGTCCTCGTGCCCGATTCTGGTTGGGACCTGGGCAAGCGCGCACTGGGCAATCCGTTTTTATGAGCGCAATGGCTATCGGCGGTTGAATCCGCGGCATACCGCGCGGCTGCTGGATACCTTCTGGCGGATTCCCAAGCGTCAAGTGGGTGCCTCGGTGGTCCTGGCGCGTGGCGATGCTTTTGAGCGTTTACGGCTGGCTGGGGAGGTTTAGTTGGGAAGGTCTATCGCAGTCGATAGAATTCACCGTTGGTTTTCCCTCCTGGAGTATGCGGCGCTTTGCTGTCACTTTAAAAGCCTATGCAATCCAGCCACCAATACGACTACGACCTGCCTGGGGAACTGATCGCGCAGTCACCCAAGGATAAGCGCAGCGCCAGCCGGTTGCTTATCGTGCCACCCCCAGGTGAGGCGCTTATCGATGGTGTATTTTCCGATCTGGTAGGACGGCTGCGGCCAAATGACCTGCTTGTGGTCAACGACACAAAGGTCCTGCCGGCACGGCTTTACGGGCGAAAGACAGAGACCGGCGGCAAGTTCGAACTCCTGCTGGAACGGCTGCAGGGCGGGGCGCAGGCACTGGTGCAGATTCGTGCGAGCAGAGCGCCGGGGGCCGGAACGGACCTCACGACCGAGGGCGGTACGCCACTTCGGATACTGGGCAGGGACGGTGCATTTTTTCTGGTGGCATGCAGCGACGGCGGCAGTTTCGAGGCGCTTTTGTATCGGGAGGGTGAGACGCCGTTGCCACCGTATATCCAGCGCCCGGTGGATCGCTCAGACAGCGATCGTTACCAGACGGTATATGCGAAACACCCCGGAGCTGTTGCTGCGCCGACAGCCGGACTGCACTTCGACGAGCCCTTGCTCGACCGCTTGACGGCGAGCGGTGTCGGATTGGCCAGGCTGACCCTGCACGTGGGAGCGGGCACTTTTGCGCCCATCAAATCGGACTCTCTGGATGAGCATCAGATGCACGCCGAAGAGATCGCCGTGGATCAAGCGCTGGTCGAGTCGATTCGAGATACCCGGCGCCGGGGCGGGCGGGTGGTTGCTGTCGGTACAACCGTTGTCCGTGCCCTGGAAGCGGCAGCTCAGAGTGGGGAGCTTAAGTCCGCGCGCGGGGAAACCCGCCTGTTTATCAGGCCGGGTTATGCTTTTCAGGTCGTCGACATGCTGATCACGAACTTTCACCTGCCGCGTTCCACCCTGATGGTGCTGGTGAGTGCCTTTGCCGGCGTGCAGCGGATTCGCGAGGCCTATGCCCACGCCGTTGCGAACCGCTACCGCTTTTTCAGTTATGGTGACGCCATGCTTGTGCAGTCCCGGGCACCGCAATGAAATACACCCTGAATCATAGCGACGGTAATGCCCGGCAGGGCCGGATCGACTTTGCCCGCGGGACTGTCGAAACCCCGGCATTTATGCCGGTTGGAACCGTCGGTTCGGTCCGGTCGGTCAGCCCGGAAGAGGTTGCCGCGACCGGGGCGCAGATAATCCTCGGAAACACGTTTCATCTGATGCTGAGGCCGGGAGCCGAAATCATCAGCCTGCATGGAACCCTTCATGATTTCATGGGGTGGCGCGGCCCGATCCTGACTGACTCCGGGGGTTTTCAGGTTTGGAGTCTGGCGAAGAAAAAAGATATCAGGGAAGACGGGGTTAGCTTCCGTTCACCCGTGGACGGATCTACAGTCTTTCTTGGGCCGGAAACATCCATGCAGGTGCAAAAGGCCCTTGGCTCGGATATTGTCATGTGCTTTGACGAATGCACCGCGTATCCGGCAACTGTTGCACAGGCGCGCGATTCCATGGCGCTGTCGCTTCGCTGGGCGAGGCGCTGTCGCGACTACCCGCTTAGCCCCGGCCAGGCCTTATTCGGAATCGCCCAGGGCGGCATCCACGAGGCGCTTCGTCTGGAGGCGCTTGAGCGCCTCCAGGCAATCGGCTTTGATGGTTACGCGCTGGGTGGCCTGTCGGTAGGAGAACCCAAGGAAGATATGCTGAGAATCCTGGAAGCGGTAGCACCTGCCATGCCGGCCGGCAAACCCCGGTATCTGATGGGTGTGGGCAAGCCCGAGGATCTGCTCGCAGGAGTTGCGTCCGGCATTGATATGTTCGACTGCGTGCTGCCTACACGAAACGCCCGCAACGGCTGGCTGTACACCCGTCGCGGTATCGTACGCCTTAAGAACACGGCTAACCGCCGGGATACCCGGCCGGTTGATCCCGACTGTCCGTGTCCGACCTGCAGCCAGTTCAGCCGGGCCTATCTGCGGCATCTGCATGTGGCCGGTGAACTGCTTGGCCCGAGGCTCTGCACCTTGCATAATCTGGTCTTTTTTCAGACCTTGATGTCTGACATTCGCGATGCGATTACCCGCGGGTGCTTGCAAGCCTTTGCTGATGATTTTATGGCGGTTTTCGGCGGTGAAAACGCCGATGTGGCATAATCGCGCGCCTTTCCACGGTTCGAATCAAGAGGTAGCAAAATGGATTTTTTGATTTCCGACGCCTTGGCCCAAGGCGGGGGAGGAACCGGCGGAAGCCTGTTCAGTCTCCTGCCGCTGGCGGCGATTTTTGTCCTTTTCTATTTCCTGCTGATTCGCCCTCAGCAAAAACGCGCAAAGCAGCACAAGGAAATGGTGGCGGCATTGGCCAAAGGTGAAGAGGTGGTGACCAACGGAGGCCTTTTGGGAAAGGTGACAGAGATCGACGACAACTTCATTACCCTGGAAATCTCAAGCGGATTGAACGTCAAGGTCCAAAGGCAGGCGGTATCGCAGGTCATGCCGAAAGGTACCTATTAAGTCGATGCGTAATCACACGCCGTGGTGGAAATGGCTGATCATCGCGGCGGTTATCCTGCCAGGTGCGTTTTACGCGCTTCCCAACCTGTTTGGTGACGATCCGGGCATCCAGTTGCGCGGCGCCCGGGGCGGCAGCCTGAGTGCTGAGCAACTGGTGCAGGTACAAAAGGTTCTGGACGATGCCGGGCTTGGCTATGGCGCCCTGGTACTGGATGACTCAGGTATCCGGGTCCGTTTTGCCACAACGGATGCCCAGCTGCAGGCCCGCGACATGCTGGAGGCGCGCCTGCCGACGGGCTACACCATTGCACTGACCCTGCTGCCAGCGGCGCCCGAGTGGCTTTCGAGCGTCGGCGCGCTGCCGATGTATCTTGGTCTCGACCTTCGCGGCGGGGTGCATTTTCTGCTTGAGGTCGACATGGCGAGTGCCCAGCGCCGTGCGGAGGACCGGTATGTTGCCGATCTGCGCTCAACGCTGCGCGAAGCCAAGATACGGTACCGCGGGATCGCCCGCGACACCTCGGGCGGCATCACCGTAACGCTTCGTTCAGTAGAGTCAGCCGAGGATGCGCTGAAGACGATCCGCGAGGAGCTCCCGGGTCTGGTTGTGACCGAAGGGGAGGAGGGCTCTGAAAACGTCCTGAACGCGAGCCTTGTGCAAAGCGAGATCGATCAATTGTCTCAGTTCGCTCTTGAGCAGAACATCACGGCGCTTCGCAACCGGGTTGACGAGTTGGGCGTCGCGGAACCCGTCGTCCAGCGCCAGGGCGACCGCCGGATCGTGGTGCAACTGCCGGGAGTGCAGGACACGGCGCGCGCAAAACGCATTCTCGGCCGCACAGCCACGCTGGAGATGATGATGGTCGACGAGGAGCACAGCCTCGAGGCCGCGTTGGGCGGCAAAGTACCTCCGGGGTCAAAGATTTACCGCTTCCGTGACGAGCGGCCTATTCTGCTGGAGAAACGGGTGATCTATTCCGGCGAGAACATCGTCGATGCGGCGGCAAGTATCGATACACAAAGCGGCGGACCGATCGTCAGTATCACCCTGGACGCAATCGGGGCAAGAATCAATCAGAAGATCACCGGCAAGAATATCGGCAAGCGGATGGCAGTGCTGTACATTGAGAACCGATCGTCGATCAGAACCGATGCCGATGGAATGCCCCTGAAGGATAACGAGGGGCGGGTATTGCGTACCCAGCAGCGTGTCGAGGAAGTGATTACCGCCCCGGTGATCCGGGACCAACTCGGCAAGCGTTTTCAGATTGAAGGGCTCGACAGCGTGACCGAGGCCCGTGATCTCGCGCTGATGCTCCGGGCCGGCTCTCTGGCCGCACCGGTGGAGATTATCGAGGAGCGGACCGTCGGTCCGAGCCTCGGTCAGGCGAATATCGACCAGGGATTCAGGTCGGTGATGGTCGGCTTCATCCTGGTACTCATTTTCATGGCTGTCTATTACCGGGTATTCGGGCTCTTCGCCAATGTCGCACTGGCGCTTAATCTCGTACTGATTGTCGCCGTGCTGTCACTGTTACAGGCGACCCTGACGCTGCCGGGTGTGGCCGGTATTGTTCTGACCGTGGGTATGGCTGTCGATGCGAACGTGCTGATCTTCGAGCGTATTCGAGAGGAGATTCAAAATGGTGCGACTCCGCAGGCGAGTATTCATACCGGCTACGAGCGGGCCTTGTCGACTATCGTCGATGCCAACGTCACCACCCTGATCGCGGCGATTGTTCTGTTCAATTTCGGGACCGGACCCATTAAGGGATTCGCCGTGACACTCAGCATCGGCATCATTACGTCGATGTTTACCGCAATTGTTGTGACCCGTGCCCTGGTTAATTTCCTTTATGGCGGAAAGCGGGTCAAGGCATTGGCTATCTGGTAGCGGCTTCTATGCGCTTATTTAAACAGGTCACCCAATTCGATTTTCTCGGCAAACGCCGGACGGCGTGGATTGTGTCGCTCGTGCTGCTGGTACTGAGCCTCGGCTCTTTGGGCCTTCGGGGCCTTAATTTCGGTATCGATTTCACCGGCGGGACCCTGGTCGAACTCGAATATGCACAGTCGGCCGACCCGGTCACGGTACGCTCGGTGTTAAGAGATGCCGGCGTCGACAATGCCATCGTCCAGTATTTCGGTACGTCCCGGGATATTCTTGTGCGCTTGCCGGTAAGTGAAGGCAAGGCGGCCTCCGAGCAGAGCAGTGACGTCGTGAGTGCGCTGAGAAAGGCTGCAGGAGAAACCCTCACCGAGAGCGCGCAGGGCGGCCTGCAGCAGTGCGCCAGTGCAAGCGGCAGTAGCGCAGACTGCCAGGTGCAGATGCGTCGGGTGGAGTTTGTCGGGCCGCAGGTCGGGGGCGAACTTACGGAGAAGGGCGGTCTGGCAATGCTCTACGCGCTGATCGGCATCCTGATATACGTGGCCTTCAGATTCGAGTGGCGCTTTGCCGTTGGTGCCGTCAGTGCACTGGTCCACGATGTGCTGATTACGCTGGGTGTGTTCTCGATTCTCGGGATCGAGTTTTCCCTGCCGGTCCTTGCGGCGGTGCTTGCCGTTATCGGCTACTCACTGAACGACACGATTGTGGTGTTTGACCGGATTCGGGATAACTTCCGCAAGATGCGCAAGGGGTCTGTACTTGCGATCATGAACCGCTCTGTGAATGAAACCCTGCCGCGAACGGTCCTGACGTCCGTGACCACGTTACTGGTGGTCCTGACATTGCTGCTCGCGGGTGGCGAGATCATCAAAGGGTTCGCGATTGCGCTGCTGATCGGTGTCCTGATAGGTACGTATTCTTCAATCTTTGTCGCCAGCCCCGCTGTGTTGGTACTGGGCATCTCCCGCGAGGATATGCTCCCGGTCGCCAAAGAAGGAGCGGGAGCGGAGGGCGACCCGGCTTCCTAAGCCTATTGCGGCGCCCTAAAGGCCTGCCATGCGTTGCCCCGCCTGCTCCAGCGACGATACCCGGGTAATCGATTCCCGTCTTGGTGACGCCGGTGCAACGGTCCGGCGCCGGCGCGAATGCCAGGGATGCAGTCACCGCTTTACAACCTTTGAGCGCTTTGAACGCGAGCAGCCCAGGGTGGTTAAAAGTGATGGCAGGCGTGAACCCTGGGACGAGGGGAAACTCCGTCGGGGATTAATGCGGGCACTGGAAAAGCGGCCGGTCGGGCTCGATCAGATTGATGCGCTGATCAATAACGTCAGTCGTGAGATTCAGCTCAACGGCGAACCGGAAGTGCGTTCGGCTGCGATTGGCGAGGTCGTGATGAGTCTGCTGCCGCAGATCGATGAGATTGCCTATGTGCGGTACGCATCCGTGTATCGAAGTTTCGAGGACGTGGCTGCGTTCAGCAAAGAAGTCGATCGGCTGCGCAAGGATCGAAAGACACCGGCAAAGGTGACGCAACTGTCACTGCTGGTCGAGCCGGGATCAGGGCGCAAACGATGAGCGTCCAAAAAATTGAGGACCGGGAGCGCCGCTTTCTTGAGCGTGCGGTCGAGCTTGCGGAAAACGGCCTCTACACCACCAAGCCCAACCCGCGGGTCGGCTGCGTGGTAGCCCTGGGTGAGGAAATCGTCGGCGAAGGCTGGCACCAGCGCGCCGGCGAAGCGCATGCGGAAATCCACGCCCTGTCTGCTGCGGGTAGCCGGGCGAAAGGGGCCGAGGTGTTTGTCAGCCTTGAGCCTTGCGCGCATACCGGACGAACCGGGCCCTGCGCCCAGGCGCTCATTGACGCCGGGGTAAAGCGGGTGGTGACGGCGATGGTGGATCCGAACCCGCAGGTCGCCGGCAAGGGGCTCGAAATGCTGAGCGCGGCGGGTATCGATGCCGAGGTTTCGGAGGATGACCATGGAGCGCGCGGGCTGAACGCGGGATTCTGCCGCAGAATGGCGGGTGGTCGACCGCTGGTGAGGCTCAAGGTTGCCGCGACGCTGGACGGTCGAACAGCGGCCAATGATGGCAGCAGTCAGTGGATTACAGGAGAGGCCGCGCGTGCGGATGTCCACCGGCTCCGGGCCAGCAGTTGCGCCATCGTTACCGGCATCGGGACGGTGAAAGAGGACAATCCCCGCCTGAACGCCCGTGTTGATGCGGACGTGGCGCAGCCGCTGCGGGTGGTGCTTGATGGGAAAGGCCAGCTGGACCCGCAAGCGAGGCTTTTTTCCGAACCCGGAGATATTCTTATCGTCACCAGCCGTGAAGACGATGAGGGTTTCGGATTTGACGCCCGTACCGAGCAACTCTGCCTTGCCGGCGATGATGGCCGCGTTGATGTCGCCGGGGTGCTGGATGTTCTTGCCGAACGGGCCTGCAATGAAGTGCTGGTTGAGGCAGGTGCCGGCGTCGCGGGTGCTTTTGTTTCGCGTGGGCTGGTTGATGAACTTTGGGTGTATCAGTCGCCGGATATACTGGGCTCTGGAGGTCAGGGCATGTTTGTCATGCGGGGTATGCGATCGATCGACGACCGCGTGGAGTTCGAACTGAAAGATATCTGCAGGATTCGGCGCGATATCCGCCTGATCTATGTTCCCACGAAGGAGGGCTCGTGATGTTTACCGGCATCGTGCAGGATATCGGAACGATCGGTTCGATAGAGGTCCGTAACGGCGATTTGGTGATCCAGATCGAGCCAGCCGCGCTGGACACAGGTTTAATCAGTGTGGGTGACAGCGTCGCCGTGGCCGGGGTCTGTCTGACGGTTGTCCGGCAGGAGCCAGGCGTTGTTTTTTTTGATGTATCAAAAGAGACGCTCTCGCGGACACTGCTGGGTACTTGGCAACCGGAAGACGGGGTGAATCTGGAACTTGCCATGAGTGCGCAGGACCGTTTCGGTGGCCATCTGGTCAGCGGCCACGTTGACGGCGTCGTGACCCTGGTGGAAGCCGAGACTTCGGCGAGATCCGCCCGAATGCGTTTCAGCGGCCCGCGAGAGGTTGCGGCCTACATCGCCGAAAAGGGCTCGGTAACACTCGATGGAGTCAGTTTGACAGTGAACGATGTCCACGACCTGAAAGAGGCGGTAGAGTTCGCTGTGAATCTTGTCCCGCATACGCTCAGCGTCACGACCCTGGGCAGGTTAACGAAGGGTCAGAGCGTACACATTGAGGTCGACATCGTGGCCCGCTACCTGAAGCGCCTTCAGGAATGCAGTTAAAGGCACTTAATGAAATGACGGAAGAGCGCACTGGTCTTGGCGTGAGCCCGATCGAGCGAGTACTCGAGGATTACCGGGAAGGAAAGATGGTCATCCTGGTGGATGACGAGGACCGTGAAAACGAAGGCGACCTTGTCATAGGGGCCGGGTTTGTGACCGCCGAGCATATTAACTTCATGGCAGCGCATGGCCGAGGGTTAATCTGCCTGACCCTGACTGAAGAACGTTGTCGCCATCTGAAACTGCCGCTGATGGTGAACGATAGCAATGCCCGGTATTCCACGAACTTTACGGTGTCGATCGAGGCGGCTGACGGCGTAAGTACCGGTATATCAGCGGCTGACCGCGCCCACACGATCCGTACCGCGGTGAGTGAAAATACGACGGGCGAAGAGATTGTGAGTCCGGGACATGTGTTTCCGATCATGGCCCAGCCCGGCGGTGTATTGACCCGTGCGGGTCACACCGAGGCGGGAGTGGACCTTGCGCGGCTGGCCGGTATCGAACCCGCCAGCGTGATCTGCGAGATTCTGAACCCCGATGGCACCATGGCGAGACTTCCGGATCTTCTGGAGTTCAGTGGTACGCATGGCCTCAAACTCGGGACGATTGCCGATCTCATCCGCTACCGGATGCGCACAGAGCCGACGGTCTGGCGGGTATCGGAAAACATCGTCAGCACCCGGCACGGCGACTTTCGTGCTGTTATCTATGAGGATGGCGAGCTCAAACAGGTCCACATGGCTCTGGTGCATGGCACGATTCAGCCGGATACGCCCTCAATGGTCCGGGTCCACACCCATCGCGGCGCTTTCGATATGTTGGCCGAGGCGCGGGAAGCACAAAGCTGGAACGTCGATGCGGCGCTTGCAAGAATTGCCCAGGAACCCTCCGGTGTACTGGTGCTTCTGACCTACTCGGAGGACGCCGCGCAACTGGACCGTCGTATTCGCGGGGAGTCTGCAAGCGATGGCAAGGAGCGCGAACTGCGCATGCTGGGGGCCGGGAGCCAGATTCTTTCAGACCTCGGCGCCGGCAAGGTCCGCGTGCTCGGCACACCCCTGCGCACGCACGCACTGTCGGGCTTCGGATTGGAGGTTCTTGAATACCTGCCTGGTCCCGGGGCAGATTGATGTGGCTTCGGTAAGTCGGCATCTGGCGCGCCGCTGCGCCGCCCAGGCACTGTACCAGTGGATGATCACCGGACAGCCTACGGCTGAGATTGAATCAGGGTTTATCAGTGATGATGCGCTGACAGACTCAGACATAGGGTATTTCCGGCACCTGATCGGCGCAGTGCCCGAACGGCGGGACGCCCTGGAGCAACAGCTGCATGCCTTGATTGAGCGCCCCTTAAGTCAACTGGACCCGGTTGAGCGCGCGATTATTCTTATTGGCGCCTATGAAATCCTGTTTCGCCACGATATCCCGGACAGCGTGGCGATCAATGAGGCGGTCGAAATGGCGCATCTCTTCGGCGCGAAGGACAGCTATAAATTTGTAAATGGCGTGCTGGACCGTCTCGCCGGCGAACGAGGGGTAACGGACAGTAAAGCTCCCTGATGGACGAGTTCGAGCTGATTGACCAGATCTTCCATCGGCGGGAGGATCAAAAGTCCTGGGTGAGCGTTGGCGTCGGCGATGACGGCGCGGTTCTGGACGTGACACCGGGTAAACAGAGTGTGGTGGTCATGGATACCCTGGTGAGCGGGGTTCACTTTCTGCACGCTCAGCCTGCCGATTCCATTGGTCATCGTGCGCTGGCGGTAAATTTGAGTGATATCGCCGCAATGGGAGCAACACCCCGCTGGGCGACTCTGAGCCTGACGATTCCTGATTTTGACGGCGAGTGGCTTAGGGCATTCGCAGAGGGGTTCTTTAAACTGGCGCAAATTCATGGTGTTGCGCTGGTGGGCGGCGATACTACGGCGGGCCCTTTGGCGATATCGGTTACCGTGGGCGGGGAAGTCGATCCAGCGGCGGTGTTACGCCGAAGCGGCGCAAAATCAGGTGATCGGATCTTTGTGAGCGGCAGGCTCGGCGGTGCAGCGGCGGCCCTTTCGTGCGAGGAGGCGTCCACCGATAGGGCCCTGCAGCAGGCTTTATGGTACCCCGAGCCACGGGTTGATCTTGGAATGGAGCTTGGTCGCCTCGCCCATAGCGCCATCGATCTTTCGGACGGACTGCTGGCAGACCTTGGTCATGTCCTCAAGGCGAGTGGCGACCTCGGCGCGGATATAGAGGCTGACCAGGTTCCCCTGTTTGATGCGTCGGTTTCCTTGCTGGAATACCGCCGGGCGCTTGAGCTTGCCCTCGGCGGGGGCGATGATTACGAGCTCTGCTTCACCGCCCCGGATAAGGCACACCAGGAGCTTCTTTCTATCGGGAGCCGACTGGGTCTTGAGATGTTCTGTATCGGGCGTATCACCCGGGAAGGCGGCTGCTGTGTCCGCGGCGGACCGCCGGGCCTTGCGGACATCACGTCGGGGTACCGGCATCTCTGGCGAAAATGAATTCCCAAAGGATAGGGCAAAGTAGGGCAGACCAGGTGATTCTGCTGGTCGGTCAGGGCTTTGGCCTCGGCCGGCTGCCGTTTGCACCCGGGACTTTTGGGACCCTTCCAGGCCTTTTGCTTGCCTGGTGCTTGTGGCAGGGCGGGGAAAGTTTTTATCTCGTGGCTACGGCCCTGGTTCTGGTGTTGTCCATCTGGATTGCCAAACGCAGCGCGCAGATGCTCGGTGTTGCCGACGATCCGCGAATCGTGATTGACGAGATCGCCGGGGTACTGGTGGCCCTCGCGCTGGTACCGCCGAGTGCGCTCGCGCTGGTTGTCGGATTCTGCGTTTTCCGATTGCTTGATATCGCGAAGCCCCCGCCGATCTCCACCGTGGAGCGGCGCGTCAAAGGAGGCGTGGGAATCGTCCTTGACGATGTGCTCGCAGGTATCGGCACCAACCTCGTGCTGCAACTTTTGTTTCGCGTAATGCCGTTGGGTACTTAAGTCGACGTGCCTGGCGTCTTTACAAGAGCGCCAGACGAGACCGCTAACGTTCCAGGTGTTCGAGTTTCCCTGAAACTTCCTTCCAGTCATCGGCGTCGTCCGGAGCAGGCTTCATCTCTGTGATGACGGGCCACTGTTGGGCGAGTTCGGCGTTGAGTGCAAGAAATTCCTGCTGGTTCTCAGGCAGGTCTTCCTCGGCAAAGATGGCATCGACGGGGCACTCTGGTTCACACAGGCTGCAGTCGATGCATTCTTCCGGATCAATCACCAGAAAATTGGGTCCTTCATGAAAGCAGTCCACAGGACAGACCTCCACACAGTCGGTGTACTTGCAGCGAATACACGAGTCGCTTACTACGTAGGTCATTTATGGTCTCCAGGAGTCGGTGGCAAATGAGATCGATTCGCCGATTCTAGGCAATGTCGGCAAGACGGTAAATGATCAGGATGCGCTTCGCGCGACAATCTTTCGCAGATCCTCAAAAATATACCGGTTTGCAGCGACCAGATTCCCACTCTCGATGAAGCCCTGACCGCCTGAGACATCTGCCATGAGGCCGCCGGCTTCACGGATCAGCAGCGCCCCGGCGGCCATGTCCCATGGTTTGAGACCGAACTCCCAGAAGCCGTCCAGGCGTCCGGCCGCGACATAGGCCAGATCCAGCGCCGCGGCCCCGGCCCGGCGAATTCCCGCGGTCTTGGGCAACAGACTCTGAAAGC
Organism: Proteobacteria bacterium UBA2133; assembly: GCA_002327725.1. Lineage (GTDB taxonomy): Bacteria > Pseudomonadota > Gammaproteobacteria > Arenicellales > UBA868 > UBA868. The sequence goes on from DCXP01000003.1 coordinate 18,834, forward strand.
TGCGCATCCACGGTTCAATGATGGTGAGATCCCGAAATGGGAAACCCGTGCCGAGCAGGGCGGGCGCAAGCTGACGCGTCGTGCTGACCCGGATTCTCTTGCCATTCAACTGGGCCCCCTCACCGCGGCTGGCGGTGAACATTTCATCGCGCAGTGGGTCGTAAACCACACCGTGCTCCAGGACTTCACCGCGCATGACCCCTACAGACACTGCGAACATGGGAAAGCCGTGGAGAAAGTTGGTGGTTCCGTCCAACGGGTCGATCACCCAGGTGTACTCTGAGCCCGGTCGATTGCCGCTTTCTTCTGCCACCACCCCATGTTCGGGATAGGCGCGGGTCAGCACATCGAGAACTGCCCGCTCGGCTTCGACATCGGCCTGACTGACAAAATCGTTTCTGCCCTTCGATGAATACTCCAGCCGGTCCAGCTGATTGAAGTACATTAAAATGACGCGTCCGCCTTCGCGGACAGATCGCACGGCAGTGTGCAGCATGGGGTGCATGGTGAAAAAAGCGGCTCCGGGTTTTCAGATACAACGGTCGCGCGAGTCAGCAAATACGGCCGCCCGGTCACGCTGTCTTGCAGCCCGCTTCGTAGACGACGCTTGCAAAGCGGGGATCCAAGGGTTGATCGCGGGGGGCGGATTGTAGCCCAATGCCGGCCAGGCGTGGTTGGCAGACCATGATGAGACAGCAAGGTGCACAGATAATGAGTTTGCGGATCATCATGGTCGAAACAACCCATCCCGGGAACATCGGGGCAGCAGCAAGAGTCATGGCGAACATGGGGCTTTCCGAGCTCCGCCTGGTAAGTCCACGGATATTTCCGGACCCGGCCGCCACTGCCCGGGCAGCAGGGGCAGACGAGATCCTTGAGCGGGTGCAGATCTTCCCAAGTCTTGAGGGGGCGGTGGCTGACTGCGGCTGTGTTATTGGTGCGACCGCCCGGCGGCGTTCTCTCGCATGGCCCTTGCTGGACAGCGAACAGGCGGCTTCGCGCCTTGTGACCGAGTCTGAAAGAACAACTTGCGCACTGGTATTTGGTCCGGAGGCTTGCGGTCTTTCCAATGCACAGCTTGATCTTTGTCATGCGCACCTTCGAATCGACGTGAACGAGGCATTTCCGTCCCTCAACGTTGCCACCGCGATCGCGATCATGGCCTATGAACTTCGTAAGCAGTCGGCCTCCGCCGTCCCGACCACACCACCCCAAAGCGCAGACGCGATGGCCCCGATGACGATGGGGGAGTTCGATCAGCTGATCAAGCACCTTGAGCGCGTCCTGAACCGCACGGCGTTTCTTGCGGGACCGCGAATACGGCTGGTCCGGAAACTACGGCGCCTTCTGTTGCAGGGCGTTCAATCCAGCCAGGAGGTCAACATATTAAGGGGCGTGCTGACCTCTCTGGAGTATGCGCTCCAGGATTCTCCGGAGGATGAGCAAGTAAACAAAAAGACACCTACATGATAAAATGTCTCTCATCTTAGAAGCGTTTTCGGCGACATCAGAACACAGGTAACACAGGCAAACGTATGGCGATCACCCTCACGCAAGCTGCTGCACAGCGGGTCGCGGATCACCTCGCTTCCAGAGGTCGTGGTGAAGGCCTGCGCCTCGGGGTAAAGACGACCGGCTGTTCGGGACTTGCCTACGTGGTCGACTTCGCGGATGAGATCAGTAGCGATGATCAGGTATTTACCAGTCGCGGCGTCAAAGTGATCGTCGATGGCGAGAGTATCAAGTATATCGACGGCACGGAAATCGACTTCGCGTCGGACGGCTTCTCGGCCGCGTTCCGGTTCAAGAATCCCAACGTGGCAGATGAATGCGGTTGCGGTGAAAGCTTCACCGTAAATCCTTCCTAGGTGTCGTCTCCGACATCAGCCGCACCCGTCTCCGGGGCGCGAACAGCGCGGAGGTTTAGCTCTCCCGGAACCCCCGGACTCGCAGCCGTCTCGACGCTCGGGTGCAAGATCAACAGCTTTGAATCTGCTGCCATGGCGCAGGATCTGGCGAAAGACCAGTGGAAGCTCGTTGGCCCTGCCGAATACGCCGATCTTTACGTGATCAACTCCTGCACCGTGACTGCCGAGGCTGACCGCCAGACCCGCCAGGCAGTCCGGCGTGCACTTCGGCAGAACCCGTTGGCGCAGGTTGTCGTGACTGGCTGCTATGCACAAAACGAAGCCGAGGAGTGCGCCGCCATTCCCGGTGTTTCCCTGGTACTCGGCAATGATCAGAAACGCGCCGTTGCCAAATTTGCCCGCACCCTCAAAAGGCCTGATGAGCCGGGGCGTGTACCGGTGCATATCGATCGGCTGACCAGTCTTCCTGCGGCGCTGCTGAACGGCTTTGATTCACGCTCAAGGGCTTTTCTGCAGGTCCAGCAGGGCTGCGATCAGTCGTGCACTTTTTGCGTCATTCACCGGGCAAGGGGCCCGAGCCGGTCTTTTGCTGAGGCGCATGTCCTGCGCCAGATTCAGGCCTTCGTTGATTCAGGCTACCGGGAAGTGGTGATCTGCGGTGTCGATCTCGGAAGTTATACAACAGGCGAGGTCAGCGATGAAGTCGATCTGCCTTTGACCTCGCTGCTCCGGAAAATCGCTGACCTTCCTGGATCCTTTCGGGTGCGATTGAGCTCCATCGATCCGGTACACCTGACCGACGATCTTCTTGATCTCCTGTCTGACGGCAGCCGTTTCTGTCCGTACCTGCATGTCTCCATGCAAAGCGGCAGTACATTGATTCTGAAGCGCATGAAGCGGCGCTATGGCCGGGAATCCCTCATTGACCGGCTGTCTGCTGCGCGGCAGCGTATCGGCGGGCTGGTGCTGGGCGCCGATGTGATGACGGGTTTTCCTACCGAATCTGATCGGGATTTCACGGATTCCCTGGAGGTCATAAAAAGCGCTCAGATCATTTATCCCCATGTATTCTGTTTTTCCGGCAGGCCCGGTACACCTGCCGCCAGGATCCCGCGACAGATTGAAAGGGTCGAGCGGCGCAGACGCGCCTCGATCTTGCGCGATGCAGGTCAGACACTGCGCTGCGAGGCACTCAACAGGATGGTGGGCCAGCACGGCAGCCTCATCATGGAACGCCCTGATGCAGCAGAAAAACCCGGCGCCTATCATGGCCGGCTGGCCAATTACATGCCGGTCAGACTTGAAGATCCCGAAAACGCCTGCTTGACAGAGATTTGTGTGCAGATTCAGGGCGTCGACAGCGATGTACTCGTTGCCCGGGTCTCGCCCTCGGAATAAAATCGCCCCCTCACCCTAGGAAGGTATTCACCCGCTGCCAGCGCTCCCCGACGGTTCTTGCGGACGGGGTATCCGATACGGTGACTTAGCAGTCCAAACAGAACTTTACCCCCTGAAACTGGAGAACCTGAATGAGTGTCGAAAGAACCTTTTCGATCGTGAAACCCGATGCGGTTCGACGTAATCTGATCGGAAGAATCTATGCGCGATTTGAGTCGGGAGGGCTGCAGATCATAGCCGCACGAATGATTCAGCTGACCCGGATCCAGGCCCAGGAGTTCTACACAGTGCACCGGGAACGTCCGTTTTATGACGATCTTGTGGAGTACATGATATCCGGGCCGGTCATGGTGCAGGTACTTGAGGGGGAAAATGCGATTGCCCGAAACCGCGAGATCATGGGCGCCACCAATCCCGCCGACGCGGCTCCCGGAACGATTCGCGCCGATTTTGCGGAGTCCGTCGAGGCCAACGCGGTCCATGGTTCAGATGGGCCGGATACCGCCCGGGAGGAAATCAGTTTCTTCTTCGACGACAGCGATCTTTGTCCGAGGACTGACTGAACGGGTCAGGAATACTGTGTCGGAACCCACGAATCTTCTGGGACTGGACCGGTCGGCGCTGCAGGATTACTTTGCATCACTGGGTGAAAAAGCCTTCCATGCGCGCCAGGTGCTGCAGTGGGTCTACCAGAGAGGTGTTACCAACTTTTCTGAGATGACCGACCTGCGTCTGTCGCTACGGCAGACGCTTTCCGAGTGCGCGGTGATCGACCTGCCGGAAGTCGCGCGTACACAGCGCTCGGAGGACGGGACCCGAAAGTGGCTGTTGCGCCTGGCTGACGGCAACTGTATTGAGACGGTGTTTATCCCCGAGGAGGACCGGGGCACGTTGTGCATCTCCTCCCAGGCAGGTTGTATGCTGACCTGCAGTTTCTGCGCGACCGCCCGGCAGGGCTTCAGCCGCAACCTGTCAGCGAGTGAAATCATCGGCCAACTGCTGCTCGCGGAACAGTTGTGTAAAAATGACGGGATCAGTAGCAGACCGGTCTCTAATGTCGTCATGATGGGCATGGGAGAGCCGCTCCTGAACTACGATTCAGTGGTCAGTGCGCTGAGGCTAATGCTGGATGATCTTTCGTTTGGACTTTCGCGCCGCCGTGTGACCCTGAGCACCGCAGGGGTGGTTCCGGCAATGGATAGACTCGCCGAGGACTGTCCCGTGAGTCTCGCGGTTTCTCTGCACGCGGTTCGTGATGCGGTCAGGGATGAACTGGTGCCTTTGAACCGGAAATATCCGATTGTGGCACTGCTTGACGCCTGTCGGCGATTTCTTCGTAACGATAGCCGGCGGCGAATCACCTTCGAGTATGTGATGCTCGCAGGGGTGAATGATTCGCTGGACGATGCCAGGAGGCTCGTCTCACTGCTGCAGGGGATACCCTCGAAGATGAATCTGATTCCGTTCAATCCCGTGCCGGGTGTGAAGTACAGTTGTTCTGACGCGGATACAATAGATCGGTTTCGGGAGCAACTGATCTCCGGTGGATTGACCACCATTACCCGGAAAACCCGCGGTGCGGATATCGCGGCGGCATGCGGGCAACTGGCCGGCGATGTCCTTGACCGAACCCAACGAAGCGCCCGACTATGTGGGGCGTCACCCTGAAGATGAAACGCCTTGGAACCCTACTGCTTGCGTTGACCATGGCCGGATGTGTCCCGCTGTGGGAGGACGAGCCAGGGTGGGACGCAAGCCAGCGGGTCGAGTTGTACACCCGGCTGGGGCTTGAGTACATGGCACAGAACCGGCTGGCATCTGCGCTTGAGGCAATGAACGATGCGCTTGCCATTGCGCCTGGCGATTCAACAGCGAATCACGCGATGGCTTTGCTTAAGCTGCGCCTCGGCGAGAGCGCTGATGCTGAAACGCATTTTCGGAAAGCGCTTGCCAGTGATTCAGGAAACGTAGGCGCGCGAAACGACTACGGCAGTTACCTTTGTGGGAAAGGCAATTGGGCTGACGGTGTATATCAGTTGAAGAGCGCCCGCGATGACCCCTTTAATACGGAGCCCTATGTGAGTCAGTATGGCCTTGGGGTCTGCCTGATGGGGGCAGGTGATCTCGCCGGTGCTCGGGATCAGTTCCGGGCGGTGCTGGTGGTCCAGCCGGACAATACCACCGTGCTTTACCAGTCCGCCGTGGTCAGTTACCGGCTGGGAGAATATTTGTCTGCACGAGCTTTTCTTGAGCGCATGTTCGGTGCCGGAGGCGAATCTGCAGATAGCCTCTTGCTTGCGGTCCGTACTGAGCGCAAACTCGGTGCGGATGACCTTGCCGCTGAATATGCCGCAAAGCTCCGGGGGTCCTACCCGGGTAGTGAGCAGATCCGGCAACTGGATGTACTGATGAGTAATACGGGTAATGGCTGATTCCGCTGCCACTTCAAACGCCAGTCCCGGCGAAATCCTTCGCGGCGCGCGTGAACTTTATGGCTGGAGTCTTGAGGAGGTGGCTGCCGAGTTAAATCTGCTGCCCGATGTCGTTGAGGCGCTCGAAGCGGATGACTACAGTCACACCGCGGGATGGACCTATGCTGTGGGCTATCTGCGCAACTATGCGCGTCTTGCGGGTGTGTCCATAGAACAGGCGATCGCTGACCGCAGGGAACTGCTGCCGCCTAAAGAGGATGGCCCCGGCACCATGACTGAGGGCACTCCCAATAAGCCCCAACCGGTGCCGATTCAATATCGCTGGGTCGTCACTGCTGTTGTTCTGATTCTGGTGATCGGCGGCCTGTATGCAGCCTACCTCAACCGAGCGAGCGATGTGGAGCGGGTACGGGTAGACCTCGCCGAAGAAAGTCGGTCCCAGGCTGGGACAGAAGAAGCCGGGGAGAGCGCGTCAACCGACAGCGCTGAGCAGGCGCCGTCACAGCCGGCACTCGCGGTGACCTTGACACCGTCTGAAGAAGACGGTGTCAGTGAGTCGACGCCCACGCCAGCAGTCCCGACTGAACCATCGGATGCGGATGAATCGCCTACGGTGGCAGCGACGCCTGAGGTGCCCTCGTTAACGGTCGATGCGGAAACCGCGACGGATTCGCCAGCCGGGGCGGCTGCTCAAACACCAGCGTCTCCGTCGGCCCCGGCTGAACCGGAAAAAAAGAAGAAGGTAGCGGTATCCACCGCAACTACCGTAACGGCGAAGGCGTCAGAGCCCAAGGTGCAGGAAAAAGCCAAGCCAAAATCGACCAGCGCGTCGTCATCCGCATCAGGGTCAAAACCGGCGAGCCAGACCGGCGCTGCGAAGTCCAAACAGAAAGTGACGAAAACAAAGCAGCCTGGCACCACGGCTTCGGTGGAGCGGCGCTTGCTGAATCCGGAATTTTCGACTGCCCTCTCTTCGATGCCAAATACAGCGGATAGTGCAAGCACGCGTCCCCTGACAGCCGACAGCCGTGGTATTACCCTGAAGGTTCAGGAAAGCACCCACGTCGTCGTCTGGGATCGGGACAACGTTGAACTTTTCCGACGGTATGTAGAGGGCGGAAAGGTCGTCAGTCTGGTCGGAAAACCGCCATTCACGCTGCTGGTCAGTTATCCGGACGGCGCTAAGATCGTATACGGCGGTCGGGAGTTCAGTATCCCTGTCGGAAGATCAGGGCGGAATGCCAAAGTACGCGTAGGGCGCTGACGCCGTGGCCAGCGACAAAAACGTGCAGTCGGTGCGGGGCATGAACGACCTGTTGCCGGGTCAGGTGGAGTATTGGCAGCGGGTCGAGGCCGCCTTGCGTGAAGTCTCACAGCGTTATGGCTACCGGGAGATCCGCACGCCGGTCGTCGAACGGACGGAACTCTTTCACCGGTCGATCGGCGAACAGACCGATATTGTCGAAAAGGAGATGTATACCTTTACCGACAATAACGGCGACAGTCTCACGCTGAGGCCGGAAGCGACCGCCAGTTGTGTCCGGGCGGGCAATGAGCATGGTCTGCTCTACAATCAGACTCAGCGGCTCTGGTATGTCGGCCCGATGTTCCGGCATGAGCGGCCGCAGAAGGGGCGGTATCGACAGTTTCACCAGTTCGGCATAGAAGCGTTGGGCTGGGCAGGGCCGGACATTGAGGCTGAAATCATTGCGGTGGGGGAGCGCCTCTGGCGCAGCCTCGGGATCGAAGGGCTCAACCTCGAGATCAACACGCTCGGATCGGCCACGGCCCGCGCGCGATATCGGGACGCATTACGGGCCTATCTCTCGGACCATGTCGATGCGCTGGATGCTGACAGCCAAAGGCGCCTTGAGCGTAATCCGCTGAGGATTCTTGACAGCAAGGATCCCGGAACGCAGGCCCTGCTCAATGATGCGCCAAGCCTTTCGGAATTTCTGGAAGACGCAGAGCACGCGGGATTCGAGCGCCTGCAGCAGCTACTCGCTGCGGTGAATATCGGTTTTTCGGTCAATACCCACCTGGTGCGGGGTCTCGATTACTACACGGGTTTTGTCTTTGAATGGACCACGGATCAACTGGGCGCGCAGGGCGCAATTTGTGCCGGCGGGCGGTATGACGGCCTGGTGGAGCAGCTTGGGGGACATTCGGTTCCCGCGGCGGGTTTCGCCTGTGGGCTCGAACGGCTGATTGAACTCGTGACTCTGCAGCAGGGGAAGACTCTTATACAATCGCCCCGCGTGTTTCTGGCGGCGCTTGGCGAGACCGCCGAACTTGAAGCGGCGCAGCGCGCTGAACGACTCCGGGATGCAGGTGTTGATGTGCAGATGAACTGTGGCCAGGGGAACCTCAAAAGGCAGCTGCGGCGGGCCGACAACTGTGGCGCTGATCTGGCCGTGATTATTGACGAAGAAACCGCGAACACATCCGCCGTCAAAGTGAAGCCCTTGCGTGGCCAGGGAGAGCAGACCTCGGTATCCGGGGAGCAGCTTTTCGAAGCAGTCCAGACCTACTTGAAAAAATCTGATTGAACGAGACCACCCATGAAGCGAGAACAAACCGATCCACAGCTGCATATTGCTCACGATGACGAGACGGAGAAGCTGCGGCAATGGTGGAAACGCAATGGCACCGGGATCATTGCAGGGGTGGTAATCGGGATAGGCGGCGTTGGCGGCATTCACGGGTGGCGGATGTACCAGGACAGTCAAGCGGGAAAAGCATCAGTACTGTATGAGCAGATGCTCGGCGCGGCTGCGGGCGAGAGTGCTGATGCCGCCGCTTCGGCCGCGACAGCACTTGTTGCAGAGCATGGCAACAGCGGGTATGCCGATATCGCGCGGCTCATGCTCGCTCGACTTGCATTGGAATCCGGGGATACCGAAGGCGCGAAAAACGCGCTGAACGAACTTCTCGAGTCCACCTCGGACCCGGTGATGCGCCAGGTCGCGCGCGTCAGGCTGGCGGTTATTGCCCTGAAGGATGGAGACTCTGAACAGATCCGGGCACTCGCCCGAGCGGAGGATGGCGAGGGTTTTAGCTCGCATTTTCAGGAGTTGCTGGGAGATGCTCTGGTTGCAAGCGGTGACTTCGACGGGGCACGGCAGGCCTATCAGGAGGCACTGCGGGGGGTCGCACCGGATTCTCAGGCGGGACGGTTGATCACTGCGAAACTGAACATGACCCGAAAGGGTGATGATGGATAATGAAAATACGGCTCGTACTGTTAACGGCGGTTACGCTGTCTCTGCTGGGCTGCGGCAAAAGTGCGATCCACTTCATGCGCGAGGGCGGCCCGGTTGCCGATGCACCAAAGGTCGAACAGACGGCATCTTTGCACAAGGTATGGCGCCGCGGACTCGGCGCGGGCTACAGGAACAGTAACTTCCTGTTGACACCGTCTATCCAGGACGGGCGAATCTACGCGGCGGAACCTCGCGGACGCATTTTTGCGCTGGATGCGCAAACGGGAAAAGTCATCTGGAAACATGACCTGGATCAGCCGTTAGCGGCTGGAATGGGTGCGGGCCAGAATCGGGCGGTCGTCGCAACGCGCGAAGGTGAGGTTGTGGCGCTGGATGCTGAGCGCGGTGAGATCCAATGGCGGCAGAAGATGGGAACGGAGATACTGGCCCGGCCGGTTCTGACCGACCAGCGGGTGCTACTCCGGTCTGGCGACGGCCAGGTAATTGGAGCGGATCTTAATTCCGGTGACATCGTCTGGCGGGTGCGTCGGTCGGTGCCGGCGCTGACCGTCCGCGGTTTGTCTGCGCCGTTGGTGATCGATAACGTGGCACTGATCGGTTTTGCCAGCGGCAGGCTGTCGGGGATCGACATCGGCTCCGGTGCCGAGTTATGGAGCGCGCGGATCTTCCGCGCGAAGGGGAGCAACGAAGTCAATCGACTGGTTGACATTGATGCTGACCCCTACCGGATGGGTGAGCGGCTTGTGATCGCAGGATTCCAGGCCAAAATCAGCGCGCTCTCGCTAAAGACCCGCCGGATTGACTGGGAGTCTGACCATTCCACCTTGCGCCCGCTGAGTTCTGTGGGAGAGATTTTGCTGGTCACGACCGATGACGGTTCGGTCAGGGGTTTTGACGCAGTGTCCGGCGCAGGGGTTTGGAGTCAGAGCGCCCTGCTGGGCAGGGGCGTGAGCGGGCCCTACGGCCTTGGCGAAACAGGCCTTGCGGTTGTCGGGGACTATAAGGGTATTCTCTACCTGATTGACGCCCAGACCGGTGGGCTGGTGGGCCGAAAGAAGGGATCCGGGGGTGCGGTGCTGGGTATCTTTGGCGCCGGCGCGGCGGGTCAGTTCATCACACTTTCTGAAAACGGGTCGCTGACGGCCTGGTCTGTAGCGAACTGATCAGCGCTGGCCAGACCCCTAACGGGATTCGCACCCACCATGATTCCTGTCGTTGCGCTTGTGGGCCGACCGAACGTCGGCAAGTCCACGTTATTCAACCGGCTGACGCGTACCCGCGAGGCCCTGGTGGACGACCAGCCCGGCGTCACTCGCGACCGGCTTTACGGCGAAGTCACCCATCATGGTCGGCGATTTCTGCTGGTGGACACCGGCGGCCTCTCGGATGACAGCGATGTTCTCAGTGCCGCAGTGCGTGAGCAGGTGGCGCAGGCGCTATCCGAAGCGGATGCCGTGGTTTTTCTGCTTGACGCGCGTGAGGGCCTGTCAGGTTCTGACAAAGAGATCGCCCACGACCTTCGTAGAGATGATACGCCGGTTGTCACCGCGGTGAACAAGGCCGAGGGTCTTGACCGTGACATTACCGCCAGTGAATTCTTCGAGTTGTCGCTGGGCACGCCGAATGTCATCTCGGCGAAAACGGGGCAGGGCGTTCCCGATTTTCTGGACCAAGTTACCGATAGGTTGCCCGAGGGAGTGGTTGACGAGGGTCCGTCCGGCGGCAATCGGGTCGCCGTGGTGGGCCGGCCGAATGTCGGCAAATCGACTCTGGTCAACTGCCTGGCCGGTGAGCCGCGGATGATCGTCGCCGATCTTCCGGGCACTACGCGTGATAGCGTCGCTGTACCGATAGAGCGAGATGGAGAGGCAATGCTGCTGCTGGATACAGCGGGTGTGCGCAGAAAATCCCGGGTTCGAGCCGCGCTTGAGAAGTTCTCTGTAGTCAAGACCCTGCAGGCCCTTGCCTCAGCCCAGGCGGCGGTGCTGGTTCTTGACGCCAGGGAGGGTGTCAGCGATCAGGACGCCACCATCGCCGGACTGATTGTTGAGACCGGCCGATCGATCGTAGTGGCCGTCAACAAATGGGATGGCCTTGAGCGAAGGGACCGCAACACGGTACGGCGCGAGCTTTCCCGTAAGCTGGACTTCCTGCCGGAGCATGAGTGTGTGTTTATTTCAGCACTGCATGGCTCGGGTATTGCGGAACTGACGCAAGCGCTTCGCGAGGCGCAGTCAAGTGCCATGGTGGAGATGGGTACGAGCGCGCTGAACCGGGCGCTGGGGGAGGCGATTGAGCACCACACGCCTCCGATGTCTCACAACCGAACCATTAAACCGAAGTATGCCCATCAGGGAGGACGCAACCCGCCTACGGTGGTGCTGCACGGCAATGCGCTTAACAAACTGCCATCGAGTTATCTTCGATACCTGGGCAAGTCTTTGGCGCGGACCTTCAAGTTGACGGGAACCCGGATCCGATTCGAACTTCGGAATGCCGAAAACCCCTACGATAAAACCAAAACTGCCCGCCGGGGGCGACGTTAACGCGCGGGCCGTTCGCAGTTTGTGAAAAATTCAAGAGGGCTCTGAATCCCCGGAGTTGTCGACGGACTTCACCTTAGCGCGGGCGCTGCCTCTGGCAAAGCGCGCGACGATGGTATCGCCGGGTTCGAGAGCCGACGCTGAGCGGACAATGGGTTTTTTGTTCTCCAACTGGACAATGGCAAAGCCCCGATCCAGTGTCGCCAGCGGGCTCAGCGCTTTCAACTGGCCCTCAAATCCGGCAAGGGCCTGGGTCGTATGTGCAAGCCTTTGGTTCAGCCGTTCTGTCAGGAGTTTCTGACTGCTTGCAATCCGGACGGCGAGACCGTTCAAGCGGGCGCGGGGAGAGACCAGTTGCAGCCGCTGGCGGTTCTGGGTGACTCGACCTTGCTGATCTCGATAACGAAGTTGCCATCCGAACCTCAAACGCTCGCCCAGGCTTTCGAGGCGGTCGATCTGGTGTGAAAGCCGCTCGCTGGGGTGGCGCAGTCGCGCACTCGCGCTATCGAGGCGTTGCGCGGACGCCTGTAGCTGGTAGTCAAGCGCGGTCCCGAGGCGCTCGGTTTGCGCAAGCAATTGATCGGCGAGGGCCTTGGCATCAGGGCTTACCGATTCGGCCGCCGCGGTTGGGGTTGCGCAGCGAAGATCAGCAGCAAAGTCTGCCAGCGTAAAGTCGGTCTCGTGGCCGACTCCGGTTACGACCGGGATCTTGCAGCGCCGGATTGCCCTGACGACGGTCTCTTCATTGAATGCCCACAGATCCTCGAGCGAGCCTCCGCCACGCGCAAGCACCGCAACGTCGCAATGTTTGTTGCTGACCGCCCGCAATGTCTCTACGATCTGCGGCGCCGCAGTGTCGCCCTGGACCGGTACCGGTAAAACCAGAACATCGGCAAGGGGAAAACGGCGTTCGAGCGTTGTCAGGATATCCTGGAGCGCGGCGCCCTGGCCGGAGGTAATCACCGCAATCCGACCCGGCAGATCGGGCAGCGGCCGGCGCTTGGCGGGATCGAACAGCCCTTCGGCCGTCAGTCGTTTTTTCAGGAGCTCAAAGCGGCGCCGCAGCTCTCCCTCGCCTGCGGGCTCAAGATAGTCAACGATCAGCTGGAAATCACCCCGGGCTTCATAGAGGGATACGGTCCCGCTTAACAGGACTTCGGTTCCGTTCCCGAGTTCTCCGCGGTAGGGTGAGCGGCGATTGCGGAACATGGCGCAGCGGATCTGCGCGCTTTCATCCTTGAGGGAGAAGTAGATATGACCGGAGGCGGGAGTAGCAAGATTTGAGATCTCCCCCGTCAGCCAGACCGAACCGAAGTGCTCCTCGAGCAGTTCGCGGGCCTGGCGTGTGAATTCGCTAACCTGGTAAACAACCGGCTCCATGCGAGTATTGTGCCGGCAATGGCGCGGGTCGGCCAGACCGGCCAGCAGGGCTGACCACGGGTCGCAGCCGGATGGACACGGCTCAGGCCGGAAAAAAACCGGACAGCGTCCGGCTTTTGCTCGAGAAGGGGTCGGCCTTATTGGTATACGGGTGCGGCGTTCCTTTGAGCTTGCGCCTGCGCGATGCCCTCGGATGCTGTACCTGCCTACGCTACCGACACGCTGACCATCATGCCGATTCCGGAACTCATCGATGACCAGGTGGTGAGTTTCTTCTTCGGTTTTCCAGCGGCCAGGATCAAGGGAATTTATCAAAAGAAATCAGTTACTTAAGTCGAGCCTGGGCACTACAAGTTTACCGGTTGCAAGTCAAACCGTATAATCTGTCGATGGAACATCCGGATCTTGCACTGACCTTCGACGATGTGCTGCTGGTGCCGGACCGATCCGATGTTCTTCCCCACGAAGTTGATCTTACCAGCGCATTTTCGCGCAATATTCCGCTAAACATCCCGCTGGTTTCGGCAGCCATGGATACTGTGACTGAGTCACGGACGGCCATCTGCCTGGCCCAGGTCGGCGGTATTGGGGTGGTACACCGAAACATGACCCCGGTCGAGCAGGCGGCGCAGGTGAGCGCCGTCAAGAAATACGAGAGCGGGGTCATTACGGACCCTGTCTGTGTTTCGACCTCGGCCACGGTTGCCGAGGTGCTTGCCCTCATTCGGGAAAAGAACTTCTCCGGGGTGCCGGTGCTCGATGAGAACGGCCGTCTGACGGGTATCGTGACCAGTCGCGACCTTAGATTTGAGGACCGCTTTGAGCAGCCGGTGACGGCTGTCATGACACCCCGTGAGCGGCTGATTACCGCACCGGAGAAAGCCACCCGGGAGAATATTCGCGCACTGCTCCACGAGCACCGGATAGAAAAGGTGCTTCTGGTGGATGATGCATTCAACCTGAAGGGGCTGGTAACGGTTAAGGACATCCAGAAACAGACCGAGTCCCCCGATGCCTGCAAGGATGGTCAGGGGCGCCTTCGGGTGGCGGCCGCGGTTGGGACCGGGGGCGACTCTGCTGAGCGCTGTGAACGTCTGGTGGAGGCGGGCGTCGATGCGCTCGTTGTGGATACCGCGCATGGTCATTCCCAGGGGGTGCTCGAGCGGGTCAGGGACATCAAAAGAACGCTGGGGAACGTTGAGGTCGTCGCAGGAAACATCGCAACGGCAAAGGCGGCGCTGGCGCTCGCGGATGCCGGCGCGGATGGCGTCAAGGTCGGTATCGGACCCGGCTCGATCTGTACCACCCGCGTCGTGGCAGGGGTTGGCGTTCCCCAAATTACTGCGGTGTCCGACACCGCTTCAGCGCTCAAGGATCTTTCGATCCCGGTGATTGCCGACGGCGGAATCCGCTTTTCCGGGGATATCGCAAAAGCCATCGCCGCAGGAGCAAACGCGATTATGGTGGGCGGGCTGCTGGCGGGAACCGAAGAAGCTCCTGGAGAGATCGAACTTTTTCAGGGCCGGTCTTACAAGAGTTACCGCGGGATGGGATCGCTCGGCGCGATGCAGGAGGGTTCCAAGGACCGGTATTTCCAGGAGGGCGAAAGCGACCCCGGCAAGCTGGTACCGGAAGGAATTGAGGGAAGGGTTCCCTTCAAGGGGCCGATGGCACAGATCATCCAGCAGTTGACCGGCGGTCTCAGAGCCAGCATGGGCTACACCGGATGTGCCACGATCGACGAGATGCGCAGCCGCTGTCGGTTTGTCCAGATCACGCATTCCGGCTATACCGAGAGCCATGTCCACGACGTTACCGTGGTGAAAGAAGCGCCGAACTATCAGCGGGGCAGCTGAATTTGTCACAGCCAGGAGCAGGGGCAGGTTCTGATCCCCACAGTGAGCGCATCCTGATCCTGGATTTTGGCTCCCAGTACAGCCAACTGATTGCCCGCCGGGTTCGCGAAGCCGGGGTCTACTCGGAGCTGCTTCCGTGGGATTTTTCCGGGCAGGCGCTAGCAGAGTTCGGCGCGAGCGGCATTATTCTCTCAGGCGGTCCCGAAAGTGTGCACGGAGCAGACGCCCCTAGAGCGCCTGAGGAAGTGTTCGCCCTCGGTATTCCGGTTCTTGGAATCTGTTACGGCATGCAGACCATGGCGGGGCAACTCGGCGGTATTGTCGCCCCCGCGACCCACCGCGAATACGGCTATGCGCAGGTCCGGGCGCGGGGTCACTCTGAACTTCTGCGGGATATCGAGGACCATAAAACTCCGGAAGGCTTTGGTCTGCTGGATGTATGGATGAGTCACGGCGACCGGGTTGAGGTGCTGCCGCCGGAATTCCGGGTCATCGCCCAGACTGACAGTGCCCCCCTTGCGGGGATGGCTGACGAGGAGCGGCAATTCTATGGCCTGCAGTTTCATCCCGAGGTAACGCATACCGCAAAGGGCAGGGAGATTATTGAACGCTTTGTACATGATATCTGCGGCTGTGGGCGGGAGTGGACCTCAGAGCGGATTATTGACAGCGCTATTGAAGGGGTGCGGGCAAAGGTTGGCCAGGATCATGTTCTGTTAGGCCTCTCCGGGGGTGTGGATTCCTCGGTAGTTGCGGCGTTGCTTCACCAGGCCATTGGTGATCAGTTGACCTGTGTTTTTGTCGACACCGGCCTGTTGCGCCTAGGCGAAGGTGATGATGTGATGCGAACCTTTGCCCAGAATATGGGGGTGAAGGTGCTGCGGGTTGATGCCGAGGAGCGTTTCCTATCGGACCTTGAAGGAGTTGCTGACCCGGAAGAAAAACGCAAGATCATCGGCCGCGCCTTTATTGATGTATTCAATCATGAGGCGACGAGTATTCCCGGTGTAAAGTGGTTGGCACAGGGCACCATCTACCCCGACGTCATCGAATCGGCCGGGGCTGCCTCGGGAAAGGCAAAGGTCATCAAATCACACCATAACGTTGGCGGCCTGCCGGATGAAATGAAACTGGGCCTGGTGGAGCCGCTGCGGGACCTTTTCAAGGATGAGGTCCGCAGGATCGGTCTTGAACTCGGCCTACCCGAAGAGATGATATTTCGGCATCCGTTTCCTGGTCCGGGACTTGGCGTTCGGATTCTGGGCGGGGTGAAAAAAGAGTACGCCGACCTGCTGCGCCAGGCTGATCACATTTTTATCTCGGAACTTCGGAGTGAAGAGCTCTACAAGAAAGTCAGTCAGGCGTTCGCGGTATTCCTGCCGGTGAAATCGGTCGGGGTGGTCGGCGATAACCGCGCTTATGAATATGTTATTGCGCTTCGTGCGGTGGAAACGGTCGATTTCATGACCGCACGATGGGCAGAACTCCCTTACGATTTCCTGGATCGGGTGAGTCGCCGGATTATCAACGAGGTTCAGGGGATTTCCCGGGTGGTCTACGATATCTCCGGAAAACCGCCCGCGACCATTGAGTGGGAGTAACATAGGACTGTTCGCGAAGGAGATCATAGGGAGATTTATTGTATCCAGGCCTGCGAGCAGAACGGGAAGCTGCTTCCCGCTCGTGATGGTCGTTCCGCTGATGCGGGGCCGAATTTGAGATGAGTCAGTCAAGCCCAAGCGTTTTTGCTAAGCCCTCTCTCGTTACCCGTATCGCGGTTGGGAAGGGTATCGGCTTGCTGTTCGGCCTGATCGGTTTTATTGCGCTGCCGTTGATTGCGCCCGAGGTCAGCAGAATGTTCCAATGGGCCATTTTGCTCTGGTATACGACTGTTGGCGCCATTATCGGCGTGTTTGGCGTTTTCACCTGGCATCCGGTTCTCTCACTGCCAATGCCCTGGTGGTTCCGGGCCCCTATGATCGGCGCGTGGATGAATTTTGTTCTGGTGCTCTTTATTTATGACGATCTGCAGGCTATGGTTGCCCAGTGGGCCCTGGGTGAAACCTTTTCCTCTCCATTCTGGCTCGTCGCCGAAGGTGCAATAATCGGCATGATCATTGGCTATCTGGCGACCCGCTTGGGTGGCGAAGGCCCGCGCACCTTGGGTGGCGCACCGGAGTAGTTCCGCCGACGAAACGCCACGAGCAAACTGTCGGTGCACATCTTCTTCCCGTCGGAAGAAGCGGGTGGCAGGCAGGCCCTGATTCCGTTTCCGCTGTGGGCAGCGTAGTAGGCGCACTGTTTGCTGCAGTCGTGTTAGCGGTCAGCGCCTTCTCCTTGCCGATGCTGCTTGACCGTAGGACGGATTCAATCACGGCAGTCATCAGCAGCGGCAATGCGGTATTGCCAAACAAAAACCGATGTTCGTCCGGGCCGGCATCATTGTCATAGGCGTGATTCCGCGGTTTGCGACGGCACGGCCTGCCTTTGCGGCTCTGCTCCCGCTGATCGGTCATGCGGCATGGCGTGCGTATCGCGGTACGATTGATGCGCCTGCGCGGCCAGCACGCCGGGTTGCGGGAGATACTGTGTGATACCCTGAGACTCCCATCGTGGGAGATATTCGATGAGCGCACAGATTGAGGCTGGCGATTGAGGATGCAAGATCACTCCAGCGTGGTCGCGAAGGACGAACGATGGATGCGTGAGGCCTTGGTGCAGGCAGGCCGTGCGGCTGTTGCCGATGAAGTGCCGGTGGGGGCGGTGGTTGTGCGGGATGGCGAACTCGTCGGCGCTGGTCACAACCAGCCATCAGGGGCGCATGATCCGACCGCCCATGCCGAGATCGTTGCGCTCCGAAATGCCGCGCGCAATCTCAAGAACTACCGCCTTTGCGGGACCACACTCTACGTCACACTTGAGCCCTGTCTGATGTGCGCTGGCGCGATTATCCAGGCGCGGGTCGAGCGTGTGGTCTTCGGAGCATTTGATGAAAAAGCAGGCGCCGCCGGCAGTACGGCGAACCTGCTTCAGACACCGCTCGCCAACCACCAGTGCCAGCTTACCGCTGGTGTTTTGAAGGAGGAATGCGCTGCGCTACTGGAGAGGTTCTTTGCAGAAATCCGGTCGGTCGATCAGGAGGCGATGCCGGCCTGCCCCTGAACAGGCTCCTCAAGGTCTGTCACCGGTGAGTCACTGCCGGGCGCGAAGTTCAGGTCGACAGCCGATAAGGCAGCGGGGTTGACCCTGGGAAGGCGTTCCTCCCGAGGGGGGATGCCGAAGAAGTCACGGTAACACTTGCTGAAATGCGGTGCAGAGACAAAGCCGCAGGCAAAAGCGATGTCGACAATGGAACGGGGACTTCGCAGCAGCAGCGCCCGGGCACGACGCAGGCGAATCTCAAGGTAGTAGCGTGTGGGCACGCACTGCAGATGTTTCTGAAATAGCCGCTCCAGCTGACGGCGCGAGATGCCCACATGTGTCGCCAGTTCATCGAGGGTCATGGGTTCCTCGATATTGGACTCCATGAGTTCAACCGCTTCTACCAGCTTAGGCTGGCTTGAGCCCAAACGCATCCGCAGCGGCATGCGCTGGCGGTCAGAACCGTCACGAATTCGCTCACACAGCAGACCTTCTGAAATCCGGTCCGAGAGGGCACGGCCACGCTCCCACGCAATGAGGGTCAGCATCATGTCAATCGGCGCAGTCCCGCCGGAGCAGGTATACCGGTCCCGGTCGAGCTCGAAGAGTCCTGACGATACGACCAGATGGGGGAACTCGTCATGCATGTCGGGGATGTTCTCCCAGTGCAGCGTGCATCGATAACCATCGAGAAGACCTGCCCGGGCCAACTGGTAGCTGGCGGTACAGATGCCACCGATCGCGACACCTCTCTTGATGAATGGCTTGAGCTTGTCCGCCAGCAGTTCGGGGTTTACCGAGTGAAGGTCTGTTCCGGCGCAGATAAAGAGTGCGTCGAGCGGCTCTTTGCCGGTAAGTTGGCGGACAGGGCTCAGGCTGAGGCCGTTGCTGGCCTGCCCGGGTTCACCATCCAGGGTGAACAGTGGAAACTGGTACAACTCGGTTTCTGCAGCGCGATTGGCAGTGCGCAAGGGCTCCACTGCGGCCACGAAGGCCATCATCGTGAAATCCCGAAGCAAGAGGAAACCGAAGCGACGAACCACAGTCGAGTCGATCTGGTAGCCTGCTCTATCCATACCGCCCCCCATCTCTGTGCGCGGGAATATACCACCATATAACCTGACCGCAAACACAGTATTTTGTTTACTTTTTGAGACGTGGCGGAGTTTTTAACAACCCCCGGAACAGAGTCTGGTAGCATCTCGCGCGTACGACGTCGCCGGTCGAGATAACCTGCCGAAACTGCCCAATGACCGAACTCAGACAAGTCTCGCTGGAGGATAAATATCTTCTCAAGTCGGGGCAGATTTTTGTCACCGGGATTCAGGCCCTCGTCCGGCTCCCTATGCTGCAAAGTGATGCAGACCGCCGGGCCGGACTTCGCACAGCCGGTTATGTCACCGGTTACCGCGGTTCTCCGTTGGGTGCGCTGGATCAGCAGCTGGCGCTTGCGGGCGACGAGCTTGAGGCTTGTGATGTCCGTTTTCTTGCCGCAGTGAACGAGGATCTCGCAGCGACCGCGGTCTGGGGAACCCAGCAGGCGGGATGGCGGGGCGATGGCCTCTTTGACGGTGTATTTTCGATGTGGTACGCCAAGGGCCCCGGTGTCGACCGCTCCGGCGACCCGCTGCGACACGGCAACCTTGCCGGCACCAGTGCGAATGGCGGGGTACTGGTGCTGATGGGTGACGACCACGCCTGTGAGTCGTCGACGACGGCCCACCAGAGTGAATACTCGCTCGTCAATACCTTTATCCCGATTCTGAACCCGGCGGGGGTTCAGGACATACTCGATTTCGGTCTTTATGGCTGGGCGTTGTCCCGGTATTCAGGCTGCTGGGTTGGCCTTAAGAGTGTGCACGACACGGTTGAGGCCTCGGCTTCGGTCACGACCAGTCCGGGCCGTGTCTCGACGCAGTTCCCGGAAGATTTTCTGATGCCTGAAGGCGGGGTCAATTTTCGCTGGCCCGATACGCCCCAGGCTCAGGAAGCAAGGCTGCACCAGTTCAAACTGCCCGCGGTGGCAGCATTTTTAAGGCGTAACCCGATCGATCGCCAGGTGCTGGGTGGTGCTAAGGCACCCCTCGGTGTCATCTCGACAGGTAAATCCTACCTCGATGTAAGAAGAGCGCTACTTGAGCTCGGCATCGATGAGAACCGGGCAAAAACACTGGGGGTCAAACTCTACAAGGTCGGTATGCCGTGGCCGCTTGAGCCGGGCGGCCTCAGGAACTTTGCCAAAGACACCCATAAGCTGATCCTGGTAGAGGAGAAGCGGGGGCTCATGGAGGATCAGGTCCGTAACATTTTGTATGGTGCAGCCAAAGCGCCCGAGGTTATCGGCAAAACCGACGAGACCGGTGCGCCGCTTTTTCAGGCTTATGGTCGATTGGACGCCGCACAAATCGCGATGGCGGTCGGTGAGCGCCTGGTCGACATCACCCGCGACGAAGCGCTGGCGGCGGCGCTTCAGAGCCTTCGCACCCGCGCTGAAAAGTCGAACCAAAAAGAGGCTCCGATGCGGCGGGTTCCGTATTTTTGTGCGGGGTGTCCGCACAATACGTCCACGGTGGTACCGGAGGGTTCGAGGGCGCTTGCCGGGATTGGCTGTCATTACATGGCGCAGTGGATGGACCGTGAGACGGCGACCTTCACCCAGATGGGCGGGGAGGGAGCGAGCTGGATCGGCGAGAGTCCCTTCAGCAGTACCGGGCACGTATTTCAGAACATCGGTGACGGCACCTATTTCCATTCCGGGCTCCTCGCGGTCCGGGCCTGTGTCGGCGCGAAGGTCAATATCACCTACAAGATTCTGTATAACGATGCGGTGGCCATGACGGGCGGACAATCGGTGGACGGGCCGATGGACGTGATGCGCATTTCCCGGCAGGTCCATGCAGAGGGCGTTACCCAAATTGCCGTTGTCACCGATGACCCGGACAAGTATCCGCGGGATGCTGGCTGGGCACCCGGGGTGAAGATTTATCACCGTAATCTGCTGGCGCGGGTGCAGCGCGAGATGCGTGAGGTCCCGGGTACCTCGGTGATCATTTATGACCAGACCTGTGCTGCGGAAAAACGCCGTCGGCGTCGACGGGGTCTGATGGAAACGCCGAACGAGCGGCTGTTTATAAACGAAGCCGTTTGCGAGGGCTGCGGTGACTGTGGTGAGCAGTCAAACTGTGTCGCTTTGGTTCCTGTAGAAACGGATCTCGGGCGCAAACGTGCAATCGATCAGTCCGCCTGTAATCTTGATTATTCATGCAACAAGGGGTTCTGCCCGAGTTTCGCCTCCGTCATTGGCGGGCAACGAAAGATGGCGACCCCAAAGGCCCAGCCGGTATCTCCTGATGAGTCGGCTATCGCCGATCCCATCGATACCCGAATAGATCGTCCATACTGTATCGCCCTGACGGGTGTGGGCGGCACCGGTGTCGTCACCATCGGTGCCATCATTGGCATGGCGGCACACATCGCCAAGATGGGCTGTTCTGTTCTGGATATGGCAGGGCTTGCGCAAAAGGGCGGAGCCGTGACGAGCCATATTATCCTGACGGCTCACCCCGATGAGATTACCGCGACGCATGTTGCCGATGGCGGTGCAGATCTTCTGCTGGGCTGCGATGTGGTAACCGCTGCTGCCGAGGAGACCCGGATGAAGGTCAGCAAAAACACCAGATCAGTGATCAATACCCACCGGATGATGTCGGGCGAGTTCATTCACCAACCTGACCAGAGATTCCCGCTGGATGAACTTCTTGAGGCTATCGGTAAGGCCGGTGGTGAGTTACGCGCGGTACCGGCGACTGCGCTGGCGAAATCCGCTTTTGGCGACACGCTGAGCGCCAATATGATCATGCTGGGTTGTGCGTACCAATTGGGTGCGCTGCCCGTGCCTGGCGTGGCCATTGAAAAGGCTATTGAGCTCAATGGGCGTAATGTCGATGTCAATATCAACGCCTTTCGCCTCGGACGGCGGGTCAGTGCAGACCCGAAAGCGGGCGATACCCTGCTTGGCAACGGGTTGCCTCCCGCCCGGCCTGCAGAAAACGAGTCGGAGCAGGTCCTGCTGGAACGGCGTATGGATCTGTTGCGACGATCACATGGGCCCCGCACTGCCGCCAGCTTGTCGGCATGGATAACGACAGCGCGCGAGTGCATCGACGAAGCGTTGGCGCCAACACTTGTTCCCGTGCTCATTGAAAGCGGGTTTCGGGTGCTGTATGAAAAAGACGAGTACGAGGTGGCGAGACTCTATAGTGAGCCGCATTTCCGTCAATCGCTCGACCGCGAGTTTGAGGATAACGTCAAGTTACGGGTGCATCTTGCACCACCGCTGCTTTCGCGCATGGATCCCGATACCGGACGTCCCGTGATGCGCAGTTTCGGGCCATGGATATTTGCCGCCTTTCGCATCCTCAGTGCGTTAAGGTGGATGCGGGGAAGATGGTGCGATCCTTTCCGTTACAGCAACGAGCGTCAGCTCAATCGGCGGGTACGGGCTGCCTTCGAAAGGACCTTGGATCTTTTCGGGGAATTCGGGATAAACCGGGATAACGCCGCCGCCGCCCTAGATATTGCCAAGTGGCCGCTGCAGGTCCGGGGTTATGGTCCGGTGCGGGCGGAGGCGTTCGAAAAAGCCATGCAGGAGCTTGAAATACTAGAAGCTAAATTCCGCAGCGATGTCGGCCAGAGTCACAAAGCCGCCTAAACCACTTTATTTTGCCTCGCGCTTAAGCGCCTTTGTGGAAATAGTCTTTGAAGGCGTCGACGGCGGCGTTGAGGCCGGCCTGATCGATGTCCAGGTGGGTGACCAGTCGAACCGGATTCTCATCTGCTGTGATCAGTATCCCGCGTTCCTGCATGAACCGGGCAAGGCCCTCCAGGCGGTGTTCCGACATGGAGGCAAATACCATGTTGGTGCGTTGGGCGGTTTTCTGAATCTCCAGTTCTTCGATCTCCGCCAGACCATCGGCAAGGAGCATGGCATGCTCGTGGTCTTCTTCGAGGCGCTCGATATTGTGTTCAAGCGCATACAGTCCGGCGGCTGCAAGGATGCCCACCTGCCGGGTGCCTCCGCCGAGCATCTTTCGCCAACGTCGCGCCCTGCGGATGAAGTCACGGGAGCCCGTTAACACGCTCCCTATGGGCGCGCCGAGCCCTTTGGACAGACAGGCTGACACCGAGTCGAAC
Organism: Proteobacteria bacterium UBA2133; assembly: GCA_002327725.1. Classification (GTDB taxonomy): domain Bacteria; phylum Pseudomonadota; class Gammaproteobacteria; order Arenicellales; family UBA868; genus UBA868. The sequence goes on from DCXP01000003.1 coordinate 41,869, forward strand.
ATCCCGCCGATGGTGCTCGGAGCAATGCCACAGCGCACTGCTGCATTAAATATCCGGGCACCGTCGAGATGAAACCGCAGTTGGTGTTCGCTCGCCAAGTCTTTGGCATCACAAAGATAATCCATCGGCAAGGGCGTGCCGAAGAAGGTGTTTTCAAGACAGAAAAGCCGGGTTATTGCGAAGTGAAAGTCATCCGGTTTTATCGCGGCACGAACGGATGCGAGGTCAAGGGTGCCGTCGGCCTGGTTCTCCACCGGCTGTGGCTGAACGCTGGCCAGCACGGCGCCGCCACCAGCCTCTTCAAGATAGGCGTGGGCCTTGCTGCCAGCGATATATTCCTCGCCCCGCTGGCAGTGCGTCAGAATCGCAAGCAGATTGCCCTGGGTACCACTGGTAACGAAAAGCCCGGCTTCCTGTCCAAGCAATTGTGCGGCTTTCGCTTGCAGTCGATGCACGGTCGGGTCGTCGCCGAAGACATCATCCCCAACCGGTGCATCGGCCATCGCCTGGCGCATTCCCGGTGAGGGACGTGTTACGGTGTCGCTTCGAAAATCAATAGCAGTGCTCATGATAAATGGATCGTGGGACTTGCCCAGGTTGGCGTTGAGCGATAATGTGACGCTTACGCGAGCGTTGACGGGCACAGCCGCGTGCCGTTGACCCCGATCATTCTGCCATAACCGATGAAACTGTGTGAACCAAGTCCGCTCGAGAAATCCTGGATTTATAGACGGGTGATCGTTGGGTGGGGGAACCTTCGGCATCTGCAACGCGAATGTTTTGATGACTGAACAAAAACTAAAAGTCGGTGTCGTAGGCGTGGGGTATCTCGGTTCTATCCATGCCCAGATCTATCAGCGGATGCCGGATGTCACCCTGAGCGGGGTGATGGATACAGATGTCGAGGCAGGTGAGCGCATTGCCAGTGAGTGTGGTTGCACGTTTATTCGTGATGTCGAGCAGATGCTGGATAGCGTGGATGCGGTCAGTGTCGTGGTGCCGACCTCCGTGCACCGCGAGATTGCAGAACCGTTTCTGGAAAAACGTATCCCGGTGCTCCTGGAAAAACCCGTAGCGCACACCCTTGGCGATGCCCAAGCGATCGTCGACCTGGCGCGCCAAACCGGCACGCTCCTGCAGATAGGTCATCTCGAGCGTTTCAATGCGGGTGTGGTCAGACTCGCCGCCGAACTGGATCGACCACGATTTATTGAAGTCCATCGACTGGGTGAGTTTGTAGACCGCGCGACGGATGTCGACGTCGTTACAGATCTGATGATCCATGATATCGATATTGTGCTGTCGCTTGTTCCCTCAGAGCTTCGTTACGTATCAGCGGTGGGGGCAAGGGTAGTCACTGATCATGTCGATATTGCCAATGCGCGCCTGGAATTTGACAACGGGGCGATTGTCAACGTGACCGCAAGCCGCATCTCCTCCAGGAGGGTCCGCAGAATCCGGATCTTTGCCGAGTCATGTTACCTCGCGCTCAATTTTGAAGACCAGCAGATTGATGTTGCCCGGCCCGGGCCGCGCCCCCAGGAGGGCGGGTTCGCGCCCATTGTCACGGAATCACTTCAAGTTACGCCACGCGCGCCGCTCGATGCTGAGCTTGCGGATTTTGCCGATTGCGTCCGCACCGGCCGGGACCCGGTAGTCGGTGGCGAGGCGGGGGTGCGCGCGCTGCAGGTTGCGCACGAGGTTCGCCAGAGAATCGATGATTCTCTGCATACTCTGTAGAACAGGTCGATTGACTGTGCCCGGGTAGTGGGACTCGTCGCTTGTGGTGGCCGAAGTACGGAACGATCTTGAGCAGCGGATACTGGCGCTGGCGGGCGTCTGCCAGTGTGCCATGCTTGCCCAGGAGCTCGCTCGCCGTGGGCATGCACAGCCGGAACCCTTGAGATGTGCGCTCAGCAGTATCCTGAGCCTCAATGAGACTGAGGTTGATGTTGCCCTTGGCGGAATTGAAGGCGTCTATGCCGGTTTGCCGGACTTGGGTTGGCAGCAGCCAGACCCCGCGGCGATCGAAAGATTAGGGTACACCATCGCGCTGATTGCGCTTCAAAAACGGCTTCGCCGTGACGACGGGGTTGCCAGCGATCTGCGGTCTCTTCTGGTCCAACTCCGGGATGATCCGATTTCTCAAGATCCGGTCTCACTTGATACCGTTAGGGCCTTTGCTGAGATTTATGCTGCTACGGTCAGCACACTCTCGCAGAAGATCATGGTTCGCGGTGACCAGCAGTATCTTAAGAATGATAATACTGTGTCGACGGTCCGGGCAGTGCTGTTAGCGGGTGTGCGCTCGGCTTACCTCTTTCATGAGCATGGCGGGCGCAAATGGCATCTTTTTTTCGGCCGGAAAAAATTGGCGGCAGCGGCGAACGCGTTGATGCAAACCCATTAACGAGCTTTTTTTGACGAGCCTCAGTTTCGGGATATCAATCCAAGGCGTACGGCGCTCTCACCGTCGCAGCATCCTTTGTTGTCGAAGGTTCTCTCGAAAAAGTGCGCCTGTTTCTCGCGATTAACCAGGATGACACTGCTGGCCCGGGTGCCATAATCAGCGCCGCTCACAAAGATCACTTTTCCGACCATCTCGGACAGGCTTTCACCTTTAGAGGAACCGGTGGACCCTTGCACGGGCTGTGGGTCAGCGAGCAGCGAAAATAACCTGTTTTTCAGCGCCTCAAAATCAGCGGCCAGTGCGATCGTTTCTGAAAAGCGCACACGGCCAACCCGGATTTTGGGCCATTCATCCTGGGGTGGGATATTGCTGAGGACGAAGCAGCCGGCGGTTGCCTGGGAGAAGGTTTCCGTCGCGTTGCTCAGAATGGATATCTGATTGACGGTTCCCGCAATCAGATTAAAGCCCCCGTAACCTGACTGCTTGGCAAGAGTCCCGTTCGCCACCGCGTCGACAACATGACGGCGGCCGAGAAGGAAGTCCCGCACGATCGCGCCTCTCGACAGTGCGCCCGGTTTTGATGAGACGGTTTCTGTGCGGCAATTGGTCAAGGCCGCGAAGCGGCCATCTTCCGAGAGACCAAGCCATGTACCACCGCCGGTGAGGTCGCGCCCCGCGACGATAGCGGGTGATCCTGGCCAGCGCGTCAGTGACTGCGTGGGGCGGACAAAATACTCGTCGCGATTGGCCGCAACGATCAACGGAAACTCAGGGTGAACCCCAAGCGCGGCGGCGACAAAACACATAGCCGGAACGGATCCCAGTTAAAATGCCTAGGGCAGTTGGATCAGGCCGGCCGGCGAACTGCGAAAGGCCACCCCGACCCGGCCGATCAACTGCACCGGGGCCGACTCGGTCATCGAGCACAAGTGATCGAGCAGGCTCCGTTTTTCACTTTTTGACAGAGACGGCAGCCGGATTTTTACCAGTTCATGACTTGTAAGCGCGTTTTCAAGTTCAGACGCCACGGCCGGGGTGGCACCGGCAGCGCCGACGGTCACCACGGGCTTTAAGTGATGGGCGAGTGCCCGAAGGTGATTGAGTTGTTTGCCGCTCAGGTTCATAAAGATTTGGACGGGTAACCAGAATTCCGGGATACAGCATACCATTGAGGTCTGATGAGTTCTAAACGGGCTTCCCGAAGCAGAAGCTGGGTTGAGCGTCAACGGAAAGACCCCTATGTCCGAAAGGCGAGAGCAGGGGCTTATCGTTCCCGGGCGGCGTTCAAGCTCGAGCAACTGGACCAGAAGGAGAGACTGCTGCGCCCGGGTATGTCGGTGGTGGATCTTGGCGCTGCCCCAGGCAGTTGGAGCCAATATGCGGCTTCTCGGGTCGGCCCGACGGGCTCGGTAATTGCGCTTGACCGATTGGCAATGGACCCCGTCCCCGGGGTCGAGCAGATCACCGGGGATTTTATGGATCCCGGCACCGTTACGATCCTCAACGAAGCGCTTGGCGGACGTCCCGTAGACCTTGTAATTTCTGATTTAGCCCCCAACCTTACCGGTGTGGCGAGCATTGACCAAACCGCGATGGAAGGGCTTGTTCTGGCCGTGGTCCAGTTTGCCAGCCAGCAACTGGGCCGCAAAGGCGTTCTGGTGACCAAGTTCTTTGAGGGGTCGCAGGCGCACACCCTGCGCCGCACTGTAGAAAGTTTCTTTCATGCCAGCCGTGTCAGAAAGCCCGACGCCTCGCGCGCAAAGAGCACCGAAGCCTACCTTGTGGCGCGCCAGCCGCTCACCAGGGCCGGTTGTTAATATGGCGCCTGTGTTTGTGTTTCGGGGCAAAAACTCTCAGAATCTCTTTATTCCTGTGCTTTGTTCTGCTTTTTTCAGGACTGATCGTTGATTGAAGTGTCATCATCTATGACTTATGAATAATCTTACGAAGAATCTCGTGCTCTGGCTGGTAATCGCCATGGTGCTGATGGCGGTGTTTAACAACTTTGCGCCTGAGCAGAACCGTTCCGGTCAGGAGATTGATTACTCCGTCTTCCTCGACGAAGTGGAGCGGGGGTCGATCGAACAGGTGACCATCGATGGCGCAACGATCTATATCCGGGGTCGCAACGGTGAGCGTTATGTCACCTACTCGCCCGGTGACCCCGGGCTGGTCAATGATCTTCTGAAGGCCGATATCGTCATCAAGGCGCAGAAAGAGGAACAGCCTTCATTACTGATGCAGATATTCATCAGCTGGTTCCCGCTGTTGCTGCTCATCGGCGTCTGGATATTTTTCATGCGTCAGATGCAGGGCGGTGGTGGCCGTGGCGCGCTGAGTTTTGGCAAAAGCAAGGCACGGATGCTGACGGAAGACAAGAACAATGTGACCTTCGAGGATGTCGCAGGCGTTGATGAAGCCAAGGAAGAGGTAGGCGAGCTGGTCGAATTCCTTCAGGATCCGTCGCGGTTCCAGAAACTGGGGGGACGAATTCCGCGCGGTGTGCTGATGACAGGCAGCCCCGGAACCGGCAAGACCCTGCTGGCCCGGGCGATTGCCGGGGAAGCCAAGGTGCCGTTTTTCACGATCTCGGGATCGGATTTTGTAGAGATGTTCGTCGGTGTCGGCGCCTCGCGGGTTCGGGACATGTTTGATCAGGCGAAGAAGAACGCGCCCTGCATCATTTTTATCGATGAAATCGATGCTGTCGGACGCCAGCGTGGGGCCGGACTCGGCGGCGGTCATGACGAGCGTGAACAAACGCTGAACCAGTTACTGGTCGAGATGGACGGCTTTGACGGCAACGAGGGCGTCATCGTAATTGCGGCGACAAACCGGCCCGACGTGTTGGATCCGGCGTTGCTGCGCCCCGGCCGGTTTGACCGCCAGGTTCATGTGCCATTGCCTGACATTCGCGGACGTGAGGCGATCCTGAAAGTCCACATGCGCAAGGTCCCGGTGGATAGTGATGTAGATGCTGCCATCATCGCGCGGGGCACGCCGGGATTCTCGGGTGCGGATCTTGCCAACCTCGTTAACGAGGCGGCACTCTTTGCCGCCCGCGGCGGCCGGCGCAAAGTGTCGATGGAGCAGTTCGAACTCGCGAAAGACAAGGTCATCATGGGCGTCGAGCGGCGCTCCATTGTGATGCCGGAAGAGGAGCGGCTGAATACCGCGTACCATGAATCCGGGCACACCGTCGTCGCCAAGGTACTCGCGGATCGTACCGATCCGGTCCACAAGGTCACCATCATCCCGAGAGGTCGGGCACTGGGTGTCACGATGCAGTTGCCGGAAGAAGACCGCTACAGTCATAACCGAGAGCACCTGCTCGCCCGTATCGCAGTCCTGATGGGTGGGCGGATTGCCGAGGAAGTGTTCATGGACCAGATGACCACCGGCGCGGCAAACGATTTTGAGCAGGCGACCAACCTGGCGCAGAAGATGGTCCAGCGCTGGGGTATGAGCGACCACCTCGGCCCCAGAGTCTATGGCGACAACGAATCGGAAGTGTTCCTCGGCCGGGACATGACAACGCACCGGAACATCAGTAATGCGACTGCGGAACAGGTTGACCAGGAAGTCAGCCGCATTATCGAGGAACAATATGATCGTGCCCGGCAGATTATCGCGTCGCGCAAGGAAATCATAGAGGCCATGGCGCACGCCCTGATGGATTGGGAGACGCTTGAATCTGACCAGATTGATCAGATCATGAAAGGCGAGACGCCCCGTCCGCCCACGCCGGGGGACGGAGACAGCGGAGACCGGTCAAGTGGCGATGGCGGTGAGCAGTCGGAGCGCCCCGACATCAAGCCGAGCATGGACTCTCCCGCGAGCGACTCTGCCTGACGCTGGGCGTCGGGCCTGCGGCCCGGGTTGTGGCCGGATGCTTCGTTTGCCTGTGAATCACAATCCCCAGATCATGGGGATCATCAACGTTACGCCGGATTCCTTTTCCGACGGCGGTCAGTTCGATTCCACCGGTTCGGCTATTGCGCACGGCCGCCGAATGGCAATAGAGGGTGCCGATATCGTTGATATCGGGGGGGAGTCAACGCGTCCGGGTGCCCAGGCTGTGCCGGCCAGGCAGGAGATCGAGCGTGTGGTCCCGGTCATCTCAACTTTAGCCGGCGAAGGCATCACGGTGTCGGTAGATACCAGCAAGCCCGAGGTCATGGAAGCCGCAGTCGGTGCGGGCGCCAGTATGGTCAACGATATCTATGCACTACAAAGGCCGGGTGCGCTTGAGGTAGCGGCCCAACTCGAGGTTCCCATCTGTCTCATGCATATGCAGGGAACGCCTGCCAGCATGCAGAAAACGCCGCGTTATGACGATGTAGGTGCCGAAATTGAGCAGTTTCTGAAAGCCCGTATCGAAGTCTGCCTGGATGCCGGTATCGATCGTGCTCGACTGGTCGTGGACCCCGGTTTCGGATTTGGCAAGACCCGCGAACATAACCATGCCCTGATGGGCGAACTGGCGCGTTTTGCGAACCTCGGCGCGTCTTTGCTTATCGGGGTTTCCCGCAAGGCCTTTGTTCGCGCCCTGGTCCAGGTCGACTCAGGTGAAATTCTTGATCAGTTAAGTGCGCTGCTTGCGGTGCTCGCCGTTGAGCAGGGGGCGAAGCTCGTCAGGGTGCATAACGTACCGGCCACCCGAAGACTGATGGATGCCAGGCGCAGGCTGGAAGTTATGCCGCCTCAGTCGGTAAACTGAGCCGATGAGGAAGCGAGGCTATTTCGGAACAGACGGTGTTCGAGGGAGAGTCGGTGCGTCACCCGTGACACCGGCCGAGGTGCTGCATCTGGGCTGGGCCGCAGGCCGCGTGCTCGGCGCCGGCCATGCGCGCGGGCGAGTCATTATCGGCAAGGATACCCGGATCTCGGGCTATCTTCTGGAGTCTGCCCTGGAGGCGGGCCTCAGTGCTGCCGGGGTGGACATTGCCCTGACGGGTCCGCTACCGACGCCGGGGATCGCGCACCTGACCCACCAGGTAGGAGCATGCGGCGGCATTGTGATCAGCGCGTCCCATAACCCGTATCACGACAACGGCATCAAGTTTTTCTCCGAGTCCGGCAGGAAGCTTGATGACGAAACCGAAGCCGCGATCGAGGACCTGATGTCTGAACCGATGACCACGGTGGCGCCGGAAGCGCTCGGCAAAGCAGAACGGCTGATCGATGCTTTGCCCCGTTATTCCGAGCACTGCCGCAGCACGCTCCCTCCCGGGGTCAGGCTCGATGGGCTCAGGATCGCAGTGGATTGCGCTAACGGCGCCGCCTATCAGGTAGGACCCCTGGTGCTGCGCGAACTGGGAGCCGAAGTGGTCTGTACCGGAATTGAACCTGATGGCTTTAACATCAACCGGGACGGGGGTTCAATGTATCCGGACACGATCTGCAGTCTGGTTCGTGAATCCGGCGCTAATATCGGGATCGCCTTTGATGGGGATGCCGACCGGGTCGTACTCGCGGATGCTCAGGGACGCCTGGTCGACGGCGACGGCATCTTGTTCGTACTGAGTCAGCATCGTCACCAGCTCGGCGATTGCAAGGGCGTGGTAGGCACGCAGATGACGAATCTGGGTGTCGAGCTTGCGTGCCGAACGAAGGGGATTGAATTTGTCAGGGCCAAGGTGGGAGACCGGTATGTGCTGGAGGAGCTCTTGACACGGCAATGGTTTCTCGGCGGAGAAACTTCGGGACATATTCTGTCGCTGGATCGAACCACAACGGGCGACGGTCTGGTGGCAGCGCTTGCGGTGCTTGAGGTTATGCAGTTGACCGGTACGGCGCTGGCAGATCTGGTCAACGGCCTGCAGATATTTCCCCAGAAATTAATCAATGTTTCGGTCGAGCACGCAACACCAGCAGAACTGCTGTCCCACCCGCGAATCACGGACTCGGTAACCTCCTGTGAGCGTGAACTGGGCGAGCGGGGACGGGTGGTCCTGCGAGCCTCCGGTACGGAACCGGTGATACGGGTCATGGTGGAGGGCGAGGATGCTGTCAGCGTGGGAAAACTTGCCGAGGG